>NZ_JAWIIV010000017.1:0-130803 GCF_035916955.1 Noviherbaspirillum album | reverse complement strand
CGGTACCTTCGCCTCGGCCTTGATGGGCGGCTGCAACGCCGAATGCCGCACCAGGCGTGTCTCATTGGCTTGCAGCCAGGTGCCGAATCCGGGACCGAGCCGGCTGTTGCCCAGTTCGCCCAGCAGGCGGGCCTTGCCGCCGCCGCCGCGCAAGATGGCCTGCACCATCGCCCGCAGCAGCGCGCGCACCAGCATCGCATGGCCGCGCGCGAAACTCTCGACCGCCTGCTGCATGTGGCGCGCCTGAGGCGCCGCCTCCCCGGGCCGCAGGCGTCCGGCCTGCCAGGCATGGGCAAAGCCGCCGCCATAGGCCTTGCCGACTTCCACGACCGCTTCGCCGATGTCCTCGGCCAGCCCCGGCAGGCCCATGAGCGCCATCAGGTGACCGGCGACCTGCACGCCGACGGAGGCGCCGGCCATGGCTCCGGGCACCGCTCCGCCGCCGCCGGCGAGAAATCCCAGCGCCGCCGGCCCCGCCGATGACCAGGCCGCCGCCCAGGTACAGCGCCGCCTCGGCCAGGGCTTCCCACAGGCTGCTCCAGACCGAGGTCAGGTCGATGCCGTCGAGTTCCTGGCGCAGCAGCAGGCGGGCGCGGGGATTGGAATCATTGAGGGCGTGGAGTACGCAGCTGGAACTGCGCAGGGCGGGAATGCGGGCGTTGGCCTGGCGCACCAGGGAGTCGAAGCCGAGGGAGGAGGAAAAGGACCAGGCGGCGAGGCGTTGCTCGATGGCCAGTCGCAGCGGAGCGGCGCTGTCGGTGGCTTGGCGCTGGTAGTCGTCGAGCAGGCGCTGGAGCTTGTGGAGGTGGGGAACGGAGGGAGAGCGCAGGAAAGCGAGGCTGGACATGGCGGGCGGATGTTGTCTGAAAGGAATCAACAGCAGCGCGCGATGTTAGCATTCTTTTAACTTCGGTGATGTTTTTTTGGCAACACATGGAAAACATTTGGGAGTCGCCCAGACGAGGCGAGGGCTCTTTGTAACAACTCCACCGCACCACTCGAGCTGTTTTGCGTCAAGACCCGCCGTATTCGTTCTCGTTTGGGGCGGAAATCTGTGCGGCGATCAGTATTTCCAGTTCCAGGGAGCAAGTTTCGGGCTGTGGAAAGTGCTTATCCATTGCTCCGTATGGAGAGGGGACCACCTGCCGCCCAGTGCATCGTAACCGCGCAAGGCATTGTCGAAACTACGCGCAAGACGATGCAGCGTCTCGGGACTGCATTTATTGGCCTTGCGCCTGACCGCCTTGAGTTCGTTTTGTATCAGCTTCACCGCGAGATCGCTGTTTGGACGTCCACTCGTCCCAAAGATGCCGGCGTCGGTCTTTCGTTTCGTGCTGATACCGTTGCTGTTGAGTTGGCTGATGAGGGATGCCAGCAGATGTGCCCGATGGTTCGGACTGTGAACCGTTGCCGGCAGCAATTCGGCGAGCATCTTGATGGCCTTGCGCTGCAGGTCATGGTTGACGGAAGAGGAATGGAGCAGGTGCGGAAGATGAAGGTCAATAAAGGTCCCCAGCACAGCCACCCGGTCCACAGGCTCAAGATCCCTGATTTTATGATTGATCATGCGAAGAACATTATTCTCGTCCTCGTATCGCATGCCCATATCAAAGGGTACAAGATAGCGCCCGTTACTATCCACGGCGGTGTAATCGCGGCAATCGCGCCGCATTAGTCCAATGAGCGTATCTCTGTCCTGCCGGGATTTACTCGAAAGAAGTACGCGATTTTTATTCCAGCTCTCACGCTGGGTTTCGGGGGAGTATGGCCGGGGCTTCGTCAACTTTTCCTGTTTGGTGTACTGCAGGTAGGCTTGATTGATTACGGCCGGCCGGCGGCGGGGAGGAACGATATGTCCCGCATGCTGTGAATGCACGGGCTGCGCCGTGGACGGGCGGCGCGCTTGTTCACCTGGAGGTTCGATGCGAGTGAAAACCGGATCAATCGGCCCGTATGGCCGCGTGTATCCTGACGGGAAGTTGGCATGACGCATTCGGCCCTCGGCGGAATAATTGAACATTGGGATGCTCGTCATGCACCCTCATTGCTTTTCTGGCTGCCTTGACGAACCGGTTAACACGGCGTTGAGGATAAATCTTTCATGAAGTGGACATAGCCGTGCAATGAAAATTGTTGAAGATCATGGTGGCTAAGCCGCCGCCGGCACAGACGGATCGACCTCCCGCCCTCCCTTTAATGTCTTACGGAAAAACGAAGCTCCATTAAGGTGCGGAAGTTTTGCTGAACGCAATGCCGGCAGAGAGAACGGGAGTTAAGGTTGTGGGATGCACATTGGTGCCAAGCCAGGAAAGCTCCCATGAACCTCGAAAAAGTCATATTTGCGTTTTTCATCGTCTTTGCCGCGACGCTGAATTTCGGCTTCTTCATCGGCGATATCGATCGCCCCGAGTTGCACAACATTTATGAACTGTTCGCCGCCATCGTGGTGAACATGATTGCCACGGTACTCAAGTTCGGCGACCGCACGCAGATCGGCGCGGTCCTGCTGTCGACCAGCCTGGTGGCCGACATTCAGCTGATCGCGGCCGCGGTGCTGTGGGCGGTGGTGGTGCATGTAACCGGTACCGGCATGACGCCGGAGCACACCTCCAGCGTGGTGTCGCTGTCCGGAGGCGCCTTGCTGGCCAACATCGTCTCGCTCATCATGCTGATCGTGGAAACCGTGATGATGCGACGCTAAGCCAACAAGCGCAAGCCCGAGCGACACCTAACGTGAACAGCGTTTTCTTTCTCGTCCTGCGGCGCATGCGCGCGCCGCTGATCCTGCTGATCGTTTTCTATGCGATTGCGGTGCTTGGCCTGACGCTCGTGCCCGGGGTGAACGAGGATGGCACGCCCTCGCCGCCGCTTAGCTTTTTCCATGCTTTCTACTTCATCAGCTATACCGCCACCACCATCGGTTTCGGCGAAATCCCGCGCGCTTTTTCCGACGGCCAGCGCCTTTGGGTGACGGTTTGCATCTACCTTACCGTGATTGCCTGGTCCTATGCGATCCTGACGCTGCTGGCGCTGGTGCAGGACAAGGCGTTTCAAAACACCTTGACCACCAGCCGTTTCGCGCGGCGGGTGGCGCGCATCCATACGCCGTTCTACCTGGTCTGCGGCTGCGGCGAAACCGGCAGCCTGATCTGCCGGGCGCTGGACATACTCGGCCTCGATTTCGTGATCCTGGAGAAGGATGGCCAGCGCGTCGAGGAACTCGAACTGGAAGACTTCATCACCAATGATCCGGCGCTGGCCGCCGACGCCAGCGTCACGAGCAACCTGCTGCTGGCCGGACTGCGGCATCGCAGGTGCCGCGGCGTGCTGGCCGTGACCAACGACGAGAACGCCAACCTGGCCATCGCCATCAACGTACGGCTGCTCAATCCGGCGATACCTGTGCTGGCAAGGGTGCGCAGCCCGCTCATCGCCGACAACATGGCATCCTTCGGAACCGACCACATCGTCAATGCCTATGAGCGGTTCGCGGAATATCTCGGCCTGGCCGTCGCCTCGCCGGAGCGTTTCCGCCTGATCGAGGTGCTGACCGGGCTGCCGGGTACGCCGCTGCCGGAAGTGCACCGCCCGCCCCACGGGCACTGGATCATCTGCGGCTACGGCACCTTCGGACGGGCGATCGAGCGCTATCTCGACCTGCCTGGCATACAGCTCACCTTCATCGACCCGCGTGCCTCCGGGCCGGGCTGCGAGCGTGTCGTACGCGGCACCGGGACCGAAGCGAACGTGCTGGAAAGCGCGGGCATCCGCCAGGCAAGCGGTATCGTGGCCGGCAGCGACGACGATTTGAAGAATCTGGCGATCGCCACCATGGCCAAGCGGCTGAACCCGGACATCTTCGTCGTCACCCGGCGCAACCATGCCGCCAGCGACGTGCTGTTCGATACCTTCGACGCCGATTTCAGCATGGTGCATACGCGGGTGGTGGCGCAGGAATGCATTTCCGTGCTGACCACGCCGCTGCTGGCCTACTTCCTTGCCGCCGTGCGGTCGGCCAATGCCGAATGGAGCCGGGAGCTGACCGCGCGCCTCGAAGCCATCTGCGGCAACGTGGTGCCGGAAGTCTGGGGCACCATCATCGATCCGGACGGCGCCCCGGCGGTGCACAAGGCCCTGAGCAAGGGCCAGCATGTCTTCGTCGCCCAGCTGGTACGGGACAATGCCGACTACGAACACGGCCTGCCCCTCGTTGTGCTGATGCTGATCCGCGGCGAACGCCGAATCCTGCTCCCGGACGCCGACTGCGAGCTTCAGCCGGGCGATGCCTTGCTGCTGGCGGGCCGGCATGAGGCCCGTTCGATCATGACATTGACGCTGCAGAATTCCAATGCGCTTGAATACGTGCTGACCCGCCAGGACGACCGCGGGAAGCCGGCCTAAACACACTTGCCACCGGCATGCAACGACACGATGCATGCGGCACCGCACATCGGCGGTGCACGCCCAAGGTGCATATCCCTGCTTCCTGCTCCCTTGTAATGCACCGCACCCCATTTTGAAGCGCAAACCGGGCAGGTTTCCCGCATTCCGGCCCCAAATCGCTTGGCATGCCGATTGCTAAAGCCTAATGCAAAGCAATTGTGCTTATCAAAGTGGGGTCCAATGCCGGACCTCATGGACAATGGTGTCCTGTGAATCGGAACGCGGCTGTCAAGGCCGACGCGCCGGTCCACGCAAACTTATGGTTTGCATATGTCAGAGTCATTCAGCAAGCATCTTCTTTCTCACCGCATGGCAGCAGCCAATGCGCATCTCATGGCCCGACGAGGCTTTCAATCGATTGATCCCGGCGCCGGCAAGTGCGCCGGCAAGGGCCGCTCGCGACAATCGCGCTAGATAAACAGAACATGCGGCGAAATCGCACGCCGCGCGAACGCCGCCCCGATCCGGCAAGACAACCCGCTTTGCCGTGCGGATGAATGCACGGCCGCGCCGCCGCATCCGCTATCGACTGAAAACACGGCAGAACAACACGCGCTTGAAAAAGGAGTAACACATGAAGATCATCGTCATCGGCCATGGCATGGTGGGCCACAAGTTCCTTGAAAGCCTCGATGAGGCAGGGCTGCGCGATGCCAGCGTCACTGTGCTGTGCGAAGAGCCGCGTCCGGCTTACGACCGCGTTCACTTGTCCGAATTTTTCTCCGGCAAGACGGCCGAGGACCTTTCGCTGGTCGCATCCGGCTTCTTCGATCGCGGCAACCTGCTCCTCAGGCTCAATACCCGCGCTATTGCCATTGACCGCCAGGCCAGGACCGTGACGGTCGGCAGCGGTGAGACCCTGTCCTATGACAAGCTAGTGATCGCCACCGGTTCCACTCCCTTCGTGCCGCCCATCCCCGGCAAGGACCGCGCCGACTGCTTCGTCTACCGCACCATCGAAGATCTGGAAGCCATGCTGGAGTGCGGCGCGCGTTCCCGCAGCGGCGTGGTGATCGGCGGCGGACTGCTCGGCCTGGAATGCGCGAAGGCGCTGCGCGACATGCAGCTGCAGACCCACGTGGTGGAATTCTCTCCGCGCCTGATGGCGGTGCAGGTTGACGATGCCGGCGGCCGCACGCTGCGCAACAAGATCGAAGATCTCGGCGTGCTGGTCCATGTGCAAAAGAATACGGTCGAAATCATCGACGGCGAACAGGCGAAGCACCGCATGGTATTCGCCGACGGCAGCCACCTGGAGACCGACATGATCGTGTTCTCGGCCGGGATCCGCCCGCGTGACGAACTGGCCCGCGCCAGCGGCCTCGACATCGGTGCGCGCGGCGGTGTCGCGATCGACAATCATTGCCTCACCTCCGACAAGGATATCTACGCCATCGGCGAATGCGCCGCCTGGAACGGGCAGGTCTTCGGACTGGTCGCACCCGGCTACGACATGGCCCGCACCGCAGCGAAACACCTGGCCGGCCAGGATGCCGAATTCCTGGGCGCCGACATGAGCACCAAGCTTAAGCTCATGGGCGTGGACGTGGCCAGCATCGGCGACTGCATGGGCAGCACCGCCGGCAGCCGCGCCTACCAGTTCAGCGACGAGCGCAAGCAGGTCTACAAGAAGATCGTGGTGTCCGACTGCGGCAAGCATCTGCTGGGCGCGGTGCTGGTCGGCGATGCCGCCGAGTACGGCACGCTGCTGCAGATGATGCTCAACCGCATCGAGCTGCCGAAGGATCCCGAATTCCTGATCCTGCCGCAGAGCGACGGCAAGGCCAGGCCGGGGCTGGGCGTCGACGCGCTGCCGGCTTCGGCCCAGATCTGCTCCTGCAACAATGTCTCCAAGGGCCAGCTGTGCGAGGCAGTCGCCGGCGGCGCAATCAACATCGGCGACCTGAAGGCCTGCACCAAGGCCGGCACCGCCTGCGGCGGCTGCGTTCCGCTGGTGACCCAGGTCATGAAGGCCGAGATGAGAAAGCAGGGCCTGGCGGTGAACAATCACCTGTGCGAACACTTCCCGTATTCGCGCCAGGAGCTGTTCCACCTGATCCGCGTGGGCAGGATCAAGACCTTCGGCGCCTTGCTGGCCGCACATGGCAAGGGACTGGGCTGCGACGTCTGCAAGCCGGTGGCCGCCAGCATCTTCGCCTCCTGCTGGAACGACTTCGTGCTCAACCAGGAGCATGCCAGCCTGCAGGATTCCAATGACTACTTCCTCGGCAACATCCAGAAGGACGGGACTTATTCGGTGGTGCCGCGCATGGCGGGCGGCGAAGTCACCCCGGATGGACTGATCGCGGTCGGCCAGGTGGCCAAGAAGTACGGGTTGTACACCAAGATCACCGGCGGGCAGCGGGTGGATCTGTTCGGCGCGCGGGTCGATCAGCTGCCGGCGATCTGGGAAGAGCTGATTGCGGCCGGCTTCGAGTCCGGCCATGCATATGGCAAGTCGCTGCGCACGGTGAAGTCGTGCGTGGGCTCAACCTGGTGCCGCTATGGCGTCGACGACAGCGTCGGCCTCGCGATCGAACTGGAGAACCGTTACAAGGGTCTGCGCGCGCCGCACAAGATCAAGTTCGGCGTATCGGGCTGCACCCGCGAATGCGCCGAAGCGCAGGGCAAGGACGTGGGCGTGATCGCCACCGAGAAGGGCTGGAACCTGTACGTCTGCGGAAACGGCGGCATGAAGCCCCGCCATGCCGAGCTGCTGGCGTCGGACCTGTCGAAGGAACAGCTGGTGAAGTACATCGACCGCTTCCTGATGTTCTACATTCGCACCGCAGATCGCCTGCAGCGCACCAGCGTCTGGCGCGACAACCTGGAAGGCGGCCTCGACTACCTCAAGGAGGTCGTGGTGAACGACAAGCTGGGGCTCGCCGCGGAACTGGAAGCGGACATGCAACACGTAGTTGATACCTATGCCTGCGAATGGAAAAACGCAGTCGAGGACGAGCAGACGCGCAAGCGCTTCCGGCAGTTCGTCAACAGCGACGTGCCGGACCAGAACGTGGTGTTCGTCGAGGAGCGAGGGCAGATCCGCCCGGCGACCCAGGAAGAACGCAGGAAGACCATCCCGATTGCGCAAGTGGCATAAGAAAGGAACAACGACATGGAAGCGACGATGGAAGCAGCAATGGAAAACGCGGCATTGGACTGCATGCCGGCCGAACCGGCGGAGAAAAATGCCGAAGCGACTTGGCACGCGGTGTGTTCGATCGATGACATCGTGCCCAACACCGGCATCTGTGCGTTGCTGCGGGAACGGCATGTGGCGGTGTTCAGGCTCCTCGGCGACGCCGAGCAGGTGTTCGCGATCGACAACTTCGACCCGAATTCCCAGGCCAGCGTGCTGTCGCGCGGGCTGGTAGGCAACCTCGGCAACAGGATCATGGTGGCATCGCCGATCTACAAGCATCACTTCGATCTGGAAACCGGCGAATGCCTGGAAGCGCCGCGCAACTCCGTGAGCGCGTACCAGGTGCGGGTGGAGAACCGCACGGTGTGGGTCAAGGCCTGACAGCAAGGCCTGACAGCACGCTGCTGATTTCTTAATCAATTCTAATCATAGTAAGTTAAGGGAAGAAAACATCATGGCCTATCTGGCACCTTCGGAATTTGTCACCAAGATGGTTGACGCGGGCGAGTCGAAAATCTACATGTCGACACGCGATACCCTCATCCGCGCCTACATGGCCGGCGCAATCCTCGCGCTTGCCGCCGTGTTCGCCGTCACCATCTCGGTCCAGACTGGCCAGCCGCTGCTGGGCGCTGTGCTGTTTCCGGTAGGCTTTTGCATGCTGTACCTGCTTGGTTTCGACCTCCTGACCGGCGTGTTCGTGCTCACGCCGCTGGCCTATCTCGACAAGCGCCCGGGAGTCACCATCAAGGCGATCCTGAAGAACTGGGGCCTGGTTTTCCTCGGCAACTTCGCCGGCGCCTTCACCGTCGCCGTGATGATGGCCATCATCTTTACCAACGGCTTCTCCACCGAGCCGAGCGCGGTCGGCCATGCAATCGGCGTAATCGGCGAAAGCCGCACGCTCGGCTATGCGGAATACGGCGCGGCCGGCATGCTGACGCTGTTCGTTCGCGGCATGCTCTGCAACTGGATGGTGTCGACCGGTGTAGTCGGTGCGATGATCTCTACCACGGTCAGCGGCAAGGTCATTGCGATGTGGATGCCGATCATGCTGTTCTTTTACATGACATTCGAACACTCCGTGGTCAACATGTTCCTGTTCCCGTCCGGCTTGCTGCTCGGCGGCCACTTCTCGCTGATGGATTACCTCATCTGGAACGAGATTCCCACGGTGCTCGGCAACCTGATCGGCGGCCTGGCCTTCACCGGCCTGACGCTGTACACCACGCACATCAAGACCGCGCCGAAGCGTTCGTTCAAATAATCGGTTCTCCTTTCGACCTCCGGATTCGCCGCCCGGCATACCACCGCCGGCGCGGAAGAGAGAGCCCCGGTGCCGTCTGGTACCGGGGCTTTTTTTCAAACCTTGTACCGCACATGAGCGATCAGTTGAAAATCTCCGTTGGACAGCATTCCGACAAGGGGCGCAAGCCGGGCAACCAGGATTTCCACGGTGCCTGCATGCCGAAAGAGCCGCAGCTCGGCCTGAAAGGCTTCGTCATCGCGCTTGCTGACGGCATCAGCAGCAGCGATGTCAGCCACATCGCCAGCCAGTCCGCGGTCACCAGCGTGCTGGAAGATTATTACTGCACTTCCGAAGCATGGTCGGTGAAGACCTCGATTGAGCGCGTGCTGGTGGCAACCAATTCCTGGCTGCACGCGCAGACGCGGCAGAGCCAGTACCGCTTCGACAAGGACCGGGGCTATGTCTGCACCCTGAGCGCGATGGTCATCAAGTCGAACACCGCGCATCTCTTCCACGTCGGCGACGCCCGCATCTACCAGGTAAGCGGCAATGCGCTCGAGCAGCTGACCAACGATCACCGCGTGCGGATATCGGCGGAAACGAGTTATCTCGGCAGGGCGCTTGGCGTCGATACCCATGTCGACATCGACTACCGGACTCGGGAAGTGGCGCCGGGGGATGTATTCGTGCTGGCCACCGACGGCGTGTATGAACATGTCGATGCATCCTTCATCACGGCGGAGATCGAACGCGCGGGCAATAATCTGGATGATGCCGCCCGGCGCATCGTCGAAGAAGCCTATCGACGCGGAAGCAATGACAATCTCACCCTGCAGGTGGTGCGGATCGATGCCTTGCCGAGCCCGGAGGCAAACGAGATCTACCGGCGCCTGTCCACCCTTCCTTTTCCGCCGCTGCCGGAAGCGAGATCGATGTTCGATGGTTACCGGATCGTCCGCGAAGTGCATGCCAGCAGCCGCAGCCATGTATACCTCGCCCTCGACGAAGAAACCAGAACCCACGTCATCCTGAAAATACCGTCGATCGACCTGCGCGATGACCCGGCGTATCTGGAGCGATTCCTGATGGAGGAGTGGATCGCCCGCCGCATCAACAGCGCCCATGTATTGAAGCCTTGTACGCAAACCCGCAAGCGCAATTATCTGTACGTGGCCACGGAGTACATCGAAGGCCAGACCCTGGCGCAATGGATGATCGACCATCCGCGTCCGGCGCTGGAGACGGTGCGTGCGATCATGGACCAGATCGCCAAAGGTTTGCGCGCCTTTCACCGGCTGGAAATGGTGCACCAGGACCTGCGGCCGGAAAATATCATGATCGACAGCACCGGAACCGTGAAGATCATCGACTTCGGCGCCACCCGGGTGGCCGGACTGATGGAAATCGCATCACCGCTCGAGCGCCACGGCCTGCTCGGCACGGCGCAATATGCGGCACCGGAATATTTCATCGGTGACGACGGTTCTGCGCGTTCCGACATTTTTTCCCTTGGCGTGATCGCCTACCAGATGCTCACCGGAAGGCTGCCTTACGGCGCCGAAGTGGCAAAGCTGAAAACCAGGGCGGAGCAACGCAGGCTGAAATACCAGCCCTCGCCGGAGATAAGGCCCGACATTCCGGCCTGGATCGACGAAGCGATCAGGATGGCTGTGCATCCGGATCCCGGCCAGCGCCATGAAGACGTAGCGGAGTTCGTATTCGACCTGCATCATCCCAACCAGGCTTTCCAGCGCAAGACACGACCACCGCTGATCGAACGCAATCCGGTGATGTTCTGGAAGGTGCTGTCGTTCGCCCTGATGATCGTGGTCCTGACCTTGCTCGGCTTGAGGTAGCGGACCGGAACCGCGGCGGCGGCTCCGGACTGCAGGCGGCTCGCGTCGCGGATTGCGTCGTTTACCTTATTGCGATGGGATTGATGATCGCCTGCACGGCGCCGGTGATTCTCGACGGCCCGAGCGTGAAGAAGGATTCCCACGCCTGATCCTTCACCATTTCTTCGGTATTCATGTTTTCGAGTATATGGATACCGTTCATGGGCAGCAGGATCTGGTGAACTTCGAACGTACCTGCATTCGGCTCGGCCGGCAGCACCTCGACTGCCCAGCTGTCGGAGCCTACCATGGCCACTCCAAGCGATGCGAGATACCTGGCGCCCTCGATGCCCAGCCCGGGTTCGCCTGCGCTGTAGCGCGCATCGTCCTTGCCGATCAGTTTCGCCCAGCCGGTATAGAACAGGACGACATCCCCTTTCTCAATGGACTTGATACCCTGTTTCTGCATCGCGCCGTCGATCTCCGCCTTGTTGAAGGGGGTGCCTTCCTTGACGGGATTCATGCCGAAATAACTGGTCATGTCGAGCAGGATGGCCCGCGTGGCAATCGCCGGGACCTGCTCAATGCCGAGCTTTCTCAAGCCGTCTTTCCTGACGAAGTCGGATGCCTTGTTGCAGTTGTAATAGACGTCGTCGATCCCGATATGACCCAGGCCGTCCAGCTGAGAACCGATACCGACCCAGCCGTTGATGATGTCATCGTTGTAACTCGTCTTGCTCGGTCCGAGCGGCCCGTTTTCCTGGCCGGGCTGCACCACGCTCAGTTCGAAGGTACGGGGCGCGAAGGCGGGCGTATTCTTGTTGGTCTCGATGCCGAGCCGATATGACTTTCCGGTCTTGATCAGCTTGCTCGCTCGAAGCGTCTTTTCGGGCGTAACGTAATTGAGGTTCCCGATCTGGTCATCGGGACCGAACTTGGAAGGGAAGCAGCTTTGTTCGGCATGAGCGGGCAAGGCAAGCATGGATGCCGCGATCAAGCTGCCTGCGAAAAACTTCGATAGCGGGATAGGACTGTTCAACATCGTTTGTCTCCTTGGAAAGGTAATTGGTTGATTCATGCAACGATGGTTCTCCCTCTTGCTGTCTTCAGGTCTGTCTTGCTGCCTGATTCATGCCATTTTCATGCCATTTTTTTCTGCGCTTCCGTAATCGTCCAGTAATAGATCGTGCTGCCTTCGACGACTTCGGTCTTCTCGGGAGGCCATTCATCGCCCATGTCGAAGGCGTGCGATACGACACGCGTGCCCGGTTTCAGTTGTTTCCATAGTTGCGGGCGCAGCTTGCGGTTGACGCTGTTAAGCAAATACAGGGTCACCACCGTCGCTTCGGAAAGATCGGTGGCAAACAGGTCTCCGACCATGAATTTCGTCTTGCCGCCCACGCCTGCCTTCCTGGCATTGTCCTTGGCTTCCTTGATGCGCTTGGGATCGAGGTCGATGCCGATTCCTTGAGCACCATACTTCCTTGCCGCTGTGACGACCATCCTTCCGTCGCCGCAGCCAAGGTCGTACAGCACATCGTTCTTGCCGACATTTGCCATCTGGAGCATGCGGTTGACGACATTTTGCGGCGTTGGCACATAGGGGACATCGAGCTGCCGCGCGGGGCCATTGCTTTGGGCGAGCGCCGGCATGCCGGAGAAGCAGGAGGCGATTGCCAGGGCGCACCGCTTCAACGCCTTGCGGCGCGCAAGCTGGTGTGCAAGAGAGACATCGGGGGCATCTGAAATTCGCATGCGGAATCCTTCGTCACAAAAGTGTTGCAGGGAAAGTCGGGAACATCGGATTGATGCTCAATAAATAATCATCATAGAACCGACCTGGCTTTGTTAGCGATGGGATGCGACACAACTCCATGCAGCTTTGTGATTGCTCAATCATCAAGACTCATGATTAACGAGACGGAACGGATTAATCACGTTTCATGAAACGATGAAGCGATGATGTATTACGACGTTTCCAGTCTTCCATGCTTAAGCATTTCAGAAATTAATGATTAAAAAAGATGTTTTCATAAGCTTTTGCAACGACGCAACACCGGGCGAAAAATCTTGATGGCAATCATTTATGGTTTTCCTCCCCTGAAGGAAAGAGCCCTTAAACTTCGATTACTCCTTGCACACGCAACCGATATGCATGGCGGGGATGAGGCCGGTGCGCGTGGCTTTGTCAGCACGCACCGGCCGATTGGATTGGCGGTTCCCGCACCCTGTCGAGTGAATCAAGCTGACAGCCGAATGGCGGGCCGGGATTCCGGACAGGGTGTTTTTTCTTTCCGCTATAGCGTTTTCAGTTTGACTGGACTAGGCACGGAAGCGGCGGCGTCCGTCTCCGGGACGCCTGTCTTAATGCTGTAAATACCCTGCAGATGGCTTCGGTGCAGGCAGTGCCTTGTTCCAGGCAATCAAATCATTTCCACAGCGCGCACTTGCTCTGCGCTTTCGTGGTGAAGGCTTGTTCTCCGGGAATGGTCTGCACCACCTTGTAGTAATCCCAAGGATATTTCGATTCCGAAGGCTCCTTTACCTGCATCAGGTACATGTCGTGCACCATGCGGCCGTCGCCGCGGATCTCGCCGTTTTTCGCGAAGAAGTCATTCACCTTGGTTTTCTTCATCTGGGCCATCACCTTGTCCGGATCGTCGGTGCCGGCAGCCTTCACCGCGTTCAGGTAATGCATCGTCGCCGAGTAATCGGCGGCTTGGATCATGGACGGCATTTTCTTCATCACGCCGAAGAAGCGCCGCGCCCACTGTCGCGATTCTTCGCTTTGGTCCCAGTACCAGCCGTCGGTCAGATACATGCCCTTGGTCAGGTTCAGCCCGAGCGCATGCACATCATTGATGAACATGAGCAGGCCCGCCAGCTTCATGCTCTTGGTGATGCCGAATTCATTGGCGGCCTTGATCGAGTTGATGGTGTCGCCGCCGGCATTGGCGAGGCCGAGGATCTGTGCCTTCGATGTCTGCGCCTGCAGCAGGAAGGAGGAGAAATCCGATGCCGAGAGCGGGTGCTTGACGCTGCCGACGATATTGCCGCCCGCCGCTTTCACCACTTCCGCCGTATCCCGCTCCAGGGACGCGCCGAACGCGTAGTCTGCGGTAAGGAAGTACCAGTTCTTGCCTCCCTGCTTGACGATGGCCGAGCCGGTGCCGTTGGCCAGCGCCACGGTGTCGTAGGCATAGTGCACGGTGTAGGGCGTGCAGTCTTCATTGGTCAGTCGGGCGGTGGCACCGCCGATATTGATGTAGGGCCGCTTCTTTTCCGCGGCGATTTTCGCCATCGCAAGGCCGGCGCCCGAGTTGGAACCGCCCAGCAGCATGTCCACTCCCTGCTGGTCGAACCATTCCCTCGCCTTGGAGGCGGCGATGTCGGCCTTGTTCTGATGGTCTGCGGAAACGAATTCGATCGGCTTGCCCAGCACCGTGCCGCCGAAGTCGGCGATCGCCATCTTGACTGCCTCGGCGCCGCCGGAGCCGTCGATATCGGCATAGAGGCCGGACATGTCGGTGATCAGTCCGACCCGGACCACATCGCCGGACACCTGGGCATGGACGGGAAGGGCGATCCACATGGCCATGGCGGCGCTTGCCGCAGCCGCGGCAGCTGTCTTTTTCATCATCATTGTCTCTCTCCTTGTATATGTAAATGTCTCCTGCCCGGACATCGCCAGCCAGCCTGGGCATAGGAAGTATTGGCCGCAGCCCGTATTGCTTGTATTGATATTTGTCATTGTTAAAACGCGTGTGCCGCCGGGATTCAAGCCGGTCTCCTTATACTGGATTGGCCAGCAGCGCCGGCGGCATGATTTGATAGACAACGGCGAAACGACAGGAGTGAGACATGAGGATAGACAAAGGAAATACGCTGTACGCGCCCTTTACCGCGGCAGTGATGGCGGCCGGCATGCTGGCCGCATGCGGCGGCAGCGATGATGACCCGGTTGCCCCGCCGGCGGCTTCCGCCCAGGCACCCATGACCTGCGCCCAGCTTAACGGCATGACCATAGCGCCGGCATCGATCGGCCTGCCGACCACGGGCGCGACCGTGACCAGCAGCCAGGTCGTGCCCGCCGCCGGCACCGGTGCGACGGCGGTAGGGGAATACTGCCGGGTGCAGGGCGACATCAATCCGGTCGATCCCGCGGCGCCGAAGATCAAGTTCCAAGTCAACCTGCCCGCCAACTGGAACAGCAAGGCGATGATGTTCGGCGGCGGCGGCTATAACGGCACCATTGCGACCGGAACCGGCAATGTGCCGGCGGGCCCGACCGACAGTCCGGTGCCGCTGGGGCGCGGCTATGCGACCTTCGGCAGCGATTCCGGCCACCAGGCCAATGCGGCCGGCAGCCGCGACGGCAGTTTCGGCGCGAATGACGAAGCCCTGCGCAATTTTTCCGGCGACGCATTGAAGAAAACGCGGGATGTCGCGATGGCCATCATCAAGTCTCGCTATGCGGCCGACACCGTGCAGAAAACCTACTTCGCCGGCGGCTCCACCGGCGGCCGTGAAGCGCTGCTCGCGGTGCAGAACTGGCCCCAGGATTTCGACGGTGCCATCGTTCTCTATCCAGCGTGGAACGCGGCGGCACTCGATCTTCAGTTCGGCCGCATCACGCGCGAGCTTGCCAAGCCGGGCGCATACCCGAACCGCGCCGAGCGCAAGCTGATGTACGACGCCTCGATGGAAGCCTGCGACGGCCTGGACGGCGTGCGGGACGGCCTGATCAGCAACGTCAACCAGTGCAATGCCACCTTCAACCTCGCGACCGCGACGCTCAACGGCGCACCGCTGCGCTGCCCCGATGGTACCGATACCGGGGATACCTGCCTGTCGGATGCGCAGATTGCCGCCTTCAACGTGATCAATACGCCGCTTGCGCTCAACTATGCGCTGGCCAGCGGCGAGACCAGCTATCCGGGCTTCAATACCTGGGGGACCGACTTCGGCATTCCAGGCACCAGCCCGCTGCAGCCGACCGTGCTCACGCTGTCGCTCGGCACGGAACAGCCGGCCAACCCAATGCCGCCGGTGACGGCGACGACCAGTCCGCCTTACGGCAGCACGTTCTGGGATCAGTGGGTGAAGTATTTCGTCACGCGCGACCCGAACTTCAATTCACTGGCGCTCGATCCGCAGAACCCGGGGCCATGGCAGGCGCGCATCGTCGAGCTGACCGGCATCCAGGATGCCAACAAGACCGACCTTTCGCCCTTCCTGAACAAGGGCGGCAAGATTCTGATGGCGCATGGCTCGCATGATGCGCTGGTCAGCACCCGCGCGACCCAGCAGTATTACGACAGGCTGCGCAATGCAATGGGCTCGGCCAGGGTGGACAGCTTCATGCGCTATTACGAAATCCCGGGATACGGGCATGCCGTCAGCAGCGTTTTCAATGCCGCCTGGGATTCGCTGACCACGCTCGAGAACTGGGTGGAGAGAGGAGTCGTGCCGCCCAACCAGACGGTGGCCGACACCGCCGGCGTGCCGGGACGCACGCGGCCGCTGTGCGATTATCCTAGCTGGCCGAAGTATCGCGGCAGTGGTGACGTAAACCTGGCGCAAAGCTTTACCTGCGCTACGCAGTAAGCATTAAACGCGGGTTGGGCTGTTGGACCCGACCCGCACTCCCTCTCAATACGAATGCCCGCCTCGAGCGGGCATTTTTTCTGATTTCCTCAAATTGAAAGCACGATGCGCACTAAACCGGTGCGGTTAGACAATTGTTCATTATCAATTGCAGACAGGGACCTTATTGGTGGATAGCAAAGCTTGCACCAAGCCGATCATGTCTAATCGAAACTTGTAACAGTTTGTTAATTCATGGATGCGTCCTGTTTGACCGGGCGTGAGCTTGCCATGGAACCGTTCGAGGCAGTTCAGTGCAGGGCCGGCGCATTCAATAGTGTCCAGGCGTACGGTTCTCGCATACCTCGCATGCGGCTTTCGCTTTCAATCCGGATACGTCGATTCATAAGGCCTGGCGATGACTTTGTCACAACTTCTTCTCGTGCTGCGCGCGCGGCACCAGCTTATCCTCGGGATCCTTGCGGCGACGGTTGGCGTTGTCCTACTGCTGAGCCTGATCCTCCCGAAGTCCTACAAGGCGACCGCCACGCTGGTGCTCAACTACACAGGCATCGATCCGGTTACCGGCATTGCTTATCCCGGGCAGATGATGCCAAGCTATCTGCAGACTCAGGTCAATATCATTAAAAGCCGGTCCGCAGCAATCAAGGTGGTGAAGGAACTCAAGCTGGCTGAACGCCCCGATCTGCGTGAAAAGTTCGAGAGCGCGACGGAAGGTCGCGGCAATATCGACGACTGGATCGGCGAACGGCTCCTGAAGAAACTCGAAGTTGTTCCCGCCCGCGACAGCAATGTTGTCGACCTTACCTATCAGGCCCGGTCCCCGGAAGAGGCTGCCGCAGTCGCCAATGCGTTCGCTGCAGCCTATCAGGAGACGAGCCTGCAGCTGAAGGTTGCTCCGGCACGCGGCGCGGCCAGCTATCTGAACGACCAGGCGAAAACGCTGCGCGAGTCGCTGGAAGCAGCGCAGAAACGCCTGTCCGCGTTCCAGCAGGAACACGGTCTCTCCTCTGCCGATGGCCGGTTCGACGTGGAGTCACTGCGCCTGACGGAGTTGTCGGCACAACTGGTGACAGTGCAGGGACAGCTGACCGATGCGCGTTCGCGCCAGCGCAACAGCAGGGCCGACAACACCGTTTCGCCGGATGTGTTGGCCAGCCCGCTGATCCAGAACATGCGCTCGCAGGTGGCGCAGGCCGAAGCTAGGTTTGCGCAGACCGAAGCACGCTTCACCGCCGACCATCCCAGCTACCAGCAGGCCCGGGTGGAACTGGATCGACTGCGCGCCGCGCTCGAACGCAACGTCAACGCTGCAACCGGCGGCGTGGCAAGCAGTGCATCCATCCTGCAGGAACGGGAAGCCGAATTGCGCAATGCCGTGAATGAACAGAAAGCAAAAGTGCTACAGCTAAACCAGGCCCGCGACCAACTGTCATTGCTGGCCAAGGAAGTGGAAAGCGCGCAGTCCGCCTATGACAATGCCACCAAGCGCGTCAGCCAGACCCACCTCGAAGGACGCTTCAACCAGCCGGACGCCACCGTCCTGAACGCAGCGCAGCCGCCGTTCAGGGCAAGTTTCCCGAACCTGCCCATCAATATCGGCTTGTCCGTGCTGGCCGGCCTGCTACTCGGGCTCGGAGCCGGACTGATGGCAGAGATGCGCGATCGCCGCGTACGTACTGCCGTCGACCTCGCAGAGGCGATGCAGCTGCCGGTCCTCGGCAGCATCGACTGGAAGCCCAACAGGAAAACGGGCGCCCGACTGCCTGGCGCACCGATCCCGCAATTGCTTGCCCACCATTGATTGAGCTGACCGAGGCCGCTGATGAATTCCCCGATCTATACCATTGCTTCACGTTCGCAGGAACAAGTTCCCGCTTCACGCATGGGCCGTATTCTGGTCGAGCAGGGGCGAATCGACCCGGTGCAGGCCGAGCGCATCGCCACCATGCAGAAAGAACGGGGAATCCGTTACGGCGAGGCGGCACGCAGCCTGAACCTGGTCTCGGAGGCCGACATCCAGCGGGTACTGGCGCAGCAATTCGGTCATCCCTTCAACGAAACAGCAACAGGCGTTCAATCGGAATTGCTGGTGGCAGCCTATGCGCCCGACTGCGCGGAGGCGGAAGTCCTTCGGTCGATTCGCACCCAGATCATTACCCGCTGGTTCGCTCGCGGCCATCAATGGTTATCGGTTGCAGCAGTCAATCCCGGCGACGGCAACAGCGTTTTCGTCGCCAATCTGGCGATCTCGTTTTCCCAGCTGGGCATGCGCACGCTGTTGATCGACGCTCATCTGCGCAGGCCTCGGCAGCATCAATTGTTCGGCTTGAACAATGCGCTCGGATTGACTGACATGCTGTCGGGGCGGATCGGCATGGAAGCCGTACAGAACCCCGAGAACCTGTCGCTGCTTGCCGTAGTGCCAGCCGGTGCGCTGCCGACAAGCCATGTCGAGGTCGCCCGGCAGGATGCTTTCTCGCACGTGCAAAAGCGTCTGTCCGAAGCATTCGACGTCATTCTCGTTGACTCGCCGCCGTTCGCAACCTCGGCCGACGCGCATGCAATCGCCGCTCGCATCGGAGGCGTGCTGCTGGTCGCACGGAAGAACACTACGCGCGTCGCCGATGCCAGCGCGCTGAGCACTCAACTGACGGCAAACGGCATCGCCGGCGTCGGATCCGTGCTTCTCGATTTCTGACGCCATGTCGGCTGATCCCGCATGACACACGATGTCTGAAAGGAATTCATGAGGCTTGCCCTGCAGGAACCGCGTAACCTCGCCTTGCTCGATCAGGCGCTGGTGTCGGGCTGCAATTTTCTAAGCGTGCTTTACATCGGTCGTCATTTGCCTGCGGCGGAGTTCGGCCTATTCAGCCTGGCCTTGCTATGTACTGTTTTCCTGGGAAACATGCATCGCGCGGCAATCACGCAGCCGATGAACGTGCTTGGCTCGGGCGAAAAGCCCGGTGCCGTGACAGCGCGGCTTGTCACGCTGCTGCGCGCGCATGCGCTTGCCATCCCTCTGGCGGGACTGGTCGTATGGCAGTTATCGACGCATTTCTTTCCCGACAATGCTGTCATGCTCAGCTGCGCGCTGTTCATCGGCTGCTCCTTTCTCCAGGAAACGCTGCGCCGCTATTGGTACACGCTGAACCGCCTGGACAAGGCGCTGATGAATGATGCACTTGCCTATGGCGGCAGGATGCTGCTGTTGCTTGCGGCGGAAGCCTTCCACGGTTTCAGCGGCGCGGACGTGTTCATCCTGATGGCTGCACCGACCCTGCTGGCCTTCCTCCTCGGCGCGCGCGCGCTGCGCGGCAGCGACACTGGCACAGCCGCTCCCATGAAGGCGGTGGTGCGGCAGCACTGGCAACTGTCACGCTGGCTGATCCCCACGGTGCTCGCCGTCTGGGGCGCAAGCCAGATCTATCCTTTCCTGCTGGCCGGGCTGGGTCCGGTGGCAGTTGCCTCGTTCATGGCATGCCGCAATCTGCTAAGCGCCACGACCGTCGTCGTACAAAGCGTCGACAACTATCTTCCGGTCCGGGCGGCTACGCTCTTGCGCCAGCAGGGGAGAGAGGCATTCAAGCGCCATTTGCTTCGTACTCTGGCTTATACGGCAGGCGGCGGCCTCGTCTTCGTGTGCGTCATGCTGCTGGCCGCGCGTCCGCTGCTGAGCCTCATGTACCAAGGCACCTATGACGGCGCCGCCGACATCCTGCGTATCCTGCCGCTGGGAACAGTATCCATGCTGCTTGGTACCGTGCTCGGCGCCTACTCGCTCGCGATGCAGGATTCCCGCGCATCGTTTCTCGCCAACCTCGGCGCCACCGCAGTTACGCTGACTATCGGCATCTGGCTGGTCTGGCACCAGGGCTTGAAGGGGGCTGCCTTCGCGACTGTACTGACCGCAACCACATCGATGCTGCTGCAAGGCGCGCTGGTGGCGGCAAGGTTTCAGCAGCTGCCTGATCTGGAGGCCACACATGCATAGAAGTTCCATGCTTCGGCGTGGCCCGGGCCCGAGGGGGCGGCCATGAGCACTGTGCGGCTCACCGCAATTTATCCTGCCGGCGCCAGGACCTCGCCGCTGGTACTGACCGATTACGCGTTCCTTGCAGCGTTGGCGCTGGCTCTGCTGATTGCGGTCGACCCGCTCGACATGCTGCTGGAACGGATGATCCATACCAAGCATCTTGCGCTGCTCCTTGCCTTGTCGGCGTTGGTTCTGTCGGTGGCCGGCTACCACATGCAAGCAGCCGCGCACGCAGGAAGAGCCGGCTTTTCAATAAAGGAACGCTTGCCGATGCGGGAAATGCTGAGCATCATGGCGCCGCTTCTTGCGCTGGCGGCTTTCATCATCGGTGGAGGACTGGTGGCGCGGTTCCATTTCGGCATTCAGAACAGTTTTCTCGTCGCCGGCGTATACATCTGCATCGCTCCGCTGTCGGCAGCGATGGTGCTCTATAGCCGCAATCCGGTGCAACTGATGCGCCGGTACTTCAACTGCGTTACCGTCGCAGGCGTGATCGTGTTCTGCGGACTCGCGGTCAATTACGGCGTCAAGCAGGTCTACCATGAACTCGAATACCTGTTTCCGGCTCTGGCCGTGCTTGCCGCGCTGGGCTCCGGCTCCATGACGGCGAGGGCCGGCAAGGTTGCATTTTTCATTCTGCTGGCCTTCCTTTTCAAGAAGAACACCGGTTACCTTGCCGCTCTTTCCGTCATCGGCTACCTCTATATCGTCGTCGTCTGGCGCCGCTGGGCGGATATGCATATCGTCAAACGCGCCGCTGTCATCAACTGGACGCTCATCGCCGTCATCGCTCTTGGCGCGCTCATCGGCTATCTTTACCTGAACCGTGCCGCCTACCTGCCGAGCGGAAGTCCGGAATTCCGCCTGCTAACCTACGAGCGCGCCTGGCTGCGTTTTCTCGAATCCCCCTGGATAGGGACTTGGTTCGCCGCTCCGGGATCAGAGGAATTCACCGGCTTCGATACCGGTGTATCGGACAATATCCTGCCTACCCACAGCGATATTCTCGACATGCTGGCCAACGGCGGAGCGCTTGCCATCGTGCTCTGGGCGTGGGCGCTGGCGCGGATTGCCCTCCATGCGGCAGTGCGCGTACTGTCTCCCGCCTGGCGCGATCATCCGCTGGCGCCGTATGCGCACACCCTGGCCGCGATGAGCATCGTCGGCGTGATTACCTACGCGTTCAACCCGATCTTCCTGCAGCCAGGCAAGGCGTTCCTGCTATGGGCCAACCTTGGCCTGCTGACAGGCGCCGCCCTGAAAATCACCCGGCCTGCCGGCGCCGCATCCACCGAACAGCAGACTCCGACATCATGAAACCCTCCCTGCCGACCATTTCAATGGTCACATGTTCCTACCAGCAGGCCCGCTTCCTGGACCAGACGATACGTTCGGTGCGTGCGCAGAACTACAGCGGTCTGGAATACATCATCATTGACGGCGGATCGACCGATGGCAGCCGAGACATCATCGCCAGCCACAGTGACGCGCTTGCCTATTGGGTATCGGAACGCGACCACGGTCAGTCGCATGCGCTCATGAAGGGGTTTGCGCGTGCCACGGGGGATATCGCAGGCTGGCTGTGCTCGGACGACATTCTGCTGCCTGGCGCTCTCAAGCGTGTCGGCGAATTCTTCCGCGACCACCCGGAAGTCGATGCGGTATTCGGCGACTCGATTTGGATAGACATCAACGGCGCTCCACTCCGTCCGAAGCGGGAAATGGGATTCAACCGTTTCGTATTCCTGCATGATTACAACTACGTGTCACAGCCTTCAATGTTCTGGCGACGGCGATTGTATGAAGCGGTCGGCGGCGTACGGCCCTATTTTCATCTGGCTATGGACAATGATTTATGGGAGCGGTTTTCCGCTCGTACGAAGATTGCCCACATGCCGCACTATCTGTCCTGCATGCGCTATTACGAAGCGCAGAAGACCAACACGTCACGCCTGCGCCAACGCGGACGGCGGGAAGGCCTGCTGGTACAGCAGCGGGCCAGTCGAATCGCCAGGGCCACAGCAGCAAGGCCATTGCTGCAGGCCGCGGCACGCTTTATCCGCATCATTCAGAAGGCCGCCGCCGGTGGCTATACCGCCAAGGTGCCGATAGAACTGCTCCCTTGGCTGGATGCACATGCCACGCAAGACCCCAACACCATGACTTCCACACTCAGCAAGGCAACGGCGTCTTGTTCCGACCAACCGCAGTCCGTGAAAACAGCGCCATTGAGATGAAAATTTTGATCGTGCATAACAAGTATCGACGTCGAGGGGGTGAGGATGTCGTCGCCGAAGCGGAAGCCGCGCTGTTGCGCCGGCATGGCCATGAAGTCGAATCCTACATCCGGCGCAACGACAGTATCGACGATATCGGGCCGCCGAAGCTATTGCAGCAGACATTCTGGTCTTCGCAGACGGTGCGGGACCTGGAACGCTTTGTGCGGGACTTTGATCCAGACATCCTGCACGTTCACAATACCTTTCCGCTGGTGTCGCCTTCGCTGTTCTGGGCTGCGGCACGCAATGCGCTGCCGGTAGTGCAGACACTGCATAACTTCCGTCTGATCTGTCCACAGGCAATGTTCCTGCGTTCGAATGCGGTCTGCGAAGATTGCCTGGGAGGCACCCCGTGGCGAGGAGCTCTGCGCGGGTGCTATCGCGGCTCGGTGCTGCAATCAACGGTGTTGACCAGCATGCTCGCGGTGCATCGGACACTGGGCACTTATCGCAACAAGGTTACCCGATATATCGCGTTAAACCGGTTCTGTGAACAGAAATTCATTCAGGGCGGTTTGCCGGCCGAGCGCATCATGATCAAGCCGCATTTCGTTGACGTGCCCGCGCCGCCCGAGCAACCGAGATCGGGTGCGCTGTTCGTCGGAAGGCTGGCGCCCGAGAAGGGCATCCGTGTTCTTCGTCATGCCATCGACGCGCTGCCGTGGTTATCGGTCAAGGTGATCGGCGACGGCCCCGAGCTGCCTTTGCTGGTTGACCATGCCCGCGTAGAGTATCTAGGCGAGCTTGATAACCAGGACGTGATCGCCGCCATGTGCAGCGCCGCCTATCTCATCATGCCCAGCATCTGGTACGAAACCTTCGGCATGGTCATTCTCGAAGCTTTCGCCTGCGGCTTGCCGGTGATAGCTTCGCGCCACGGCGCCATGGAGGAATTGATCGATGACGGCAAGACCGGATTGCTTGCCGAGCCAGGGTCGGTGGAAGACCTTGCAAGCAAGATCACCTGGGCTAACACCCATCCCGAGGAAATGCTGCAGATGGGACGCAACGCACGCGAGGAATACCAGTCGCGATATACGCCTGAGGAAAACTACCTGCAACTCATGCGCATTTATGACGACGCGCTTGCCGAAGCGTCCGCCACTGAACTTAGCCGGAATCTCGTGCCATGAACGCGCGCATGCCATCGGTGAAGGCAATGGACATCCCGCTGGATCGCCCAGCGGCATCCTCCGCGATCATTCGGGTCGCATCCCTGATGCGGAGGGAGGGGCAGACCGGATTGCAAACACATGTACGCGCCGTGCTCGCTGCAATGCAGAAGGCGGGGCGCACCGCGACGCTGGTGACGCCTTTCGATCCGCCATGGTGGCAGGTAGTCCCGGTATTCGGCCTCCGCAAACTTGTCGAACCGGTATCATCTGCCGCCGGCGTATGGTGGCATGAACACTGGCACAAGGTATTCCTGGAGCGCATGCTGCGCATGCATCTGCAAGGAGGGGAGCCCTGCGTCGTTTATGCTCAATGCCCGCCTTCCGCACAGGCCGCGCTTGCCGCGCGGCGCGGGCCGCAGCAGCGGGTGGTGATGGTGGTGCATTTCAACGAGTCGCAGGCCGACGAATGGGCAGGGAAGGGCTTGATCGCTCCGGACGGCCGGCTCTTTCGCGCCATCCGCGCACGCGAACATCAGATCCTGCATCAGGTCGATGGCCTTGTGTTCGTCTCGGATTACATGCGCCGCCAGCTCTGTGCGCGTTACCCGGAGATTGCGCAGGCCCGGCATGCCGTCGTACCCAACTTCATCGCCGATCCGCAAGAGCCAGACACAGCACCTGCTGGCCGTCCGCACCGTGAAAGCAATTCTATCGATGCGGACCTGATCAATATCGGCACGCTGGAACCGCGAAAGAACCAGGCTTATCTGCTGCACATCGTCGCGGCAGCGCGCCGGCGCGGCGTCTCGCTACGCGTCACGCTGGTCGGTGACGGGCCGGATCATGCCATGCTGCGCGCTTCCGCCGCCACGCTTGGCATCGCAGACCTCGTCCGATTCGCCGGATTCATACCTGATGCGGCCGGCCTGATTTCCAAACATCGCGCCTATATTCATGTCGCCCGGCTTGAGTCGTTGCCACTGGTCCTGATCGAAGCGCTGGCTCATGGCGTGCCGGTCTTTGCTCCGGCCGTTGGCGGCATCCCTGAAATGTTCGTCGATGGCGTGGAAGGCAGCATGGTTCCGCTGGATGATGCTGACGCGGCGGCTGCAACGATCATTCAGCGTCTCGAGAGTGCATCAGGAATGGCAGCGGCAGCGGCCGCCGCGCGTCAACGCTTTCTTGATTGTTTTGAAAGCAAGGCCACCGCGGCGAGACTGGCGGCGTTTCTCGACGCCTGATTGCCGCCATGGCATGCCCGCCAGGGCCGTCGCCGCGCCCAATGCTGCAATAGCGCCGTCGAATTAATACTACTTTTCTATCAGCACGGGCTTCATGCCGGCAGCGATAACCTGTCCAGGCTGAACAGTCGAAGCCGTACCGTCAATCGTTTTCAAGCGTACGTACCCGGCCGGGACCGTGTAGCTGGTTTGTCCGCTTGCACTCCATACGATCTGCGCTTCGTAGCCGTTGGCGCGCGTCAGCTTGCACTGATAGAGGCTGCCGGTAACCTGGCAAGGGCTGAAGCCCGCGCCGATCATCCAGTTGTAGACTTCGCGATATGCAATGCCGGGCTTTTTGATGATGTCGGTATTGCGGTCAAACAGCGTTCCCCAAGAGAAGTGCTCCCATCCATACCAGAATGAACGCTCGATTCCGTGGAAGAAGCTCAGCACCTGGTAGCGCGCTAGCCACGCGGCCTGCTGGTCCTCGTCGGCGCCCATTGGCCAGCTGGTATTGCCCCAACTGTGCTCCGTGTCCCAGGTCGGTTTGGCGCCGATACCATGCTTGTCTTTCACGGTGCGCAGGTTGGCTACCAGTAGATTCAGTGTTTCCGGCGGACCATAGAGATAACCATGGAAGCTCACTACGTCCGCATAGGCAGCGCCGCCAGCGCCGAAGTAGGCATCCAGCCAGGCAGCCGAGCTGGTGCCCTGCGGCGCGGGTGAGAGTACCGTCCCACCGTTGGCGCGGATGATGGAATAGGCATCTTTGGCCATCGCCACCAGCTGCGCATTAGAGCCTTTCCAGAAATTGCCGGCGTTCGGTTCGTTCCACAGCTCCCAGTATTTGATCTTGCCCTGGTAACGCGTGGTGATGGCCTTGACGAAGTCCTGCCAAGCCTGCGGATTGGGCGCATAGCAGGAACCGGGAGTCGCGCCGTCGCAGGCTCCACTCGGATTGGTTGAAGCCCATGCCGGGACATAGCCGAAGGTATAGACCAGTTCCACGCCATGCGCCAGCGAATCGGCCACCTGAGCGTCGAGTTCCGACCAGTTGTATGAACCGATGCCTTTGTGAATATCGATCCATGCGACACCCGGCCAGGAATCCCAGAGGCGCTGCGTGCCGAACTTCACGGTCGGCCAGCCTTCGTGACGCTGGGCCGCGACGTGCATGCCGAAAAACTCCGGGCCGACAATTCGTCCTGAAGGAGCGGGCGTGGGTGCTGGTGCAGGCGTTGGGGAGGGAGCGGGGGCAGGTGTGGGTGCTGGAGCGGGTGCAGGCGAGGTCACCTTCTTGCGCGCCGCCTGCAAGCTGGTCTGGCTCGTCGCGGCATCGCCAGCAAGAGCGGCTGAAGTTGAATCATCACCTCCGCCGCATGCGGATAACAACAGGGCGACACAGGTAGTAGCAAGCGACATGCAGCTTAAGCGATTAGAGTGAGAAGACGACATGATCAATTTGTAAAGACAGCAGAGTCGCCTCCGTCTGCCCGGTTTCCGTAGAGAGTATAAGAGAAAGCAGGCATATCAATCGTTCCTTGCGGAAACATTTAATTACAGTGTTTCGTTCTTCTGTTCTTCTTCTATTCTTAAAGCTGTTGTTCTAAATAAGTAAGAATGCGAGATCATGCCGATTGCGATGCCCTTTGACGGAATTTGTGACGAATGTCATTTTCATCACGGAGAGGCATGGTTAATCTAGCTGCAGGTCTGGCGTGGAATCGAGTCGGTCAGACGATCCGGGTGTCGTCTTCGCAATCAACCAATCATCACCATCAGCTATGGACGCAAGACAGCAGATTCAACCGGTGGGATCGGCCGGCAACAAGACGGCATTGGCACAATTCGCCTCGTCAATGACGAGGGCAGCCACGAGGCTTCTGGCACATCGGGGTGAACGTGGCCTGCTCGGTTCAATCGGCTTCGCGCTGCGATACCGGGTCCTGCCGCTCCTGCCACGCATCAGGGGCCAGATACAGATTGCCCGGATTTTCAATCATCCAGGCCCGAGGCTTTTGAAAGAACGCTATCCCTCAATTGAATATAAGTACCTTCGCAATTACTTGTCACTGCATTTCCCGGTCAAGACACGCATGGAGGTGATGGCGAACCACTACCGCTTTCTTTCAACGCGCGTGCCTGAGACATTCTTCGCAGCGATATTCGACGAAGCGATTCCCTTGTGGGAGGCGCGGATGGACGAAGGCAGCATCAGCGTAAATCTGTCCTTTCCACACTCCTTCGATGGCCCTCATGAACAGCATGACCAGGAAGGGGATCTTGCCTTGTTCCTTTGCCTGGATGGAACCCCGATCTACAAGCTGGCATTTACCATCGCACCAGGCAAGGTCTTTGGAATTGCCAACGATGCGCAGGTGACATTGATCGGCTGCCTACAGGGGCGTGCGGGCAGTCACGAACAGATTAAAGCGATCACGAAAACCTTCCATAAGTCGCATCCGAGCACTTTGCTGACTCAAGCCGCTGCCGCGATTGCGGCAGCGCTGGGAACCGTCGGTATCGTCGGCATTTCGCAGGATGCGCAACCATGCGCTGAAAAGAAATTCCAGTTCAGATACGACGAGTTCTGGGCCGGAATGGGCGCCTCGGTATTGGACAGCGGCATGTTCTTTCTCCCGTTTCCCTTGCCGCAGAAGCCGCTATTGTCCATCGATCGCAAGTACCGCAAGCAGGTACAGAAGAAGCGGGATTTCCTTGACGCCTTTTCCAGCGACGTGGCGAAGGCCTTCCATCAGAAGCTGATTGCGCCTGGCATGCACTTGGAACAGCCAATCGAGCCGCGTACGGATCAATGAAGCTTGCCCATGCCGTTATCCGCTGAGCCCGAGCATAACTGGACTGCGGCAGGGAGCGCCAGCGGACGTCCAATATAGAAACCCTGAATCCGGGTTACCCCAAGCGACTGCAAGGCATGCATCTCCGCGGCGGTCTCGACGCCTTCTGCGACGATAGCCGAGCCGGTTTCCTCAGAAAAGCGGGAGAAAGCGGCGGCTAAAGCGCGACGCGACATGTCGGTGTCGATATTGCGTGTCAGGCTCATATCAAGCTTGATCCGGTCCGGCATCAAATGAAGGATATGGCGGAAGCTGGAATAACCGGCTCCGGCGTCATCCACCGCCACCTTCAGGCCGCGTTCTCGGTACGGACGTATTTTCCTGACCAGTTCGTCATAGTGCTCGACCACGGCGTGCTCGGTGATTTCCAGCATAACCCGATGCAGCGACTTTCCCTGGAAAAGCTGGTCGATGGTCCCTTCGAGTATGTGCTCGGGCGACATGTTGACAGAAACATAAATGTCGGCCGGCAGGTCTGTCAGGCCCTGCAGCCCCATGCGCACCGCGCGCGCCTCGAGTTCTCCGCCGAGGCCGATTTCATTGGCTTCGCTGAACCAGACATCGGGCGAGCGTTCAGGCACGGCGATAAATCGAGACAAGGCTTCGAAGCCGACCACCTTGTGCTGCACGAGGTCATAGATGGGCTGATACACGACGGAGAGTCCATCGTCGTGCAAGGCCGCCTGCAGCCGCGATGTGATTTCTTCGCGACGCCGCGTCTGCCTGCGTTCGCGCTCGATCAATTCGCCGGCGACATCGGCGAATACGCGCATCATGCTGAGATCCCGCTGGTCGAGCGTATTGTCCGCCCCGTGGTTGAAGCAGCAGAACGTCCCGTAGATGCTGCCGTCCTGCATCTGGATCGGGACGCTCAGGTGCGCGCCCACCGGGAGCGCATGGGTCGGTGGCAATGCCGCGGCGACCGGGTTGAGCCACGCATCGGGAATAAGCTCCGGCAGCCGGCCGTCGACAACACGCTGGCAGAAAGATTCTTCCAGCGGATCACCCGCGCCGGGCTGCACCGGATTGTCCGGCGTCTGCGGGTCAACCTGGCGGAATACCCGTTTTCCCCCGGAAAATTCGGAGATGAAGGCCACATCCATTTTCAGATGCCGCCGGATTGCCGCGAGCATCTGCGACAAGGAAGCCTGATACGGCTTGTTTTCCGATGTCACGCCGTCGAGCAGCAGTTCTGACAATGACAATTGAATTCTCCCTTGTTTCAACCCGATTGAGAGCCCGAAGGCGGGGAAAGGTTCTTTCTTGGTCCCGGCTGTAACAGCGTGGTTTCGTGGTCGGCAAAACGCGTTTTACATGTTTCGTCATTTACCCTGCAGGCAACAGGGATGTTATTTTCTGACTGAATGCTTGTTATCCAAAAATAAAAGCAGACGCCAGGCGCGCCAATTGATTACATTGGAGCCTTTTTCCGGAGCATGGGGTTTAAACAGGGCTGGTCCTGTACAGTGGGATATGGCATTGTTGAGCCTTTTGGCAAAAAAGGATGTAAAGTCCTGCCACTTCCGGATGAATGGGTTTATAACATGCGTAGCGAACCGATCGAAGCGCAGAATCTGGCGTTAGCGCCAAAGACGCCGGCAGAGATGCCTCATCCGATATGCATGGATACCCGGCGCACGGCATTTGCTTCCACGGCTGCACGAAAGCACCATTCCGACCCAACTTATTAGACATTATGGACAGCGGTAAAAAAGACGGCTTGCAGGGCCCTTATCTGAATGACTTGCGCAAACGGCGCATGTCGATCGTGATCTACCTGATGAATGGAATGAAACAGTTTGGCGTGCTCGAATCATTCGATCAGCATTCCATTCTCCTCAGGCAGGGACAAAACCTGCAGCTTGTCTACAAGCATACGGTGGCGACCATGATGCCGGCGCCGAAGGACAGCATCCGGCCCAAGACCCGACCGACCGAAGCCATTGTTCAGCGCGGTGAAGGAGGCGCCGGGGCTGCGTCGTCTTCCCCTGTGCCGGTTATCAGGCGCAAGCCAATGCGCCGACTGGTCAAGCCCGACGAATAACTGTCGCAACTGTCGCAACTGCCGGAACTGGCATTACTGCCATGACTGCAGGCCCAGGCTGCTGGCCGTTAGCGTCCGGCAGCCTGGGGAAGCGCCCGGGGAAATACCCTTCCCCTGCGCGAGTCTTATTGCCGCCGCGCGAGAAAGCCTCCGACAACGGTAGCGCCGCCGCTGTTTGAAAGTGTGTATGCGCCGCCCATTTCAGCCGGGCTTGCGCCGCTCATGCCGCCCGGAGCCACTGGTCCGAAATAACGTCCGCTGACTCCGCCACTCATCGTTCCGTTGTTTGTCGACCCGGTCAGATAATTTGCGACATTGCTGCCGCTTGCGCCCATGTAAGTGACCGCGCTGATGGTCGCAGGCACCGGAGTGGCCGCCGCATCGTAGGTCTGCGTGTTCTGGATGGATATGGTTGTCTGACGCGTGCTGAAATTGACGCTCACCGTTGCGAGTCCATAGTAGAACGCTGCCTCCGAAGACGCATTCGGCGCATACCAGCCATAGGCGAATCCGTAATAGGTCGCCGATCCCGTCGCGGGTACGGACGCAGGATCGGTCACGTCTCCATAAGCGACCATGCCGCTGCGGCTCTGGTTGTGCTCGTCAGGTCCGGGGCCGCCGGTCCACTCGACGATGTCGACCGTATCCTGCGTCACCCATGCGGCGAGGTTTCCGTATTGATAGCCCCAGTTGGATAAGTACCGATAGCCCTTGGAACCGGGGAACGGCACGCCGGGGCCGCTTCCGCCCGGCAGGATCGTCGGATTGCCGTTCGCGTCGGGCGGTCCGTCACCTGAATGCACATCGCCGTCACCGTGCAGGCGGCTCGCGGTGGTGATGTCGGGCTCGATTCCGCCTGCGCGCCAGCCGCCCGCCTTGAACTGAACGCCGCTGGTCTCGGTAGTCGGGCACGGATTCATGTCCGGCGCGCAGCGCGAAGGATTGCCGCTGCGAGGGAAGTAGCGGTTGTTCGCATAGTTGAGCTGGGTGCCGGCCGGGCCCTTGGTGCCGAAATCGTAGTAGCCGAGATCGGAGCTGGGGGGTAGCGATCCGAATACCAGCGCACCGCCGGCATCGCGTGAAACGCGTCCGGCAGTGGGATTGAAGGTTTCGATGATGATCGGCCGCTCCACCTTGCCGTCCCAGGAAATTCCAAGATTGCTCAGCAGGACGGCAGGCGCGGAGATCCTGCCGTCTCCGGCCTTGCTGACGCGGATCTCGGCCGTGCCGCCTGAGGCGGGTGCCAGCCCGTATGCGCCAGAAGGATTGGTATATGGCTTGACCAGATCGCTGGTTGACTTGCCATAGGCCTGGACTCCTGAACCTGACAGCGCGACGCCGTTGTCCATCCTTATCACGCTCGAGCCGCTGCACTGGACGGCCGGTCCGCCTATGCACGACATGGTCATTGGTACGGACGACGGCACAGGAGCGGGTAATCCGGGGGAAGGTGCAGGTGCAGGTGCAGGTGCAGGCGTCGGCGATGGCGATGGCGATGGCGAAGGTGTCGGCGTGGGTGATGTTGAGGCATATTCGCAGATCTTGTCCGCACCCGGCAGGGGGTCTCCGAACACTTCATTGCTGCAACTGATGCTTTCGGTAGCGGTACGCACTGCATAAGTGCCGTTCAAGCCATAGCGCACTTCCGTGGTTCCCGTGAACTGGCAGGTGCCGTATTCATCCGCGCATTTGGTCCATACGGTCGGTGCGGGGGCCGGCTCGGGAGCCGGCGAAGGTGCTGGAGACGGCGTAGGCGTAGGTGTAGGCGTGGGCGATGGAGCCGGGGCTGGCGACGGCGTGAGAGTCTGGTATTCGCAGATCTTGTCGGCGCCGGGCAACGGGTCGCCGAATACTTCATTGGTGCACGCGATGGAACCGCTGGCCTGCAGGCTTGCATAAGTGCCGTTCAAGCCGTAGCGTACCTGGGTGGTACCAGGCACACTGCAGGTGCCGTACTCGTCCGCACACTTGGTCCAGCTTTCCACAAATGTTTCCGGCGCCATCGTGGACGAGGAGGTTTGCCGAGCGGAGTCAGGCCCCGCTCCTCCGCATCCACTCAGTCCGCTGATCATTAACAAGACGAGGCCCGGCACACGCCGTTGGCGAATCGATTTCAAGAGCTGCTCCCTGAGAAAATTTTAACCACTTTACTATTGCCAATTATTTAATATTTGACAGTGGTCAATCAGTTCCATCCCGTGGCAAAACTGCTACAACATATTTGTCATGATGCGTTGTGCATGGTTGCGCGCAAGGCCGACTGGCAGGCCCGTCGTCGATGCATGAAGCCTGGAATGCGGATATCACCTATGCGCTGCTGTCACCGCGCATACCGGGAAATGGCATTCATCAGATCGGCAAACTTGAATGGCTTGGGAAAAACCATGTTGAATCCGGCTTCGATTGCAGCCGTTCTATCCTGCTCGCTGGTGTACCCGGTGATGGCAACCAGCGAGATATAACGCAGCGCGGCGTCGGCCCGCATATGGCGGGCAAAGTCCAGTCCGTTCATTTCTCCGGGCAGTCCGAGATCGCAGAAGATAATGTCGGGCCTGATTTTTTCCGCGGCGGCCAGGGCTGCCTCCGCACGGTACGCGACATGAGAGGTGCAGCCCTGAATGTGAAGAATGTCGCAGACGAGTTGGGCAAAGTCCTGGTTGTCCTCGACGACCAATGCAACGAGCTTTTTATTTTCATTTTGCATGGGGAAGTAGGAAAGGCGGCTTGAGCATACGCGCGTTTTACTGCGGCGGTGCCAGGTCTGCGCGCATGCATGGAGTGCGCGCGGGCGGCGTGCCCGTTGAACCGGGGTTGGAGGGGCCGAGGCGCCTGCAGTGGGGGCCTCGGAGTTTATACAGCGCGGTGCGCAGTATTAGCGTGCTTCCTTGGCGGCTTTGATTTCGGCCTTGTTCTGCGCCTTCGCCACATCGGAGGCTGCCTCGTGGACCTCCTTCTGTGTTTTCTGGTGCGCCTTCAATTTTTTCTTGTCGGCCTCGGCGTCGGCTTCGATATTAGTCTGGGCTTCCTTGTTAAGAGCCTTGTTGACGCGCTCGTGAGCCTTGATCGTTTCCTGGTCTACCTTGCCCTGAGCCTTGACCTCGGCCGGGGTACCCTGGGCAAAAGCTGCTGCGGTGGACAGTGCAAGAATGGCGAACAGAGTCTTCTTCATAGGCATCCTCCTGAATGTGTTTAATCGTGTTTGAAGTACCAGGTAGGCAAGGAGGCTGATAGATCGTTCATCATTAAACATGGAATGTGTAAATAAACGTTTCAATAAAATTAATTAACGAGAGGACGTTAACAATTGGTCACGATGCTTACCGTAAATAACAAAAAGACAACAACTTTGTGCCGAACATAAAGTCGGACTTATGCAGAGAGCACAACCTCAACAACATCAAAGGAGCACGCTATGCTGAAGAAAACCCTCACAATCGCGATGATGTCTTCGTTTGCATTGGCGCTGAGCGCATGTGATGTTCGCAAGACCGAACAAGGCGATGTCACTTTGCCGAATTACGAGATCGACAAGACAAAGCAGGGAAATCTCAAGCTGCCGGAATACGACGTGAAGACACCGGAAGTCGACGTGCGCAAGGAGGAAAAGACAGTTGATGTGCCAACCGTTAAGACGGAAGAGCGTACGGTCGAAGTCCCAAACATCGACGTGACTCCGGCCCGGGACAAATAATCGCACTCTGGCCAGCGCTGGAAGCCGGTTGTTGCATTCGATCAATCGAAGCGAACGCGACGTTTTGAAAAAAGCCGGTCCCAGCGATGCCAACCATGAAACCTTCGCGGCCTTGTTGAACACTAAGGGCTTTAACGTAAAACAAGTCCACGCCGCAACCAACCATTTTTTAAAGGAAACTTCATGGCCAAAAATTTGAAAAACAAATATCCCGCAGACAAAGCCGGTACCAAATACAGCGAATTCAAGAACACGAAGCGTGTTGCTCCGGGCAAGACCCGCACTGACCAGCCGAAACAGGCAAGCACCGTATCGAGCAGCAACACCGAGCAGTCGAGCAGCAAGACCGCTTGATGTCTTCGTAGTAGCGTTCTTTTCTGTGTGCTTCACATGGCTTGGCCTGCGTTGAAGCGCACGGTCGCCTCCTGGCCGATTCTGTTACTACGAAGGTCAGGAATGAAGATAGCCACTGCTGTGGCCAGCTCCGTCGCGTAAAACTCGAGGCTGAAACGTTTCTTACCGCGATCTTCTACTCCTGCCGTTCCATTTCCTAAATCTTCCATTGCTCGCGGATTGAGTTCGGTCAACAGTCGCATGATCTGGATTCTGTCATGTAGTAACTTCGCTGAAGAATCCGGCCCGAAGAGGGGATGATACTTCTCAACTTCAGGTTAGGTTGCTGTGGCGCGATGCTCGGCAACAACTCGGGATGGAATACAATGCCCCATTGAAAGTCGAGGTCGCCTGAGCCTCCATTTGCAAACATGCCAGAATAAAAATGAATCAGCAAAACCCGGTCGTCAATTGCACCGCATACCGGAACGGCCTCAAGCTGGGCGATATCCACATCGAGGAGATCAGCGATGTCCTGCTTGAAGACGATACGTTCGTCTGGGTCGGCCTGCTCGAACCGGACGATGCGCTTCTCTTGAAAATGAAGGAAGAGTTCAATTTGCATGAACTCGCGATCGAGGACGCCAGGAATGCACATCAACGGCCGAAACTGGAAGAGTACGGCGAAACCCTTTTCATGGTGCTGCATACCGTTCATCTCGTGGCAGATGCGATCGAGATCGGCGAAACACACATCTTTATCGGTCCCCGTTTCGTCCTGACGGTACGACATGGATCGTCGGCCGGATACACGGCGGTGCGCGAACATTGCGAGAAGATGCCCGAGCGGCTCGCGAAGGGCCCCGGGTTCGTGCTTTACTCGATTGTTGATTTTGTCGTCGACCAGTATCAGCCGGCACTCGATTTCCTGCAGCACCAGTTCCGGCGCGATGAAGAGGAACTCTTCACTCCCGGCTCCCAGAAGGACAGCCTTCCGGATTTCTATCGTCTCAAGAACAGGCTCCTGGTGCTCCAGGCAGCGGCATCACCCCTTGTGGATATGTGTACGCGGCTGCTGCGCTTTCATGGCGAGATCATTCCCAAGGATATTCGCGTGTATTTTCGCGACGTGCTCGATCATGTCGCACGCATCACTCAGACCAGCGACCGGATGCAGGAAATGATCAATGCCGCGATGCAGGTCGCCCTTGCGCAGGTCACGATCCGCCAGAATGAAGTCGTAAAGCGGCTGGCAGGATGGGGCGCCATCCTCGCGGTGCCGACCATGCTGTTCAGCCTGTATGGCATGAACTTCAAGTTCATGCCTGAACTGGAATGGAAATGGGGGTATCCTGCCGTGTTGAGCATCATCGTGGTCGGATGTCTCGCACTGCATCGCCGCTTCAGGAAAGCAGGATGGCTGTAACGAAATCAGTGCGGCTAATCCGAAGGTGAGCGGCCGACGGCCAGGACCGCATAATTTGCCGCGAGTACCTGCACCATGGCGCCCACCAGGGACGTATCGACCTCATTGTTTTCACGTCCCGTCACTTCGCCGACAATGGCGACAGCACGTTTCAATTGTGCTCTCGCAAGGTCTGACGCGGCATTCAACAGCAGGATGTCGTTCTCAGAAAGCTGCGGCTTCGCGTTGTTCATGGCATTCTCCCGGAATCAATGAAAGCTGAACTTACCCATGTGCAGTGTTAGGTATGTCGCTTGATAATTCAACCGGATTTCGCAAAGAACCCGTATTGAACCCAGATCAAACCCGTTGGATTTTCCGGTAACCGCTGTCTACCCAAGCCGATGCGACACGCTGGCTCAGCTTGAAGCCGGGAGCGACGCGCACTTCCGCAAGCTGAGTTCCTGTGTCGTCGGTGGCAGCGAGCAGTGCATGCGAATCGTCCTCATCCGGCACGATATCGAGGGTCACGGTGATGAGGGCTGATCGGGTTTGTACCGTCACGCTTTTGTGAAGCATCGCTTGCAGCTGACGCTCCTGCCTGCGGCGCATATCGATCGCGGTCTTGACGAGCATGTCGAACGCGGAGCCGTCCAGCGGTCTGGGATTCTTTTCGCGATCGACTTCCCAGGGACACACCAGAACCGGTTCGGACTCGCCAGTTCGGTGAATTTCGGCTGCCCATCCGCTGCCTGCCTCGTGTGTGATGATGCGCACCGTCCAAGTTTCGTCGGACCAGAGCCGGGGCTCCTGTATCCCGGGTTCCGGGTTTTCGTCGGGTTGGGACGAATCAGGCCCATGCGCTGCGAATTCAGGGATCAATTCCATCCCGGCCGCTGATTCTGTTTCCGACGCGGCCTCGGCGGGATCCGGCAGTAATCCCGGCAGGGATGCCGGCGCAGATGCCTGCCACGCGAATTCACGCATGAGCGCGAATTCGGGTTCGCCTTCGTTTTGCACGTTACGCTTTCTGCGAGGCCTCCGCTGCTTGTCCTGCTTGTCACGCTGGTCTTGTGTCTGCGGCTCGACGGACTCCGGCCCTGCCGCTACGTCAGTCTCCGATCCTGTTCCGGTCCCAGGTCGATCGTCGCCGGCCGAGGTCCCCATCGCATTATTTCCACCGCCTTCAAACAGCAGTCCCAGCTCCAGCTGATCAGGATGCTGGAAATTTTTCCTTCGCTTCATCACGCTTCCCAAAAGACGGGACGCCGTCAGGCGTCCCGTCATGCCGATCCGGCGTTGCGTGAAATCGCCGTACGCGGATCTGTTGTCAATGTTGCCCATATGCTGTTTGCCTGACGTGCAACCAGTCATCGCGGTTTCAGATTCAGCCGGAGTGGATTTTACCGACTGAACAGGGGGTATGTATAGATATACAGTATTTGTATCCGGCAACTACATCACTTGTTGCAGAATTGCTGTTCGAACCACTGGCCCAGCATCGAACGTTCATAGGGCAGTGGCATGCTTTCGGCGCGAAGAAACGGGCTTTCGGAAAGATAGGCCATATTGCTCAGTTCGTGGAGTGTGTCGCGACCTGTCTGCCCATCTTCCTGCACCGCGTACGTCAGCTTGATGCGGGGCCAGGTGACGTCATTCATGACCCGCGTCTGGCCCGATGAACCATGCCACCATTCGACCCGGCCAGCCAGATCGATATCATGAATGCGGATGTCGAGCGATCGTCCGGCTGGCAGGCAGCGGCTGGCGAGCTGCTGCAAATGCCGTTCGAGCGTGGCAAGAACGATGGCATCCGCGCCGCCGGAAGCCCGGCCAAGCCTTGCATCGGTGAAGTTTTCCGGCTCGATGAAGGTGATCTTCGTTTCGCCGGCGCTTGCGATTGCACTCGCCGCGCTCGCGGCCGGCATGGTGCCGGCCAGGGCCAGCAACAGGACAAGACGCTTCGAAAAGTATGGCATTGCTGGGCCCCGGGACAGGATCTGATCATTGGCATGCAAACTGGGAACGATTGGACGCCATGCACGGTATTCCGTTCTGTGCAGTCTCGGAATTTCAGAGTCTAGGAGTCTCGCAATCGCGCCGTCTATCGGAGCAATTCGGCTGCAGCCTCCACCGGCATGCGCAGCACGCCGTGTGCCTCGGCATGCTCGAAGAATGCGCGTTCGCCCGCCTCGAACCCGGAGACCGGGCTCATGCAGTCGCTCAGCAGCACCATGCGCGGAGGAGGCTCCTGCTGTTTTCCGGCGAAACGCAGCAGCTGTTCCACGCTCGCGCTGACGCAATGGCTCGAGGCCTCGCCTGCCACCAGGAGCAGGTCGGTATCCCTGAGAAGGGAAGCAGCCAGCCTGTGATTGAACTGCGTGCTTTCCTCGTCCTCGAACGGCACTTCGGCCTCGAAAACCCCGTAGTGTTCCGATAGCAGATATTCGCCCTTGAGCACCTTGCGTACCGACCGCTGATGCAGGAATTCCCACCCGGCGAGGCTTTCCGCCACGGCGGCGTGAATGTTGTGGCCCCAGGTTCCGGTCACGCAATGTATTGGCCATACCATGAGCTTGTAACGCTTGCCTGCTTCGAGCTTGTCCAGCATGCGCAATACCTGGTCGGTCAAGCCTTCATCACGCGGCAAAAACCGGCGTTCACGCACATCCGCGGCACTTACCTCGGTAAAGGCGGGCATGTCGCTGCCGTCGCCCGTTTTCCAGAAGCTGGTGCGTTCGACGGCGACGCTGGCATGCGAGTCGAGCGTCACCGTAATCCCGGATAGCCGGCCCCCGTGTTTCCCGATGAATGCAGCAAGGCGTGCCATGTCCGCATCGGCGCCGGGCACCGGCAGGGCGGCTCCGGGTATGTCGCAAAAATCATTTTGGGGATCGATGACAAGCAGCTTGATATTCATGTTTCCCTTCATGGCAATCGAAGTCGGCATAGACCGCGCGTTGTTGATATACGCATTGTGCACGCATTCGGCACGGATGGCATGGCATCGCCTGCAGGAACGGGCGATGGCCGTTACACTTGCCACTTGCCATTTCGTACTTCCCGGCCGGACAAACAACACTGGAGTTCAGCATGACACCACAAGACATTTCGGCAGGCTTCAGGCAGGCTCGCCTTGAAGGCCGGCCATTGCAGGCCTACCCCGGCGCAACGGTTCCGCCGGACCTGGGAAGCGCCTATGCCATACAGGACATGAGCATAGATGCCTGGCCAGATAAGGTGGCCGGCTGGAAAGTGGCCATGATTCAGCCGACGTGGCGCGAAACTTATCCTGCCGAACGCGTCGTTGGACCGGTGTTTGCCAAATCCGTTTGGAATTTCGAACGCGAGGAACTAGGCATTCCGATCATCGATGGAGGATATGCGGCGGTCGAGGCGGAGTTTGCGCTGCGCATCGCCAGAACGATCCCACTGGAGGCTGCCTTCCTCGATTCGTCGGATCTGCTGCCGTATGTGGAAAGTGTGCACGCGGCAATCGAACTCGCTGGAAGTCCGCTGGCGAGCCTCAGCGCGCTTGGTCCGGGCGCCGTCGCGTCCGATTTCGGCAATAACGCCGGCATGGTGATAGGACCGCAATTGCCCATGGAGTCGCTTTCCGACCCGGCCTCGGCCGTGTCGGAAACCTTCGTCAATGGCGCAAGCGTCGGCAACGGCGGTGCAACGAGGGTACCGGGCGGGCCGCTTGCCGCCGTTCTGTTTCTCGTGAACGCCTTGAAAGCGCGCGGCCGCACGCTCAATGCCGGCGAATGGGTCTCCACGGGCGCCACCACCGGCATACATCCGGTCAAGGTGGGAGACCGGATCCTGGTGACGTTCGGCGAGGATAGTCGAATTGACGTCCGCATCACCGCAGCAGGCGCTGTCTGAACGAACGATACATGAACCCTATAATGTCGAATCAACCAACCACGCTCGCGCACAAGCGGGCCTTTCAAATTCGCAACATGCATTGCCCGACCAACTCCAAATCATCCATGTCTTCCCTTTGCAAAACCATTGCCGCCGCGGTTCTGTCGTGCGGCGCCCTCATGGCGCAAGCCCATGCGCAGCAGGCCCAGGCCTGGCCCACCGCACCCATCCGGATGGTCATACCGTTTCCGCCGGGTGGCGGCACGGACATCCTCTCGCGCCTGGTATCGAACAAGCTTGCCGAGACCAACAAATGGACCGTCGTTGCGGAGAATCGGCCCGGCGCCGGCGGCACCATCGGCATCGCCGAAGCCGCCAAGGCAAGGCCCAATGGATACACCATGGTGATGGGGCAGAAGGACAATATGGCCGTCGCCCCATGGCTCTACAAAAACCTGGCCTACGATCCGACACGCGATCTGACGCCCGTGGCACACGTGGCCTACACGCCAGTCGTGATCGTTACCTCGGCCAATTCACGATTCAAGACGCTGGCCGACGTCGTGAATGCGGCGCGCAGCGCGCCAGGAACGATTCCCTATGGCTCTCCTGGAAACGGCACGACCATTCATCTCGCCGGCGAGGCGCTCAACAATGTGGCAGGCATCAAGCTGGTGCATGTGCCTTACAAGGGATCGAGCGCGGCAATGACGGACGTCATGGGCGGCACGCTGGATCTGGCGCTGTCTTCCGTGCCATCGGCGCTAAGCCAGATCCGGTCCGGCAAGCTCAGGGCGCTGGCCGTGACTTCCGCCGCGCGCAGCACCTCGCTGCCGGACGTGCCGACGGTGTCGGAATCGGGCTACAAGGGCTTCGATGTCAGTACCTGGTATGGGGTGTTCCTGCCGGCGGGCGCGCCGAAGGATGTCGTCGTGCGCCTTAACGGGGAAGTCAACCGCTTGCTTGACACGCCTGACATGAAGAAGGCCATTCATGCCCAGGGCGCGGAGCCGCAAGCCATGTCGCCGGAAAAATTCTCGGCGCTGCTGCAGGGTGATTACCGCAGCATGAAGGACATCGTGAAGCAGGCCGGCGTGACGATCGAGTGAATCCGCATGGCTTCACCGATGCGGCATGGACGAAACATCATGCCTCGTCCGCCGTTTCCTTGTACTGACCGGCCATGCGCTGCTGCATGGCCGGCGGCACTGCATCATAGTGACTGAAGCTGATGGTATAGCTGCCGCCGCCGGCAGTCGACGAGTGCAGGCGGGACTGGTAGCCATTGAGTTCGGATAGAGGAATCAATCCGCTCACCAGCGCGCTGTCGCCGTGACCCTTGCGCATTCCGCTGATCTGGCCCCGGCGCATGGAAAGATCGGCGGTGACATCGCCCATGCTGTCTTCCGGCGCCGACACCTCGATGCTGACTACCGGCTCCAGCAGCACGGGACGGGCTTTTTGCACCGCATCCCGGAAGGCCTTGCGGCCTGCCACGATGAATGCGATTTCCTTGGAATCGACTGGATGGGCCTTGCCGTCGTGGACGATGACGCGTATATCCTGCATCGGGAAGCCGGCCACCGTTCCGCTTTCCATCGCCTGCAGCACGCCTTTTTCGACCGCAGGAAGGAACTGCCGGGGGATGACCCCGCCCTTGACCGCATCGACGAACTCGAAACCCGAGCCCCTTGGCAGCGGCTCTACCTTGAGAAACACTTCGCCAAACTGGCCGGCGCCGCCGCTTTGCTTCTTATGACGGTAATGTCCTTCGCCCTCTGCCGCGATGGTTTCCCGATAGGCGATCTTCGGCGGATGCGTGATGACATCGGTCTTGTGCATTTCGGTAATGCGGTCGAGCACGCTGCGCAGGTGCAGTTCGCCAAGCCCCGAGATCACCGTTTCGCCGGTGCTCATCAAGCGGTCGACGCGCAGGCAGGGATCTTCCGCGCATAGCTTTTGCAGGAGGTCCCACAGTCGCTGTTCGTCACCGCGCTTGCGTGGTTCTATCGACAAGCCGTAGATGGGCTGGGGCAGGGGGATCGGTTCAAGATGGATATGTGCATCCTCGGCCGCATCATGCAGGATCGCATCGTAATAAATGTCCTCGATACGGGCTACCGCACAGATATCACCCGGTACGCCTTGCGGCACTTCGATCTGCTCCCGTCCCTGCAGCTTGTATAGGTGCGAGACGCGAAAGGGCTTGCGATGATCGCCGATGTAAAGCGTGCCGTCGCGGCGCACAGTACCCTGGTGAATACGGAACATGGCGATCTTCCCGACGTAGGGATCCACCACGATTCTGAAGACGTGTGCAAGCACGTGACGGGCCGGGTTCGGCTCTGCGCGGATCGGCTTCCTGGCATGCGGATTTTCGGGGTCTTGCCGGTAGAAGATCGGTGGGTTGCCTTCCGCGGGATTCGGCATCAGCCGGGCGAATACCTCCAGCAGCTGCGCGACTCCGGCACCGCTTTGCGCGGAGACGAAGCAGATTGGTATCAGGTGTCCTTCGCGCAGCGCTTGTTCGAACGGCGCATGCAGCACTTCGGGATCGATATCGCCCTGGTCGAGATACGTCTCCATGAATGCAGCGTCCACTTCGACCACCTGGTCCATCAGCGCCCTGTGCGCGGTGGCCACGGTGAAGAAATCCGCCTTTCCATCGCGCTGGAAGAAGCAGTCGGCGACTTCCTGACCTGCGGCGTTGGGCAGATTAATGGGTAGGCATTCCCTCCCGAACAGTTCCTGAAGTCGCATTACCCGCGCAGGCAGGTCAACGTCGGGTGCATCGATCTTGTTCACGACAAGCAGCCGGCACATTGCCCGTGCCTTCGCCAGCTCCATCATGCGCGTCGTCATCATTTCGATGCCGCGCTGCGCATCGACGACGATTGCCGCCGTATCCGCGGCGGGGAAAACGCTGATTGCCTGGCCGATGAAATCCGGATAGCCCGGCGTGTCCAGCAGATGGATGCGGGCGTCCCGGTAATCGAGATAGGCCGGCATCGCGTACAAGGTATGCCGATACTTGCGTTCAAGCGGATCATGGCCCGATATCAGACCGGGCCGTTCGGGACTGCCATTCCAACCATTGACTCCATTGCTGCCTTTGTCGGTATTACCGCTATCGTTGTTATTGCCGTTATTACTGTTATTGCCTGCAGACATGCCCGAGGTGCGCAACAGCGCTTCGATCAGTGTTGTCTTCCCGCACCCGCCGTGTCCGGCAAGGACGATATTGCGAATGGCTTCAGTGCTGTACGGCATGGCCGAATCCTCCTCCCAATGCCTCAACCCGGCGATTGGGCTCCATGAGGCTATGGAACAACAAGCAACAGGAACAACGTAGGGCAAAGAAATGCATGCTGAAATCCCATTATCGTTGGCGTTTGCGAAATGGGCAAAGAAATCAGCACGTACCGGTCCCGGACTTGCGGCTTGCATGCATGGCTATCGTGCCTATACTGAATGACCACCCGATTTTCCTGGAGGTTGTATGAAGCGTATTTTCCTAGCCATGATTGCTTTCGCAGCTTTCGCCGGTTCCGCCAGCGCAATCGATTCACGCGCCCTGCCGGGTAATGACACGGCGAACTGCACAGGTTCGCCGAAGACAGGCGACCCAAGCTGACCCTGCGCTTGTTCCGACACAGAACGCAGCTTGAGGCCGCTTCAAGCTGCGTGGGGCAAATGGCGGCTGATGGCTTGCAGGCCGGCAGGTCCGACCAGCCTATGCCGTCGCGTGTTCGACGTTGACGCCTGCCGTGACTCCGTGAGCGGACTCAGGTGCTGCGGCACTTCGGCCGCCAGCGCATCGATGGCGGCTCTCGTTTTCGCTGCGACATGACGCGTATGCGGCCACGCGACCGCAAGGGCAAACCCTTCATCGATGACATCGAACAGGCGGGTATCGAGCACGTGTTCAAGCCGCGCAATGATTTTTGTCACTGTCGAGCGCAACAAGTGCAGGCGTGCCGCCGCCAATGAATGCAGGAGCACCTCCGCAGCGAGATTGAATAAGCTTATTGACCTTTGGTGAAGCGGACCAGGGAAAAAATCAGCAGTGCGAACAAGGTGCTGAGAATTGCCGTCACTTCAAGGCCCATTCCCGCCGAGATGCCGACCGCCGAGGTCAGCCAGATTCCCGCGGCAGTGGTGAGTCCCTTGATGGCCTGCACTTCCTTTTGCTTGATGATGGCGCCTGCGCCAAGAAAGCCGATGCCCGCTGCAACCCCTTGAAGGACACGGGAAATGTCTTCGAGCGGCATCCCTGCCTGCAGGGGAACGAGCACGAACAGCGCCGAGCCTACCGCAACCATCATGTGGGTCCGCAGGCCTGCGGCGGCGCCTACGGATTCGCGTTCGTAACCAAGCAGGCCGCCGAGGACGGCCGCCACAAATAACCGGATGCAGATTCGCGTCACGTCCGACGCATCGGCCAGGTCGGAAAATTCGGTTTGCAAGGTTGCCCAACTCTGTTCCCACCACACGCACTGTCTCCTTCAATTTCTTCGACATGCGGAGGCAACGAGCCGTCAGTGCGCGTTCGGTGCCCAGCGTGCCGGCTGCGATATCAATGTTGCGAGGTCTTTCGCCCCGAACCGGACTTCTTTCCGCCGCCGGACATCTTGTTTTCCGTAGCCCATGCGCGGCGCTTGGCTTCTTCGGCCGGAACGCCACGCTTCTTGTAACCTTCGGCGATATGTTCCGCCTGGCGTTTTTGCTTGTCGGTGTAAGAAGACTTGTCACCTTGTGGCATGATCGGGTCCTTTCGAATCAACTTGGAGGATGGGCAGGTAAGCGACTACATATTTGCCCTTCTTATGCAGATCAGAGAATGACTGCCTGAATTTGTTCCCACGCCGAAGCATGGGCAACCGGACAGCCATGGAAGGCGGGTGAGGACGGGTGCGGACGGGTGAAGGAACGGGTGGCTTCCGTGCGTGTCCATGCAGGTTTTCATGTTGCCGCGGCCGTTCGATTTGCGAGAAAGCGAGACAAATGAGTTTCAAGATAAGACTGATGCGTGAAATCGAGGAGGATTTCCAAATGGAACGCGTCGAGGTGTTTTCCGGAACAATCAGTCCCGGATTCGTGCCTTTGTGGGAAGAAGCAGGAGTGTACGAATCGCTTTACGACAGCGACGGCAAGAAGGCGCGCGAAATCTCGCGCAGTTTGGCGTATGGACTCGACCGTATCGTATCCGATGAAGGCATGGCCACGCTGATTCCGCCCGGTACGGGCGGCGGCGTGAAGGAAGCCGTCGGATTTCTGGAAAGTCTGCTGAGGGCGTGTATCGTTCACCCCGATGCGCGCGTGGAAGCGAGTTGAATCCGCCGCAGTCGAAGAATTGCGCGGTCCTTCATACCCGTGCTCGATTCTTGCTGGCCCTCGCAGACACAAAGAATCGGCCAGCTGCGCATTCAATGCGCATGCATGCCTTCGCCACCATGCGCATGCCTTCTCGGAGCCCGGGAGTCGAGCGGCACATGCACCGATTGCCCGTTCACGCGTTCGAATTCCATCGGATCATGAGAGCAGAACAACTCGAGATCGCCGCCATGGACATGGCGCAGCCGGCGCAGGCGTTCCTGATTTTCCAGGCGGGCGGCTCTATCCTTTTCCATCATCGTCTGGTAAAAGCGAAGACCGGGGGTGCACCAAGGATCTGTCGCGCTCATTTCCTGGTGATAAAAATAGGCGTCGCCGGCTTGCAGTAGCCATCGCTCCGGGGTGCGGACCGCGATACCGGCATGGCCGAAGGTATGCCCTGGCAGCGGCACAAGCAGAATTTCCGGCGGTAATCCCGACAGCTCGCGTACGCATTCGAAGCCGTACCATCTGTCGGTACTGCCGGGCCGATAGACTTTCCACCGGTTCCAGCTGGCCCATTGCTGTGGCCGGAAGCGCTGCCGATCCAGCCATGTCCTCTGTGCCATTGCATGATCGCGTTCCTGCTGCATCATGTGGATCATCGCTTGGGGAAAGTCATCGAGGCCTCCGGCATGATCGAAATCCAGATGCGTCAGCACGATATGCCGTACATCGGATGCCTTGAATCCCAGTCTCTGGATCTGCCGTATGGCAGTCATCTCTTCCCGGAAGTCGGGGCTGAGCAGGGCGAGGAAGAAACTGCTCAAGCGGCTTGCCGGATGAAGCACGTCCTGCAACCCGTAACCGGTGTCAACCAGGACCAATCCCTGTCCGGTCTCGATCAGAAGGCAATGGCAGCACAGCTCTCCCCGCTGCAGCACCGACGGCGTCCGGCCATCCATCAGCTTTCCGCCAAGCGGACAGGAAGAAATGCAATTGAGGTGATGTATGCGCACTTTGGGTCTCCCGGTGGTGACGCAATACTTCCTTCGGCAGACGAATGTTACTGTCGCGGAAGTGATCGCGATACAGCGAAGCTAAATCTGCTGACTCGATGCGGCGGGCTTGGTTCCGCTCCAGGATGAAAGCAGCGCGCGTGTCCAGCGACGCTTATAGCGAGTTCGCCGGTGTGAGACGGCTGTTGAAAGTCTTCGAAGAAAGATAATGGCAACGGCCGGTAGAGGACAGCCAGGCGGTTTGCCTACAGGGCAAGATGCCGGCTGTCCTACCCATGTCATCCATCTCGTCTGTCATGGAATGACTTAGGATTGATATTACTTGCCGACTTTCCCCGGCAGGGTCAGCGCACCCGAGGCGACCTTGAATACATCCACGACGCACAGCAGTGGACTGTGCACGCTCGCATTTACACGAAGCGCTGCTGTTACGCCGTCAAAACCCGCTTCGGAAACGACGCCGATATCATCGAATGGAACCCGAACCTCGAGGGTTTTTCCCTTGAAAACCGGGGTGTATCCGGGGCTATCGATCAGCAGAGGCAGGCCGGGCCAGGTCTTGGGCAATTTGGGTTTGGAACCTTCCGGAATATCCACCACTTTGAGTGCATCCTTGCCGCAGGCTTCGTCTGGCTTGAGCACAACCCAATGCGAGTGCCAGAGATCACCGTCGTTTTTCAGATTGCCGTCACCATTTTCATCGTACAGCGGAGTGTCGTCGAAATCCGGATGCGAAGTCACGGCGAAGGCAAGTATGCCCGTGCCTTTTTCGAACCCTATTGCGGATGGATCCATCGTGGTTGGCCATACGTAGGAAAAAACGCTGCTGCCTGCAAGCTTGCCTGTCTTGGCCGGACGGGATTTGCCAGCCTTGCCTGAGACGGCGATATGGAAAACGGCCGTCGTGTCTTCCTTTGTGATCTTCGTATGAAGAATGTCAAACGGTGCCTTGACGCCTTTTGCATGACTTGTCTGAATCCCGCCGGTATGGCTGGGGCCGGCGTAGGCAGCGACTGTTGCCAAGGCCAGGGTTGCGGCGACGGCTGACGATAATAATCTCATTTCTTCTCCCTATCAAAGTTAAGGCAGTGCGTTATGCACACCGATTGCATGGCCGTATAAGCCGTGATAAATAAGGTCAAGCTTCATAAAGCCGGCGCGTCCAATCCTCCATAGCATTGAGTTGCACGCGCCGGGCAAATGTCGTTTGCCACTTGGCTGTCAGCTGTTTGATTGTTGATGCTTCGTGCCACTCCTCCGGCAAGCCGGGTGCTCCCGGATCCAAGGGGAAAAGCGCGTTTATCAGCCGCTCCATGGTCCACGCCGGACAAGGCCTGTCGACCAATTCAAGCCGATCGTGCCTTGCCAGCCATCCTTCTTCAAGGACGCGGTAGTACCAGCCAGTCGCACCGGATGTCTGCATCATTAGCGCGGCTTCCCGCTCATTAAGAAGACGGTTAAGCTTCCAGCAAGGCTGCCGCCCCTGCGAAATCTGCAGCAGCGTGGAGCCGGCCCGGTAGATATCTCCAATGCATACGTTGTGCTCGGTCATGCCCGATGTGGATATGTTTTCTCCGAAGGCGCCTGGCTCCAGAGGCACGACGCTGCTCGGGTATACGGACCGCCAGAACTCGTAATGGTCAGCTGGATAGTGATGAATCGCCTTTTCCACTCCACCATGGACAAGCAGGTCTCCCTGCTCATCGCCTTCCACGCCGTTGAAGGACACTCGTAGCGGTCCGGGATGGGGTTGCTTCACAATTCCGCTCGGGACCGCAACATGGCCCTTTCTCTCCAGCGGTTTGACGCGCCCTACAAAAAGCATTTCAATCGAAGCGACGGTACTCATTAATGACGCCCCGTGTCAGTGGCCGGTCGTTCCGATATCGGCCAGTTCGGAATGCGGTGCGATGGGCAGTACCTTTTCTTCGATGACCAGGCATGGCAAGGCAACGATGCCTCTCGCAGCTGCATCGGACTTCATCTCGGGATGCAATTTGAGATCCACGACCTTGAGAGAAGGCATGGTGCTCGAAAGTGCGCGCGCGATATCGAGGCATATATTGCAACCGTCGTGATACAAGACGGGATCACGCAGTTCCTGTACAGGCCTTTTGCCGGTTACGTTATTTTCCATATTCTTAAGATTTCTTTTATTGGGATGCTCTTTCGATTGAGTGGTTGCGGCAAAACCCGACAACCAGTCGCGCATTAATGCCTTGCCTGCCAGATCGAGAGCTCTGCCGTGGCGAAGCGTCTCTTCACGCAACTTCCCCAGATCTACGCCGGCGTGTCGCAATTCAACGGCATGGCCAGTCAGCCACTGCTCGAGTGCGCCCGCTTCGAATTCCGCATGGAACTGGATGCCCAGGGCGTGCGTCTCAAGGTGAAAGGCCTGACAAGGCGTGCCTTCGGTGGCTGCGGCCGGCGCCAAGCCTTTCGGGAGCACGATGTTGTCGCCGTGCCAGTGCAGCACCGGTACACCGCGCAGCCGTTCCAGGAGTCCTGCGCCTGCGCTAATCTTTAACGCTGACCAACCGATTTCGACTGCCGAGGCGTCCCCGGCAACGGTCCTGCGCATCACCTTGCCGCCCAGTGCAACTGCCATGAGCTGCGCACCGAGGCAGATGCCCAGTGTTGGGCGTTTAAGCTTCAGGCGCGACTGCAGGCCCCGGATTTCGGCATCGAGCCATGGATAGGCGGCTGTGTCATTTGCTCCAATGGGACCGCCGAGAACAATTATCAAATCAGTGTCCCGCCATTCCGCCTCGGACAATGGGGCAGAACCCGCGTGCCGGTAGGTGACTTCATACCCATGATCGATAACCGGCGCTGCAAAGGTACCCAGGTCTTCGAAGGGAACGTGGTAGACCGCAATACAATTCATGAAACCTCTCCGTTAAACGGTTGATGTTGATGTCGCATGTGTATCTCAAGTACGAAACATCGTGCTTCCTTGGCGAATGGGCAAAGGGAAGCCGTATGCATCCACTATGTAATACATAGTAGGAGTCCTAAATATATTGGGCAAAAAAAATTAAGCGAATATTTCCCAATTACGCCGCGCCGTCACAGCGTCCGCAGGTTCATGCTCCGCACAATCTATTCTTAAAAACGATATGGGTAAGGGTGCCTTTACGAGAGCGCAGTGGTGCGGGGCCGGACTGTCGGGAAATACGTTCGCCTCGAAATAGCGGCACGACAGGCAAGCACGCAATGCAGGAAATCGTTCAGTCTTCTGCAGCTCCGCGATCAACTTGAACAGCCCAACCAGGAGTTGGCCCTGCACATCAAGATCCAGCGCGGCCGCCGCATCGTCCGCGAAACCAAGTGCGGTCGTCATTCTTTCCACCAGCGTCTTTCCCTGGTCGGTCAGCCAAAGCGCACTTGCGCGGCCGTCATCTTCCGCACGCGCTTTTCTTATCAAGCCCTTATTGACCAGGGCGGCTACGGAATCGCTTGCGCTGGCCGATGACACCGACAGCTGGGCCGCAAGCCACGAAAGCCGGACGCCATGGACACGATCCTTCAGCAACATCAGGATTTCAGCCTGCGTAGGATTCAGGTTTTCCGCAGTGGCGAACTCCCACATGCCCGCCCGCAGCACACTGGAGACCCGGCTGATCGCAACAATGATGCGCGCCGAAATATCCGGTGTACCGTCCCACGGCGTTTCAGGTTTGATGTCCATGCCGGGATAATATCATGGTCCGCAAATAAGTAAAGAGTCCTAACTAAGTTTTCCGGAATGACCTGGCTGTCATGTTAGGGCGGTATCACGCAGATGCTGTTCGATACATTTTTTGGATCGTACAAGTCAAATTTGCGATTTGACTTGTATCGATCGTCGATCAATGATCTCCTCACCGCCGCATCGAGCGGGCACGACAAGCGAGGAGACACCAATGAAACTGAAGATGTTAGTTGCAGGCGCAATTGGATTGCTGATTGCCGCAGGTTCGGCATCGGCACAGAATTATCCGTCCGGGCCGATTACCCTGGTGGTGCCTTTCGCCGCGGGCAGCGGCACCGATGGCGTGGCGCGCGTGGTCGCGCAGAAACTCGGCGAACGCCTGCGCCAGACTATCGTCGTTGAAAACAAGCCGGGAGCCAGCGCGCAGATCGCGGCAGTGCACGTCGCCGGCGCCAAGCCGGACGGCTATACGCTGATGATGACCACCAACACATCGCACTCGGCCAATCCCAGCCTGTTCAAGAGCTTGCGCTACGACCCGGTCAAGGATTTCACGCCGATCACTCTTGTCGGCGAATTGCCTTTCGCAATCGTGGTCAATCCGAAATTGCCGGTGCGGACGCTCAAGGAATTCATTGACTATGCAAAGGCCAATCCAGGCAAGCTGTCGTACGGTACGCCCAACAGCACATCATTGGTCGCCACCGAAACGATCAAGCGCCTTGCCGACATCAAGCTGCTGCAGGTGCCCTACAAATCGAGTCCGCAGGCGATGACCGATCTGATCGGCGGGCAGATCGATTTCTATGTCGTCGATTTCGGCTCTGGCATGTCGATGCTCAAGACGGACAAGGTGAAGACCCTGGCGGTAACCACCGCAGCCCCGTCCAAACTTTTGCCCAATGTGCCGCCGGTTGCGCAGACGGTACCGGGATTCGACCTGACTTCCTGGAACGGCATACTGGGCCCCGCAGGCTTGCCCAAGCCCATCGTCGAACGGCTGAATTCCGAAATCCTCGCCGTGCTCGCGGACAAGGAAGTGCAGGACAAGCTTTCCACGCAAGGTTTCCAGGTCGGGCCATCGGCAACCCCTCAGGAATTCGCGAAATATGTCGTTGCCCAGCGCGACCACTGGAGCGCGCTCATCAAGCAGGCTGGAATTCAGCCCGAATAGGCATCTGAGGTATCGCACTCATGAAAAAGCAATCAGGTCCGCTTGCGGGCGTCACGATACTTGACATGACCTCGGTCATCATGGGGCCGTATGCCACGCAGATACTGGCTTCCCTTGGCGCCGACGTGATCAAGATCGAAAGTCCGGAAGGCGACAACATGCGGCATGTCGGCCCGATGCGCCATGCCGGCATGGGGCATATCTTCCTGCATGCGAATCAGGGCAAGCGCAGCATCGTGCTCGACCTGAAGCAGCCCCAGGGCCGCGAGGCGGTGCTGCGCCTGGCCGAGAAAGCCGATGTGCTGATCACGAATGTCAGGCCGCAGGCCGTGGCCCGGCTCGGCCTGGATTATGAATCGGTGAAGCAGCGCAATGCCGGCATCATCCATGTCAGTTGCTGCGGCTTTGGCCAGGAAGGCCCGTACGCCGAAAAGGCAGCCTACGACGATCTTATCCAGGGAGCTACCGGAATTCCCTGGCTGATGCAGCAATACGGGTCCGAAACACCTTGTTATGCACCGGTGACCATGGGCGATCGGGTGACTGGCCTGCATGCCGTGTATGCAATCACGACGGCACTGTACGCACGGGAAAGGACAGGAGCAGGGCAGGCCGTCGTCGTTCCGATGTTCGAAGCGATGGCGCAGCTTGTGCTCGGCGACCATTTCGCGGGCCTGTCCTTCGAACCGGCACGCGGCGAAGCAGGCTATGCGCGCTTGCTGACCTCGCACCGGAGACCCTACCGCACGCGCGACGGATACCTGTGCGTCCTGATATACAACGACAAGCACTGGCGCAATTTCTTTGCCGCGCTAGGAACCCCGGAACGTTTCACGCAGGATCAGCGCTTTGCCACGCACGGCATGCGCGCCGCACATATCGATGCGGTGTATGCCGAAGTCGCCGCATTGATGCTGGAGAAGACGACTGCCGAATGGCGTTCGCTGCTGGACGGCGCGGATATTCCCAACATGCCCATGAATTCTCCGGCCGACCTTCTGGAAGACGTTCATCTTCGCCAGACCGGTTTCATCCGCAGCGTCGAGCATCCCACCGAAGGAAAGCTGAACACCGCCGGCAATCCGGTGGCATGGTCGCACACCGTGCCGGATTCCGATGTCGCGCCGGCGCCGCAACTCGGCCAGCATTCCGCCGACATCCTGGCCGAGGCCGGTTATACCGCTCAAGAAATCGAGCATTTGATGCATGCCGGCGTGACCGCATGCGGTTCCACTGTCAAGGAGAGAAGCGAATGACCCACCGATACCTGGTGCGAGCCGGCGAAGCGCCCGGCTATTCCCCGGCCAATCATACCGGCACCCTGAACCGCCGCCTGATCGGTGCCGAAAACGTGGGCGCCAAACATGTTGAAGTGGTGCTCGGCGTCATCGAGCGCAATGGCGGGGCCTTGCCGCATGCCCATCCTGGAATCGAACAGGTCTGCTATCTGCTGGAGGGAAGCGCGCGCGCCGAAGTCGGCGGCGAAGCCTTTGAAATGCAACCGGGCGATGCCTGTTTCTTTCCGGCCGATGCGATGCATGTCTTTACCGTCACCAGCGAGCAGCCGGCAAAGGTGCTCGTGATCTACAGCCCGCCCTATGCCGAAGCCAATGCACGGACCGGCGGCAGCGGGGAAAAGGCCTAGACGATGGATTTCATGCTGAATGAAAACCAGGAGCAGATCAGGGATGCCATTGAAAAATTGTGCCTGCCTTTCAACGATGAGTATTGGGCGGCCCGGGACAGGGATGGCGTCTTTCCGGAAGATTTCCATCGCACGCTGGGCGAGGCCGGATGGCTGGGCATCGCCATGCCGGAAGCCTATGGCGGTGCCGGCTTGGGAATTACCGAGGCCGCGCTGATGATGCAGACCATCGCCGGCACCGGCGCGGGCCTGTCCGGTGCCTCGGCGGTACACATGAACATCTTCGGTCTGCATCCGGTGGTCGTGTTCGGCACCGATGAACAGAAGCAGCGCTGGCTGCCGCCGCTGATCCAAGGCCGCCACAAGGCTTGCTTCGCGGTGACCGAGCCCAATACCGGCCTGAACACGCTCAAGCTCAGGACGAAGGCGGTCCGCGACGGCGACCATTACGTCGTCACGGGCCAGAAGGTCTGGATTTCGACGGCGCAGGTGGCCGACAAGATGCTGCTGCTGGCGCGCACCACGCCGATCGAGGAGGCGAAGGGCACTGACGGCTTGTCGCTGTTCTACACCGACCTCGACCGCAGGCACGTGGAAGTGCGCGAAATTGAAAAGATGGGCCGCAAGGCGGTCGATTCCAACCAGGTATTCATCGATGGTCTTCGTATCCCGGTGGAAGACCGCATCGGCGAGGAAGGCAAGGGATTCAGCTACATCCTCCATGGCCTGAACCCCGAGCGCATCCTGATTGCATCCGAAGCCGTCGGCCTGGGCAGGGCTGCGCTGCGCCGCGCGGCGGAGTATGCCAAGGAGCGCATCGTCTTTGACCGGCCGATAGGCCAGAACCAGGGCATCCAGCATCCGCTTGCCAAGTCCTGGATGGAACTGGAAGCGGCAAATCTGATGGTATTCAAGGCTGCATCGTTTTACGACGCCGGCAGGTCATGCGCTGCCGAGGCCAACGCCGCCAAATATCTTGCCGCGGAAGCCTGCTTCCATGCCTGCGAAAATGCGATTTTCACGCACGGCGGCATGGGGTATGCGAAGGAGTACCATGTGGAGCGTTATCTGCGAGAATCATGGATTCCGAGACTCGCGCCCGTCAGCCCGCAACTCATCCTTTGCTTCATCGCGGAGAAGGTGCTTGGTCTTGCAAAGTCGTACTGAGTTGAGAACCGTCTTCGAAGAGCCTTGGACGGCGCGCAACCGGTCCTGATCCGTAAGAAGCTTTACTACCTGGAGATCCATGGAGCTCAGGCACTTGCGCTATTTCGTCGCCCTGGCCGAAGAATTGCACTTCGGCCGGGCAGCCTTGCGCCTGGCGATCACCCAGCCGCCGTTGAGCTTTGCAATCCAGTCGCTTGAAAGGGAACTGGGCATCCAACTGTTCGAGCGCGACAACAAGCGGGTCGCCCTGACCGAGGCGGGTGCCGCATATCATGTCGAAGCCCGGGCCATTCTCGACCGGATCGAACGCGCCAACGACACCGCGCGTTCGGTCGCGTCGGGCAACCTGGGTCGGCTCGACATCGGATTTACCGGCTCAATGGTGTACCGGCACGTGCCTCGCATAGTTTCCTCCTTCATCGAACGGCATCCCGGGATCGAAGTGACACTGCGAGAACAATCCTCGATGGAACAGATAGAGGGTCTGCGGCACGGTCAGCTCAATGCCGGTTTCATCAATACGCCGCATGTTCCGGAGGGATTGGAGGGACTGGCGCTGCTCGAGGACGTTTTTGTGTGCTGCCTTCCCGATTCGCATCCGCTTGCGCATCGAAAGAAGATTGCATTGAAGGAGCTGGTCGGCAGTCCCTTCATCATGTTTGCGCGCGAGATCTCGCCGGCCAACTACGACAACGTGATCGCGGTCTGCAGGCAGGCGGGCTTCGAGCCGCAAACCCGTTATGCGGCGCGCCAGTGGCTCACCATCACTGCGCTGGTGGCCAACGGCCTGGGCGTGTCGATCGTGCCGCAATCGCTGACACGGTCCGCCATTGCCGGCGCCCGGTTTGTGCCGATATCGGACGCTCGCGCGGTGTCGGCGGCGCACCTGGTATGGAGCCCGGAGAGCAGGACGCCTGCATTCCAGTTTTTCCTTGATGTTGCTAGCGCAGGATTGTCGGACCAAGGCATGTGACTGCATCGCATGCTTGTTACCCCGTCATCGTTCCGGTGTTCATTGGCATTGTTCGGGTAGCTGCATGACGACATGTCTCCAAGTCAGCCAGTGGAGACGAGGCCTCCACTGGCGCCTGATCGCGGGACCTGCTTACGACATGAAGTTGATGGTGTTCTTGCCGGTCTGGGTCGGGTTCACATTGGACTTGATGCCGGAGGCGAAGGCGACGTTGTTGCCGTTATTGACCAGGGTGCTTTGCTCCTGGCCGAGCAATTGCTCGGCGCCGAAGTTGAGTTCATGCTTGGAGAAGCTGGCCAGCGGGCCGACGAAGAGGGAAGGCATCTTGGCGTAGCCAGTACCGCCGCGGACGGAGGTCATGTCTTTGGCGCCGAGGTCTTTGGAAACGGACAGGTCTTTGATGGACAGTGCTTTCATGGTGATTCTCCTGAGGTGAGGCTGGTTGGGAAGGGTGGCAAGCGCTTGTTGCGCTTGAAGGAGATATAGCAGGGGCTGTGCCAGCGTCGGCAAGGCGGATGGGAATGGCTTCAACGCCTTGATTTATCAAGGGTTTTCGTGATCGGCGGGCGAGATTATGCGGTCATGGTGAAATATGCCGCAACGAAAATGGCGGCGCCGAACCGGCACTGCACAGTCGGATCGGAGCCGAGTGTTGGATATGACGCGACAGCTTGAACCGTCTTCGTAATCGATGAAGGTCTTTCGATGAAGACCAATCGATGAAATGCGGAGCGAGAGGGACCCCCGCGCCGCTGATGCTAAGCCTGAGCCATGCGAGGCTGCCGCAGCACGAAGCCGCGATCCGGCAAACGAAGCGACAGGAAGGCGGCCATCAGCAGCAATATCCCGGAAGCGCCGAAGGCGATCCAGTGGGTGCCATACACCTCGTAACCCCAGCCGCCAAGCCAGGAGCTGAGCATCGCACCGATCTGGTGGCCCAGGTAGGCCCATCCATACATCACACCGACGAGCCGGACACCATAGACATCCGCGAGGATGGCGGATGAGGTGGCGATGCTTCCGGCCCATACCAGTCCGCCAATGGCCGCCGCCGCATAAAGTTCCCAATGGGTGCCTACCACCAGCAGCGCGAAAAATCCCAATCCGCGGATGAAGTAGATGGCGAACAGGATATTGCGCCGCGGCAGCCGGTCGGACAGGCGCCCGAGCACCATCGTGCCGACGATCGCTACCAGGCCGATCACGCCGATGCCGGACGAACTCGTCATCGCATCGAAGCCATGATCCATCAGCATCGGCACGCCATGCGTGCCGAGCAGGTTCATGCTGAAGCCGCAGGCGAACAGTCCCAGGAAGATTTTCCAGAACGGCGCAGTTCGCACCGCTTCCCCGAAGGCCAGAGTGTCGGCCGGTTCGGCTTTCGATGCATCCTTCGCCGCAATCTGCCCCGGCAGGAGGTCCGTGTCCGGAGGCGCGCTGTCGCGCATGATGAACAGGGCGGAAGGCACCGTCACCAGCACAAAGGCCGCCGCAAAGCCGAGCAGCGTCGCCTGCCAGCCGTAGGCTTCGATGGTGTAGGTCAGGACCGGCGTCATGAATGCCATGCCGGCCATGGATCCGGTCGAAAGGAAGAACAGGGCGGTTCCGCGCTGGCGCGTGAACCAGCGGCTGATGACCGGCGTAAGCGCCACCGGGCTGGTGAATGCGAGCCCGACCGACAGCAGCACGCCGAAAGACAGCAGGAATGACAATGGCGTTCTGGCCGCCACCGTCCAGAAGGTGGACGCGACGACGATCACGGTGCCGAGGAGAAGCACGGAGCGCGTTCCCCAGCGGCTGACCAGGTATCCGGCAAGAGGCATGGCCAAGCCATAGAAAAGCATGCCGACCGCGACGATGCTTGCAAGGAGGCTGCGGCTGAAGCCGAGGTCCTGGGCCATCGGCAGGAAGAAGGGGCCGATCCCCAGGCGCATGCCTACGGTCAATAGGGTCAGCAATGTTGCCGCCGCCACAATGTTCCATCCGAAATACCGCTTTTTCCCCGCTATGCCCGTTGCCATCGTTATTGTCCTTTGCATCCTTCATCCGGCCGGACTGATTGCTGTCAATCCGATCAATTCGCTAACCGCAGTATCTCGCATTTCAACCGGACCTGGCTTGATTTAATGGAATGCCGCGCAACTGTTAACGATCTGGATGCCGGATGGCTAAGCGGTCGACGGAAGTGCCGGGCAGGATCAGGGACGATGGAAAGAAAAAATGCGGCTGGGCTGTCGACCAGTCATCGATCGGTTGATGGTTCCGGTCCCGCCTTCAAGGTCTTCTTGCGATGTTCGCGACCGTCAGGAGAGCGTCTCCCAGCCGGGGATCCAGCACCGCACCGACATTAAAGCGTGACCAGCGGGAAATTTTTGCCGAATCCACGGCAAAAATCCTGCCCGGTGCCATCACGATCTTCTGTTGCAGCAGTTCCTCGGCAAGCCGCAGTGAATCGTCTATCGATGGAAACGCAGCCCACAGATAGAGAGACTGGTGCGGTTTCGCAAACACTTCGGCACCGAAAGATTCGAGCAGCATCGATGCTTTGCCAGTGGCTTCGCCGAGCCGGCTCCGCAAGCGGCTCAGGTGTCGCTGGTAATGACCTTCCCGCAGGATTACGTCGATGGTCCTTTCGCAGTACTCGGAACTGTTCACATGAATGAGCGTTTTCAAGTCGGCCAGGTCGCCGGCCAGATCCGCACCGCAGGCGATGAAACCGACCCGCAGCGATGCGGAGAACGACTTGGAAAAACTCCCGATGTAGATGGTTCTTTCCAGCTGGTCGAGCGAGGACAGGCGGGTAGCGCTCACGGGCTTGAAATCGGCGAGCGGATCGTTTTCAACGATCAGCGCATCGTGCTTCTGCGCGAGCTGCAGCATGCGGAAGGCTTTAGCACGCGAGAGATCCGAGCCGGTAGGATTGTGCGCCAGCGATTGCGTAAAAAACAGCCGCGGCTTTTCGCGCACCAGCAGGTTCTCCAGCACTTCCAGGTCAGGACCGTCCGTCAACCTTGGTATGCCGAAGACGCGCGCACCGGCCAGCTTCAGTTTGCCGAACAGGGGATAGTATCCGGGATCGTCCACCAGCACGGTGGCGCCCGGCGGCAGAAAGTACCGGATTACCATGTCCATTGCCTCGTTTGCCCCGTGGGTCAGGACAATCTGGCGCGGCTCCACTCCAATGCCGAAGTCGCTCAGCTTGCGTACCAGCTGTTCGCGCAGCGGCGGGTAGCCGAACCGGCTGCCATAGCGAAACAGCGATCCCAGTCCGGTTCTGACAACTTTTTGGTGGTATTTGTCCAGGCGTACGTCCGTCAGCCATTCGATGGGCGGAAAGCCGTCGCCGACCGCCAGCGTGCCGGGTTCATGCTTGAGCTGCTCCCGCATCAGCCAAACGATGTCCATTGCGCGGCCCAGCGAGTCGGTTTCTTCGGCCCGCCGGGGCTGCGGCTTGGCAAGCACGTAGTAGCCGGATCCCCGGCGCGGCTCCACCAGCCCGCGCGAGACCAGGATCTCGAACGCGGCAACCACGGTGTTTTTCGCATATTGGTGGAGCGCGGCGAGTTCCCGCAGGGAAGGCAGCTTGTCGCCCACGCGGTAAGCGCCTTCCCGGATCTGCCGCTCGATTTCATTGGCCAGCAGCATCGGAATCGGCAGCGGCTTGGAAGAGAGGGCTGCGGAAATCATGTTGTCGGGCATAGATAACTCCATCGGATCTGAACACACGGCGTGCAGCCGTACCATCACTGTCCCGCCAAACTGTACCTTTAGTAATTGGTACAGTCAGCCTACATTGTAGCCATTCCATCAATCAAACAGCATGACTTATAACTGGAGACACGCATGGCAATCGATTCTCGCCTTCCCAATTTTCGCGGCTTGACGCCGGAGCAGCGCGTCGAGCATATCGCGAGGGCAGCCAATCTGACGCAAGAGGAGATTGCACTCATTGCGAAGCCGGGCGCGCTGAGTGTCGACCGGGCCAACGGCATGATCGAAAACGTCATCGGCACTTTCGAACTGCCGTTCGGCGTCGCCGGCAACTTCGAGGTGAACGGCCGGGATTACCTGATTCCCATGGTGGTGGAAGAACCGTCAGTGGTGGCCGCCGCCTCCTTCATGGCCAAGCTCGTCCGTGAGTGCGGCGGCTTCGAGGCCTCGAGTACCGGACCGCTGATGCGCGCGCAGGTGCAGGTTCTCGGGATTAGCGATCCTTACGGCGCCCGCCAAGCCCTGCTCAAGCGGCGTGACGACATTCTCGAAGTGGCCAACAGTCGCGACAAGGTGCTGCGCGAACTCGGCGGCGGCTGCCGCGATATCGAGGTGCATGTGTTTCCCGACACCGCGCGTGGGCCCATGATCGTGATGCACCTGATTGTCGATGTGCGCGACGCCATGGGCGCCAATACGGTGAATACGATGGCGGAAGCGGTTTCGCCGCTGGTCGAGAAGCTGACTGGCGGTTCGGTCCGCCTGCGCATCCTGTCCAACCTGGCGGACCTGCGCCTGGCGCGTGCCCGTGCGCGCATTACACCGGAAGTGCTGAGGACCAAGGAGCGCAGCGGCGAGGAAATCATCGAAGGTGTACTCGATGCCTATGTTTTTGCCGCTATCGATCCCTACCGCGCGGCGACCCACAACAAGGGCATCATGAACGGCATCGATCCCGTGATTGTCGCAACCGGCAATGATTGGCGCGCGGTGGAGGCCGGCGCTCACGCGTATGCCTGCCGCGGCGGCCGTTACACCTCGCTCACGCACTGGGAGAAGGACAAGAGCGGCGCCCTGGTCGGTACCGTCGAAATGCCCATGCCGGTCGGCCTGGTCGGAGGCGCGACCAAGACGCATCCGCTGGCCCGTCTCGCGCTCAAGCTGATGGATGTGAAGTCGGCCCAGGAGCTGGCGGAGATCGTCGTCGCGGTCGGCCTGGCGCAGAATCTCGGCGCACTGCGCGCATTGGCGACCGAAGGCATTCAGCGTGGTCACATGGCACTGCATGCACGCAATATCGCGCTGGTTGCCGGCGCCGTCGGCGAGGAAATCGATATCGTCGCCAAGCGCATGGCGGCGGAGAACGATGTCCGTACGGATCGCGCGCTGGCCTTGCTGAACGAGTTGCGCAAGCAATGACGGAAGACCTTCGGGGAACAACCCCGGGTAGACGTGAGCCGCGTCGAACCAGAATCGGAACAAGAAAAATGTCGCACCGAACCCGCGTAGCGGGTCTATAACCATCCATTCATGGAGACAGACAATGAAAAACACATCGTGCAAGAAGCTTGGCATGCAGGCCATCGCGGCGGCTGCCCTGATCGGCGCATTCGGCCATGCGGCGGCACAGGCCCAGGGTGAACCGTTCCGTATCGGGTTCATCACGGACATGTCCGGCGCCTATGCGGATACCGATGGCGCAGGCGGCCTGGAAGCCGTCAGAATGGCGGTGGAAGATGCGGGCGGCACGGTGCTCGGCAGGAAAATCGAAGTGCTGTCGGCAGACCACCAGAACAAGGCCGATACGGCGGCGGCCAAGGCGCGCGAGTGGATAGACCAGCAGGAGTTGAAGATGCTTGTTGGCGGCGTCAATTCGGCGGCGGGCCTGGCGATGAACAAGGTGATCGCCGACAAGAAGCGTGTCTATTTCAACATCGGTGCGGCGACCGCGCGGCTCACCAACGAGGAATGCACGCCGTATACCGTCCACTATGAATACGACACCGTCGCGCTGGCCAAGGGCACCGGTTCGGCGGTTGTTGCGCAGGGTGGAAAGAGCTGGTACTTCCTTGTCGCCGATTATGCGTTTGGCCACTCGCTGTTGAATGACACCAGCGCCGTCATCAAGTCCAGCGGTGGAACCGTGGTGGGCTCGGCCAAGCATCCGCCGAACGCGAACGACATGTCGGCGTTCCTGCTCCAGGCCCAGGCATCGAAAGCCCAGGTGCTCGGCCTGGCCAACGCGGGAACCGACACGATCAATTCGATCAAGGCCGCAGCCGATTTCGGGCTGACGAAGAACATGAAGATCGCCGGCCTGCTGATGACCATCAATGACATCCATGGCCTGGGACTGCCCGTGGCACAGGGATTACTGATGACTGACAGCTGGTACTGGGACAAGGACGAGGCATCGCGCAAATTTGCCAATCGCTTCTTCCAGAAGATGAAGAAGATGCCGAGCTCCCACCAGGCCGCGGACTATTCCGCGACCGCCAACTATCTGAAGGCCGTCCAGGCCGCGGGCACGGACGATGCCGACAAGGTCATGTCCGAACTGAAGAAGATGAAGCTGGATGATTTCTATGCCAAGGGAACGATACGGCAGGACGGACGCTATGTTCATGACATGTACCTGATGCAGGTGAAAGCCCCGGGTGAATCGGCGAAGCCCTGGGACTACCTGAAGACCGTCGCGACAATTCCCGGCGACCAGGCATTTACTCCACTTGCCGACAGCAAGTGCGTCCTGGTGAAGAAATAAATTCCCGGGTATTGCCTCGTAGCCCAGGTCATCTGGTTGATCGAACCGCCGCAGGGCAAGCATGGCCCGCTTTCACTCCATGGAGGCTGGTCTCATTTTTGTAGAACGGCTGTCGCGCTCGAATTACCGTGGCTGTCCGCAGATCAATGTGGCGGCGGAATTTGCGGAGCACAACCATCCGGCTCGGGGGCGCTCCCATATGCATGCGCCGCCTGAACGGCTTGCCGGCCTTGCCCGTCGCCTGGACGTGGCAAGGCCCGGCGCTCTTGCCGCCCAACTGGCCGTGCTGGTGAGCGGTGCATTCGTCAGTTAGGAGTTGCTTGCACCCGAAGAAGCAACAGAGACCCTGCTGAGCTCCGCTCGAGCGCTGGTTGCGGCAGCGCGTTCGACCCCGCAATAAATCGCCCCTAAGACAGTCCCTCAGGGATTCGGAGCATAGGGAGTCGCGGGAAGGGCTCGCTTGTGGGCTGTCACGCCGTACTGGCGCAGGATGATCTCGGCATCGCCGGCGGCGATCGCCTTGCCCTCGAGGAAATCGTCGATGGTTTCATAGCTCACCCCGAATGCATCCTCATCGGGTTTGAGCGGTGCCAGATTCTCGAGGTCGGCCGTGGGTACCTTGAACACCAGCGAGTCAGGCGCTCCCAACGCTGCGGCAAGTGCGCGTACCCGGCGCTTGTTGAGTCCGGTGAGGGGAGTCAGGTCTGCCGCCCCATCGCCATGCTTGGTGAAGAATCCCATCAGCGCCTCGGCGGCCTGGTCAGTGCCGATGACCAGCCCGCGCATGGCGCCCGCCACTGCGTATTGGGCGATCATGCGTTGCCGAGCCTTGATGTTGCCAAGAACAAAATCCTCCTGGGCGGCGCTTTGGAATGTTTGGCCAGAGGCCTTGATGGCGCTCAGCATGGCATCGCTGGCAGGCTTGATATCGACGGTCAGCACCTGGTCCGGTTTGATCACATCCAGCGAATGCTGTGCATCGTCCTCGTCGCGCTGCACACCGTATGGCAGGCGCATGGCAATGAAAGCCGCGTCCTGGCCCTGCTCACGTGCCTGGCGTACCGCGTGCTGCGCAAGAAGCCCGGCAGTCAGCGAATCGACCCCGCCGCTGATTCCCAGCACCAGCGTGCGCATGCCGCTGGCCTGCATTTTCTCGTGAAGGAAGGCAACTCGATCCTTAATTTCTTTTTGAACATCGAATTGCGGAGCAACATCCAGAGCAGCAATGATCTGCCGCTGCGCTTGCGTGTAGTCGGATTGAGCCATGCGAGTCCTCATCTTGATGGAGCGAGACTCCAGATGGTAATGGCGGCTCGCCGGCCAGACCTTGGCGTGGGTCTAAGTTTGTCAAGTTTGCGTTTGGCGGTGAGTCGGCTCAGGCAACGAAAGACCAGATGGCCGTATGGCCTGTTTGGTCTTCTTGCTTTCCATGCTGTTGCCGCACTTCGTCACGGCGCTCTCCGGGAGAGCATCGCAGGCATTGCAATGCTTCCGATAGACGAATTTCAGCCGCTTAACGCCTCGCTGACCAGTTCAGCCTGCTCCTTGCTGCTCATCCGTTCCCAAGTGGCGGCAGGTATGTTCATTGCCGCCTGGGTGCGTTCGCCGGCATCCAGCCAGGCATCGGCGATTGCATCTGCTTCGGTGGGCTGATTCTGGCCGGAACCTCCGGTGGAGGTGCTCCAGCTCCAGCCCGATTTTTTGGTCACGCTGTCAAAGGTGTATCCCAGTTCTTCGAGAAGCTGTTTTTTCTCGGCGTCGCCGGATGACACCCGGGTATTCTTGAAGCTGGAGCCACCCTTGGTTTTCTTGAACATGGTTTGGAGGGTCACTTCCCGGTTATTTGGTGCGGAAAACGATTCGCGCCTTGGTGAGGTCGTATGGGGTCATTTCCACGGTCACTTTGTCGCCAGGCAAGATCTTGATGTAGTTCTTGCGCATCTTTCCCGATATATGGCCCAGCACCATATGCCCATTTTCCAGTTCTACCCTGAATGTTGCACTTGGAAGGTTTTCAAGAACCTTTCCTTGCATCTGAATAACGTCGTCTTTTGCCATTGATTTCCTTAAGTGTATGGATTGCATGCCCGAGCCTGCATGATCCGGCTGCCTGGTGACGCAAATTGTTCCGGATCGTGCCGCTAACGAGAGTTTAGCAGGTGAGGGTGATTCTGCTTTAATCAATGATATGCGTACAGAACATATAGACGCATCCAGGCGACTTGCATTCAGGAATTCATGCGGTAAGAGATTCCATCAATGGGCGTTTAGAATGGGTAAAGCTGCAAGGCCGCCGGCGGAGGCGAGGCCTCCAGCGGCGGCCGATCACGGAACCTGCTTACGACATGAAGTTGATGGTGTTCTTGCCGGTCTGGGTCGGGTTCACATTGGACTTGATGCCGGAGGCGAAGGCGACGTTGTTGCCGTTATTGACCAGGGTGTTCTGCTCCTGACCGAGCAATTGGCCGGCGCCGAAGTTGAGTTCATGCCTGGAGAAGCTGGCCAGCGGGCCGACGAAGAGGGAAGGCATCTTGGCGTAGCCAGTACCGCCACGAACGGAAGTCATGGCGCGGGCGTCGAGTTCGGAAGTAAGGGACAGGTCTTTGATGGACAGTGCTTTCATGGCGATTCTCCTGAATGGTAAGGGTCGGTTGGGTCCAGCGTTTCAAGCGTTGTATTGCGCTTGAAAAGGGTATAGCAGGGGCTGTGCCAACGACGCGATGCCGGGCAGTGGGCGGGTAAGTCATTGATTTAGAATGAAAATTTCCCGGATTTCAGGAGGGGCGCAAACAGCGCGACATGCCGGGAAATGGATGGCGGTCACGGCCCAACACCGTTCAGTTGGATTGCAGTGAAATGTCGGAGTAAATGCGACGGTCTGCAAGGCGGGCAGGGCGCGCATGCCGAAACCGACGGTCTGCGGCCATGAACTCTGCTCCATTCGGCTCCGATGCACAAGGCAGTGGGCTCGTTCGATCTTCTCTCGCTGCTTGCCGTCAGGAGCCAGCCGCTCAAACAACGAGGCGCTCAGGTATTCAATCGCCCAGTTCACCATCTCGCCGTATAACCGCCGTCCACCGGATAAAAACCTCCGGTACAAAACGATGCCTTGTCCGACAGCAGAAAAATAGCCATGTTGGCAACCTCTTCTCGCGTCGCGAGACGCCCCATCGGATGCGATTGCGCCATGAAATCAAGTGCTTCTTCAGGCATTTCCTTCATTCTCGACTTGAGTGCGCTGCCGGAGTTTCGCCCAAGCTTTTCAAGGAAGCGGAGACTATGCCAAGATCGGCCAGCGCGATGCGCCTGATGCCAACCCGGATTACGAACCGTGTTCTCTCGATTTCGCCACTTCCAACCCATGCCATGTCCAAGATCGTTTTCGAAACCGAGCGCCTGATCTGTCGGCGCATCGAACCTGAGGACCTGGAACCCATGCTGGCGATCTACGGCGACGCGGAGGCCATGCGCTGGGTCGGAGACGGCCAGCCGATTACCAGGGAACAATGCGTGAAATGGCTCGAGGTTACCAACAACAACTATCGCGTCCGCGGCTACGGAATGTTTGCGCTCGTGGAGCGCGGCTCGCGAAGCGTCATAGGCTTCTGTGGCCTGGTGCATCCTGGCGGCCAGGAGGAAGCGGAAATTAAGTACGCGCTAGCGCGCCGCTACTGGGGCCTGGGTCTCGCCACCGAGGCAGCCGCTGCCATGCTTGAGCATGCATCCGCGGTACTCGGTTTGCGCCATGTCATTGCAACCACCGCGCCGGAGAACCTGGCTTCGCATAAGGTTCTGCTAAAGGCAGGGATGGTGCGCGAAGAACTCCGTCTGGAAGACGATGGCAAGCACACGCAACTCTTCGGCTGGCATGACCGCCAGGGCGAAAATGCCGGCTGATAATGCCGGCTGTCCACCGCTGGTGCCATCTGTCCCAATGTGTGCATACGCGCCGGCCTGCCTTTTCACTTCAGGCTCTGCAGCGCCTGGGCCAGTTCAGGATAACGGAACTCGAATCCTTCACGCCGCAGCCGGCCCGGGAAGACACGCTGACCCTCCAGCAGCAAGTCTGCCTGTTCGCCCAGCATCAGGCGCACCGGCCCGCCCGGCGTCGGCAGGAAGCACGGACGCCTCCAGATGCGCGCCGCCGTTTCGCTGAATGTCTTTTGGCTGACGCATTCCGGCGCGGTGAAATTGGAAACGCCAATGTGTTCCGACGTCTGCCCGCCAGGGGCCGCATCCATTCCTGGATGTTTCCATAGATGGGCGATTCCGCCCAGGACGTCCTCCACGTGTATCCAGGACAGCCATTGCCGGCCGCTGCCAAGCCGGCCGCCGATACCCAAGAGAATCGGCATCAGCATCATCGGCAGCGCTCCCTGCCGTCCGAGGACCAGCCCGAAGCGCATGCATTCGACCCGTACTCCATGCGCGGCGGCAGCCTTCGCGGCATCTTCCCATTCCCGGCACAAGTCGGACATGAACATGGGTTGCGAAGCCGCGGTTTCATCCAGCACCGTCTGGTCGCCGATGTCCTGTATGCCGTAGTAGCCGATGGCAGACCCCGACAGCAGCAGTGCCGGCTTGTGCGTTGCCTCCGCGACCCAGTCGACGACACTCTGCGTCACGCCGATTCGGCTTCGACGCAATTCCTTCTTGCGCTTGTCAGTCCATCGCGAGCCGAGGATCCTGGCACCGGCCAGATTGATGATGACGTCGACCCGGCAGGAGGCAGGCAGATCGGCCATGGATTCAATGCAGCGTACCTTGCCGTCAAACATCCACGCTGCCTGCTTCGGACGCCGCGTGAGAACCGTAAGCTGATGGCCGTCCTTGAGCAGGGCGCGCACCAGGTGCTGCCCGATGAATCCGGTTGCGCCGGTCACCAATACCGACTGTGCGGTGTCGCAAAAGGATATCGGCGATACGCTGTGCATGTCCTTTTCAATCCGCTTGAGGCGGAACGCGGCAGCGGCATCCCGCAGGCCGGACAATGCCACTCCTACTCCGGCGGCGACTTGCGCGAGGAAAGCACCCGTCGTGCCGGTGTAATGCAGCGGTCTGCCGGGGAGCGGGTTCCGGTCGAAGCGTCGTCTGATGTCTGGATGCAGCAGCTTCCATTCCGGACCGAGCGTCTTCTTGAATAATTCCCCTTCCGAAGGATGAGGTCCTTGTGCGCAGCGGCTTGCGTTCATGTGGTGCCCCTAATGGTTTACGAGTCAATGAGACAACGGGTCAATGCCGTTCGGCGCGGAAAGACCGATGTGCGGCGTCATGCCGGTGCAGCCAAAAAAGCGGCGGTAGCATGGCGATCAGCGCGATGCTGTCGATCCAGACATGAATCCAGCAGCCGGCCCGCAGGGATACCAGCATGTCCTGAGGAGCCCAGATCGCAAGGCCGGCGATCAGCCACAACCAGATGCGCGCATCGCTGCGGCGGGCTGCCAGCCCGATTAGCGCCATCATCCATAGCGACATTGCCTGGATGGTCGGTCCGAACAGGGATATCCACCAGGTTTGCAGGTTTCTTGCTTCGCCGGGCGCCGCCGCCTGCCAGAATGCCGTCTCGATGCTGCGATGATAGCCTTCGAACAGCGCGGCATCCGCGACCCAAGGCAGCAGGGCGCCGACAATACAATGGAAAATCGCAACCGCGTATAGCCAGCGGATCAGGTAACGGCGTGTCCGGTAACGTGTCATGTTGCCTCCCTGTAGGCTTGCTGAATATTCGAGCCGGGTGCCGCGTTACTTAAGGAACGGACTGCTGACGCTGCACACTCCGTCACGGCACTCAGGCGGCAGCCGATACCCGAGTCGAGAAGAAATCCAGTACCGGTGCCGTGCGAACCTGCGGTAGCAGGCAGCTAGAAGCGGACGTAGGACGCGTACCCGCAGCGGCCATACCAGCCATCCTCGGCCAACCAGCGTATAGGCGGCAAGCATGCTGTCGATGCCCACCAGCAGCCTGCCGTCGCCCGTGGTGCTGTGCAATTCCCGGTTCAGGGCTGCCAGATCCACGCCGAGAGGAGAAGGATCAAAATTTGGTTGCGAGATATCGACGAATGCCAGGTGGTCCGCCTGGTTCCAATGCATCAGCCGGCGCATTTCCGATGCGCAGAACGGGCAGCGGCCGTCAAAATACAGGGTCAATGCAGGTAGCTTCGTCATGATGGTTCCTTGTCATTCGGACCGAGCAGTCGGGCAACCTGGCCGCCCATTTTCAGGAAGCGCTGCAGCGTTTGGGGCGACAGATTCTGGTAGTCGTGATAAGTCGTGCTCAGCATTTCGAGAAAATCCAGCACGGTCTGCATACGCTTGAGAACGGCAGCATCGATCTGCGGATCCTGGGTGCCTTCGATCGCACATTCCCTCAGCACGGTCAATGTCGGATCGATCTCCCGACGCTTGCGCTCTTCGATAATGACCCGGAAGATTTCCCAGACATCCTGAAGGGCGACGAAATGATCCCGCCGGTCGCCAAGGACATGAGTGGCCTTGACGAGTTTCCAGCTTTGCAGTTCTTTCAGGCTGTTGCTGACGTTGGAACGTGCCACGCCCAATGTCTCGACGATGTCATCGGCAGTCAGGGGTTTTTCGGAAAGGTACAGAAGGGCATGAATCTGGGCCACGGTGCGGTTGACGCCCCAGCGTGTACCCATCTCTCCCCAGTGAAGAATGAATTTCTGCTCGGTGGCACTGGTCTTCATTGTTTTCCTTTATTTCTGTATTTACTGAAATTAAAGAACATACAGAAAAGAAAGTCAACCGAGATTTCGCGGAATGCATGCGGACTGAACATCAAAACCGACTTTGTCTGCCAGCTTCGCCAATGCCGTAGCTGGCTTCGCCAATGCCGTAGCTGATGAGTTGGCACAAGATCGAAGGCAATTGCGTGCAATACGATAAATTCACTGCACTCTTTCGTGCATTCGCGGGGCAGGAAGCCGACAAGGCGCTTGATGAAGCCAGTGGAGATTTCGATGAGCCAGAACGATGACAATGCATTTGCCATGCGACTTGAATCCCATTTCGGCGACCGGGTCGTCCGCTGTTTCAGCAAGCGGCCCAACAGCATTCATGCAATGCTGACGAAAACCGTCGCGCGCCGAGGCGAGGCAGAAGCGCTGGTCTGCGGCGCAGTGCGCCTGTCGTGGCGAGAGTTGCATGACGCCGCGCTGCGCGTCGGCGCAAGCCTGGCGGCAAGAAGAATCGGCAAAGGGGATCGCGTGGTGCTGTTGCTCGGCAACAGGAGTGAATTCGTGATTGCTGCGCTCGGCGTCATTGCAATTGGCGCGGTGATCGTACCGGTCAGCACCCGGGAAAAGACGCCGGGCCTGACCTATCTGTTTAATAACTGCGGCGCGTGCGCGGTCATTCACGATGGCGCACTGGCAGAATTGCTGCCTCCCGTCACGCATGCGCCGACGGTGCGGCACCGCTTCACCGCAGATCCCTGCACGGGCTCGGAAGACTTCTCCATCTTGCTTCAAGCCGAACCATTGCGCGAGCCGGCGGCAATGGAGGAAGAGGACGTGGCCGCTATCCTTTACACCTCAGGCACGACCGGCAAGCCGAAGGGCGCCATGCTCACGCACCTGAACATTGTCCATTCGGTCATGCATTACGAGTTGGTGCTGGGTCTCGATGAACGGGACCGGCTTGCAGTGGTGGTGCCGCTCAGCCATGTCACCGGCCTGGTGGCACTGATGCTGGCAACGGTGCGCTGCGGCGGCGCACTGATTGTAATGCCGGAATTCAGGGCAACCGATTTTCTGCGGCTGGCCGAATCCGAGCGCATGACCGCCACCATCATGGTGCCGGCAATGTACAACCTGTGCCTGATGCAGAACGACATCGGCAAGTACGACCTTGCCGCATGGAGAATCGGCGGCTACGGCGGCGCGCCGATGCCGCTTGCATCGATACACTCCATGGCGGAGCGGTTTCCGCGGCTGACCCTGATCAATGCCTATGGCGCAACCGAGACCGCGTCGCCGGCTACCATGACCCTGCCCGGCGATGCGGGAATGCGTGGGGAAAGCGTCGGACGGGCCGTGCCGTGCGGCGATGTCCTGATCGTCGATGAGGCCGGGCGCGAACTGCCTTGCGGGGAAGCGGGCGAGGTCTGGCTGCGCGGGCCGATGGTGGTGAAAGGCTACTGGGAAAATCCCGCCGCGACCGCGGCAAGTTTCACCGGCGGCTACTGGCACAGCGGCGACATCGGCAGCCTGGATGAAGACGGCTACCTTTCCGTATTCGACCGCCGCAAGGACATGCTCAATCGCGGCGGCTACAAGATTTACAGCGTCGAAGTCGAGAATGTTCTGGTGGCGCATCCGGCAGTGATCGAGGCAGCGGTGGTCGGCAAGCCCTGTCCGGTGCTGGGTGAGCGCGTCCATGTGTTCGTATCCGCTGCCTCGCCCGTCACTGAACGGGAGCTGTCTGCATTTTGCGCGCAGCGGCTTGCGGATTACAAGGTGCCGGAAGGATTCACCATCCAGTCGGAACCCTTGCCGCGCAATCCCAATGGCAAGCTGCTCAAACGGGATTTGCGGGAAATGCTGTTGCGGGCTGGCGGTTAGGCTTTCGACAAGCCGTTCTAGTTCTTGGCGCGGGCCTCGGCAAGCGCAATGGTCAAGTGCTGGATCTTTGTCTTGAGCTGGTCGCGCTCGGCCGTCAGTTCGGCGACCTCCAGCTGCAGGCGGTGTATGGTCAGCTGCTCGGGCGTGGCGTTGTCCGGCAGCGGCGCAGGCGGCGCCGATTTCGGCGGGGCAGTCCTGGCTTCCCGAATCTGCCTCGCGGCCTTGCGCAATTCCTTCTTTCCTCCCGAGACCGCGGCGACCTGTTCCTCAACCGGCAGGGATGCAACCGTCGCCGCCGCATTGATCGAGATTACGCCGGTCTTCACCGCGCTGACCAGTTCGGGCGCGGCGGTCTTCTGTATTTTCTCGATCTGACCAAGCGTCGTGCTGCTTACCCGTGCCGCCCGCGCGATCGCTTCGCGTGTCAATGGCGGCGCGGCTTCGACAGGCTCCGCCGCGTTCGCCGTGGACTGAACGGCTTCCGAAGTTTCCTCCGCCTGCTTTTGCGCCTGCCGCGCGGACAGAATTTCCTTCCTGCGCAGGGCAAGGACCCCGCGCTGGAAATCCGACACGCTGCGGCGCCCGAGGTGATTGTCGATCATCCAGAGGTGCACGTCTTCCATGCTCCTGAAGTTGGTGTTCTGCGCGGTCGTGAAGGGAATGCCATGCTTCTGGCAGATGCCATGGCGGTTGTGTCCGTCGACCAGCAGATCGCCCCACAGCACTAGCGCATCGCGACATCCCTCCGCCAGCAAGCTGCTCTCCAGTGCGGCATATTCGTCTTCGGTCAGCGGATCGATATAGGCTCGCAGTTCTTCACTGATCTTGATGGTCATGGTTCGCGGTCAATTCGAGACAAAACAAATTCGCGGTAGTGTACACACATGCGCGCTGCCTGGCGTCGCCTGCAGGAAATGCCGGTATGGCAGCGTGCCAGGGTGCAATGGCGGGGGCTTGGCGGATTCATACCGAGGTCATATTGCCTTCCTAAGATGAGCGCTCGTCCATCACCGGAGCAGCCATGAATGCATCTTCATCACGTCGACGTTTCCTGACCGGCACCGCGGCACTGGCCGGCACCTCCGCACTGACATCCACGCTTCCCCTGATCGCCCATGCCGCTTCAACCGGCGCGCCGATGGTAGTCCCAAGCGCGAAGGAACGGCCAGGCATGCCTTCCGGCATACAGATCGGTGACGTAAGCGATGGCCGGGCCATCGTCTGGGGACGCAGCGACCGCCTCGCGCGCATGGTTGTCGAATACGATACAAGCGACAGTTTCCGCAACGCACGCCGTTTGATGGGCCCGTTTGCAACCGAAGAGTCTGACTTCACCAGCCGCGTCGACCTGTCCGGCTTGCCGGCCGGGCAGACGGTATTCCTGCGCGTCAGCTATGTGGATCCCCATCATCACAAGATTGCGAGCGAAACGCAGCTCGGGCAATTTCGCACCGCGCCGCTGCTGCACGGCGGGCGGCCGCTGCGTTTTCACTGGAGCGGCGACAATGCCGGTCAGGGCTGGGGCATCAACCCGGAATTCGGTGGCATGAAAATCTATGACGCCATGCGCAGGCGCAATCCGGATTTCTTCATCCACAGCGGCGATACCGTCTATGCCGATGGCCCGATCCTCCCTGAAGTCACTGCCGAGAACGGACGCGTCTGGAAAAACATCGTCACCGAAGAGGTGAGCAAGGTTGCTGAAACGCTGAAGGAATTTCGCGGCCGCCATGCCTACAACCTGATGGACGTCCACTGCCGCAATTTCAGCGCAGAAGTGCCGCAAATCTGGCAGTGGGACGATCATGAAGTCACCAACAACTATAGTTCCGCCAAGGACCTGAGCACGGATGCGCGCTATCAGGTCAAGGATGTCGGTTTGCTGACAGCGAGGGGACAGCGGGCGTTTCTCGAGTATGCGCCGATGCGCTTTTACAAGCAGAAGGAGGCATCGCGCCTTTATCGCAAGATTTCCTACGGGCCGCTGCTGGACGTGTTCGTGATCGACATGCGCAGCTATCGCGGGCCGAATACCGCCAACCGCCAGCTGACGGAGAGCGATGCAACCGCCTTCCTCGGCAACCAACAACTGGACTGGCTCGTGTCGGAACTGCTCGCCTCGGGCGCGACCTGGAAAGTCATCGCCGCCGACATGCCTATCGGCTTGCATGTGCCGGACGGCAAGGATGCCCAGGGCAACGACCGCTGGGAGGCGATCGGCAACGGGGACGACGGCGCGGCCTCGGGGCGCGAACTGGAAATCGCACGGCTCCTCAAGAGCATCCGTACGGTCAGGAACGTGGTGTGGCTTACCGCGGATGTGCATTACTGCGCCGCGCATTACTACGACCCGGCCAATGCAAAATTCAGCGATTTCACCGGTTTCTGGGAATTCGTCGCGGGGCCGATGAATGCCGGTTCCTTCGGTCCGAACAAACTCGACATGACATTCGGCCCCAGCGTCGTCTATCAGCAAGGGCCGACGGTACAGGCCGCATCGCCGTTCGCGGGCTTCCAGTTCTTCGGCGAAGTGAATATCGATCCGCAGACCAGGACGTTCTCGGTCGACCTGATCAATCTCGATGGCGTGTCGCAGTTCAGAAAAACGCTGGAGCCGCAGCAGGGCTGAGGCGATTGCCGTGCGCGACCAGCGGTGAGCGGTGCGCTTTGCGCTCGATGCAGCCGCTATGTGCAGCCGCTAGTCGCGCCGCCCGCCTTGTTCGGCCAGGGATTGCACATCATTGCCGCCGGTCCGGGCCGCAGCTTGTTGAATCGCACCGGGCGGAACGCCCATGAAACGCTTGAACGCCCGGCTGAACGCGGCCTCCGACTGATAACCGAGGCGGCCGGCCAAACTTGCGAGGCCTTCGCTGCGTTCCCTCAACTGGGACGCCGCAAGGTTCATCCTCCATTGGGCGACGTAGTGCATCGCCGGCACGCCGACGAGCGCCTTGAAGCGGGCCGCGAACGCCGAGCGCGACATCGAGGCTTCCTCCGCCAGCGATGCCAGGGTCCAGGCCCGCGCAGGATCGCGATGAACCAGAGTCAGCGCCCGCCCGATCTGCCTGTCCTGGAGTGCGCCCAGCCATCCGGTCCGGGCATCGGGGTCCCGTTCGATCCAGGAACGGATCGCCTGGATCACGAGAATGTCCGCCAGCCGGGTCACGATGGTTTCTCCCCCTGGCCGCATTGCCGCGGCTTCGGCTGCCATGAGCCGCAGCACACTCCGGATTCCATCCTCGTCGGGCGAATTCGATGCGCTGACCACAATCAGGTCCGGCAGGAGCATCAGGAGCCGATGCGCTGCCGGATGATCGAAGCGGACCGCGCCGCAGATGAGCGTCATCGCGGTGCCGCCACCGCCATGCCGCAGGATCTCATAGCGGTCGCTAAGGTTTTCGCGATGCAAGTCGAAGAGGCGTGCCGGTACCGCGCCGATCTCGCTCAGCAAGACGTGGCCCGCGCCATGAGGCACGAGCGCCAGGCTGCCTGGCTGCAGGCGGCAGCGCCTGGTTCCCGCCTCCAGCCAGAAACTGCCGGAGGTCACGAAGTGAAACATCAGGCAATCCTTCATTGGCGGCATATTCAACCCCCAGGGTGCGCTTAATTCCGACCTGCAGTAGAACGTGCCGCTCATGCGCAGGAAATGCAGCGCCTCGCCGAGCGGATCAATGTTGTTCCAGGCGTCTTCAGGATTCATTACCGGCTCCTTGCCGTCGCTCGAGGTGTCAATTCTCGAAATAGCTGGACGAATGATCAAGAGTTCGCGACTCTTGATCATTGATCATCCTAATGCAAAGTCCCACACTTGGCACCATCAATCCGATAAAGGAGAAACCTCATGGATACCAAGGCAAGGAAGGTGCTGGTCGTTGGCGCAACGGGTGGTTCGGGAGTCGCCGTGGTCGAACAACTGTTATCGCAGGGACATGAAGTCACGGCCTTTGCGAGGCATGCCGAGCGGCTGCAGGCGCGTTTCCCCGAACTCAAGATTATCAATGGAAACGCGATGAACCCGACGGAAGTGGAGTCGGCCGTGCAGGGCCAGGACGCAGTGATCGTGACCCTCGGGATCAGTGAAAATCCGGTGCAGGTCAGGTTGTTCGGGAGCTCGCATACACCTCTCGACGTGCGTTCAGCTGGAACCCGAAACGTCATCGCGGCGATGCGGAAGCACCAGGTACGCAAGCTGGTGGTTCTCTCCAGTTATGGCGTGGGGGAGTCGAGGAACAAGCTGCCGCTTGCAACGAAATTGATGTTTGCGTTGCTGCTGAAACCCCAGATCGCCGACACCGAGAAACAGGAAAGCCTTATTCGGACAAGCGGGCTGGACTGGGTGATCGCGCAGCCGGTCCATCTCACGAATGGATACGCTCACGGACAGCTGTTTCTCTCGCCTGCCGGGAAAGTGCGGCGGATGAAGATCAGCCGCGGGCAGGTCGCGCGCTTCCTCGCAGAGGCTGCCGGCATCAACACCTATGTCGGCAGATCGGTTGCGCTTTCCACGACATAAGGTGGCGGTAAAGGCGGTATTGGCGGTCGCGGACAGGTCGTGGTAAGCGGCAAGAGGCAATCGAACGATCGGTCATGGGAAAAGCGGATTCAACCGCATTATCACCTCATGACGCGCGGTCTCAGAAAAACGCCCAGTACGCCACCGAGGCTGCAAAAGTCAGCAGCAGGATATTGGCGATAACATTTTCTCCATCCATATCGTTCACCTCATCTAATGCAATGATTTGAACTACATGACATCCTTAAGTTTGAACAACAGCAGCCTCGCAGCGATTGCATCAAGCAGGTAAGCAAATGTGACCGCAACTTACCTGGGGCCGGAGGTGATTGGTGTCTGTGCTGCTCCACGCACGAACATACGAGCGGAGCACTGGCAAGGAGAGTGTTCTGCGACCCGCGCCTTTTATCGGAACAGCAAGTCAATGCGTACGCCGGATCGGCGTTGATTCGGATGGATGCGTTTCGGCATCAACATGGAAATCCTCCATCGCCATTCTCAGCTGCGACAGCTTGTACGGTTTTGGGAGAAGCGCAAAGCGGAAATCGGTCTTGTCGGCGACGAGATAAGCGTTGCCCGAGGCAAATACAACATGTATCCACGGGTGCATCTCGGTCGCGATCTGGGCTAGTTCAATGCCGGACATGCCCGGCAGGTGTATATCAGCCACCAGGCAGGAAAAGCTTTTTTGGCGAAGCAGGCCAAGGGCGTCTTCTGCAGTGGTGGCACTGTACACATCATAGCCAAGGGCGATGATCATGTCGCACACCAGGCGATTGGCGTCTTGGTCATCTTCGACTACGAGTACTGCGGAGAGGTGCTGCTTCATTGTGTTTGCTCAAATCGTGAGCACATGGCCCGTTAAACTGATGGACCGGTCCTGGGCCTCAGTATTCCCTTTCTTGACGCAACGCTAGTGGATGGTTTGACCTTGAACAGTTGCAATGGATTTTCAGATCCAGGTGGCAACTTTCTTGTGCCTTTCAATTGCTCTGGTCGCTCAAGAATGTCCACCTGGGGCGTATGCCCACTTGGCGGCAATGAATGACGGATAAATTCGGTAATGCCGGTTATAGAGCGTCGCAGGACAACACCGGCGGAGCTTGCTGTCCTGATGGAAAGGGTCGAACGTTCACAGGAGGTCACGCCTCGTGAACCAAATCAATCGAGGCGTGCGTCACGAGAACTTTATTTTGACTGTGGCCGCATGATCCCGATGCGATCGCCGTCGGTGATCACATGCACTGTCTCGCCAACCGTATGCGTAACATTCGGACGTTCGATGACGTATCTGCCTTCCGAACCGTCGTTGAATTGAACGGTCAGGGCCTGTGGTCCCCCGCTCGCTGTCGTCACGACTGCACTGTTGCCGGAACTGGTTCCGACGAGTGCCTGGTCGACCACGGCAACGGTTTCCACGGCCGTCACTTTTCCGGTTTTGACGCCGCTCTGGCTGGAGGCGGATGATGCGACGGATGACGACGGCGTGGGGGAAGATGAAGCGCAACCGGCCAGGACGGCAGTTCCAAGGGCGCCGATGGCGAATAGCTTGATGATTCCGAGTTTCATGAGATTTTCCTTTTTAGTCGGCCATTCAAGAATTGACGTTGGGCATTGCTAGATTGGCAAAGCAGAAGTGTGACTTCAAAGGGGTGGTTCAAGTTCAGTTGAATGAGTTCTCAGGAATGCTCATTCGGAGCGTGATTGTCCTCAGGCATTTGGGCGACGCCCGGCGGCGCTTCAATTCGCAGGGCCCGACTGCGTCGCGCCGACTCCATTGGTAAAGGGCAACCAGAATCGGCCCCAGTGAGAAACCGAGCCGCGTCATCAAATAATCCAGCCGGGGTGGAACGTGAGGCTGACGACATGTCCTGGATTCAAGCCAAATAGGCGCTGATGATATCGTCAATGGAAGCATCGGATTCGAGCCCGAGCGCAATGGCTCGCCCCGAGGTGAACCGGCTCGGCCAGCTTTCCACGACTCTCTGTATCGCCGCATCCTCTTTCCATTCAACCCAATCCGGAGAATGCGGCGGCAGCCGACGTGCAACTGCGTCGGCAATCTGACGCGGCGTTACCGTCAGTGCCGGCATATTCATCGCGCGAGTATGCTGAAGGGCATGGGCCTCGACATCAAGCAGCCTCAGCATGGCCGCAATGACTTTGTCGACCGATATGACTGCCAGCGGCGTGTCGGGACAGATCGGACAGCATACGCGCTTGCCGTCGAAAGGATCCCGGATCAGCGACGCAATGCGGTCGGACACGCTTGCACTGGGAGGGCCGGGATGCGTGAGCACAATGGGAAGCCGCAGCGAGCGGCCATCGAGGAAGCCGCGACGGGAGTAGTCATTGATGAGCTGCTCGCCGATCAGCTTGTGCGTGCCATACGAGGTTTGCGGATTCTGATGCACATGGTCGTCGACGATCGCAGGCAGGTCGCCGCCGAAGGTCGATACCGAACTGGCGAAGATGAACCGTGCCGTGCCATTTTGCAGGCGGCATGCTTCCAGCAAGCGTATGAAGGCATGGACATTGATATCCATGCCTCGTTCGAACGCAGTTTCCGCGTCAATGGTCAGTGCTGCGGCCAGATGAAACACGGCGTCGAAAGGTTGCTTGAAAAGCGAGGGAATCAGGCCCGGTGCAAGCATGTCGCCGCCGATGAATTCAACATTGGGCATGCCGCGAACGCCATCCGGCGCAATCGGCATCCGCAAGTCGCTGGCGACGATGCTCGCATCCGGCATGAAACCCGAAAGCGCCTGCACCAGGCGGGATCCGATGAAACCTGCGGCGCCAAGTACGAGAATTCTCATGATCGTGCTTTCAGATGAATAAATGGTGTATCGGGCGGCGCTGCCATTCCCTTGTCAGGCGGCTTCGGGATCATGGCCGCGCGCGCAGGCCTTCAAGCAGCGTGGCGACCATCTGATCCGCCAGGTATTCCCTGTTCTCCAGGCTGCTGTTCTTCTCCGGGCGGTACCAGATGAGGGACCACTGCAGGCCGCCCAGCATGGTCTTGACGGCGATCGATGTATTCACGTCGCCAACCGAGCCGTCGGCCTTTGCGATATCGGTCTGGTCCTTGAACAATTGCTCGAAGCGATCCCGGCTCTCAATCAATTCATCGAGTTCCTTGCGCTGGCCCGGAGTCAGTGCGCCGAAGCGGTGCAGTTGCACTCCTTGAACGACCACGCTCTCGAATGCGTGATGCTCGAAAAGCGCAAGCGCATGGGCGCGAAGCATGGCGCCGAGCACTGCCGCTCCGTCCCCCGCCGCCTGCCGCGCCGTCTCCCGCGCCGGCTGGACGGCGGCGAACAGCCTGGCCATGCCTTCGCGATGTATTCCGAAAAACAGGTCGGTCTTCGAAGCATAGTAATGATAGATCCTGCCCTTGGTTGCATTCATGCGGCGCGCCACATCATCGATGCTGGTTGCATGGAATCCCCGCTCCATGAAGCATTCCGCGGCGACGAGGAGAATCTCCTGAATGGGTGTAAGTTCGGTCGGCATGTTGCGGAACTCTGTCATGAAACGGTCGGGTTAATGGTGGCGGGGCTCAGATTCCGGCTGTCCCGGTCTGCATGTCCTTGTTCAGCTTCCGCGAATAAGACCGGGCATCGACTTCCAGCGTGTACCGGGCCGAGCCGACAAACTGGCGCGCCACCGCCTCGCCATGCGACTCGATTTCCTTCGCCATCACCGGCGCCGGCGGCAGCTTCGTTTCACACGCAAGTACGGACGCCAGCCAGCGTGCCTGCACCTCCACCAGGGGTATGGTCGGGCCGACCGGCTGCACCAGGCCGAGCAGGCACAGACCGGGAAGGGCAGGGGGAAGCATGCGGCGATACAGTTCCACCTTGCCGTCGTTGACCTCGAACAGCGAGCGGTCGAGGAAGGGAAAACTGGTCTTGTAGCCGGTGGCTTGAATAATGACGTCTACCGGTTCGCAGCTTCCGTCCTCGAACAGCACGCGGTCGCCCTGCAGCTTGCTGACATTCGGCTTGACCCGTATCCAGCCGTGCCCGCAGTAGGGAATGAACTCCTGGCTCAGCGTTGCATGTTCCCGCCAGATCTCGTGGCGTGGTCTTGGAATGCCGAAGCGGGCTTGGTCGCCGGTGACAAGATAAGCGAGCCGCTGGACAATGGACCGGGTCAGCCGCGTAGACAGGCGAAATTTGCGCGCAATGAAACCTGAAACCTGGTCGATCGGGTAGCCCATGAAGTACTTGGGCATGATCCAGGCGCTGCGGCGCGTGGAAACCAGTGTGCTGCGTGCCCCCTTGCACACGTCGACCGCAATGTCGACCGCGGAATTGCCGATGCCAATGACGAGCACATGCTTGTCCCGAAACGGCTCCGGCGTCTTGTAATGATGCGAATGCAACTGTTCGCCCCTGAAGTTGCCGTCGAATTCTACGGTGCGCGGATCCCAGAGGTGACCGTTGGCGACGATGACGGCACGATACGGCTTGCTGGAACCGTCATCGAGCGTAACGCGCCAGGCGCCATCCTCCGGCGCCACCCGCTCTACCCTGGTCTTGAATCGAATATGCTGTCGCACCCCGGCGTGCTCGGCGTAGCGCTCCAGGTATTCAAGCACTTCGAAATGGGAAAGGAAGTCGGGGTAGTGATCAGGAATCGGGAAGTCGGAGTAGCCGAGGTTCTTGCGGCTGGTATCGATGTGCAGGCTTCGATATGCCGACGACAGGCCGTTGTCGTTCTGGTAGCGCCACATACCGCCAATATTGGAACCGATTTCGTAGCAGTCGAAGGGCAGGCCCTTTTCCTTCAGCGCCTTGGCGGCGGCGACGCCGGAGGAACCGGCACCGATGATGCACACCGGCATTGCGGTCGGCCGTTGAACATTTTTCCAGTCCTTCCCGTGGTTTTCCATTCGTCTTCACCCGCCTTCCCTAGAGTAGCTGGTAGCTTCTGTCAAAAACATACTACTGGGTAGGTTGGAAAGCCGCAAGCTAAGTTTTAGCCGCAAGTGATTCATTCTTGCCGGTACTCAAGAATGATCAGGCTTGCGCTGAGGGGGAAGTCCAGTCTCTCCGCACGACTCGATTCGGCGGCATGCGCAAGCGGCGACATTGTGAATGAGGCATCATGGCAAACAGGAAATCGATAGAGGAGATACCCGGCATGAACACTGTGAAATTTGGCCGTACCGGCCTTGAAGTATCCCGCCTGTGCCTTGGATGCATGAGCTATGGAGAGCCGCAGCGCGGTACCCATCCGTGGACGCTGCCGGAGGAGCCGAGCAGGCCGCTCATCAAGAAGGCCCTTGACCTCGGCATTAATTTCTTCGACACCGCGAATGTTTACTCGGACGGTACCAGCGAAGAAATCCTCGGCCGCGCGCTCAGGGATTTTGCCTCCCGCGAAGATGTCGTGATTGCCACCAAGGTCCATGGCCGTATGCGCAAGGGACCTAACGGACAGGGCTTGTCGCGCAAGGCGATCATGGCGGAAATCGATGCAAGCCTGCGCCGGCTTGGCACCGACTATGTAGACCTGTACCAGATCCACCGCTGGGATTACGGCACGCCGATCGAGGAAACCCTGGAGGCGCTGCATGATGTCGTCAAGGCTGGCAAGGCTCGTTATGTCGGCGCCTCATCGATGTATTCGTGGCAGTTCGCGAAGGCATTGCACTTGGCGGAGAAGCATGGATGGACGCGCTTTGTCAGCATGCAGAACCACCTGAACCTGCTGTACCGTGAAGAGGAGCGGGAGATGCTGCCGCTGTGCGCCGATGAAGGCATCGCGGTCATTCCCTGGAGCCCGATGGCGCGGGGCCGGCTCACCCGCGACTGGGATGAGCGGAGCGCCCGCATGGAGTCAGACGAATTCGGCCGCAAGCTTTACGAGAAGACGGTCGAGCATGACCGCAAGGTGGTCGAGCGCGTCGCGGAAATTGCCGCGGCGCGCAACGTGCCGCGCGCGCAGGTTGCGCTGGCCTGGGTGCTGCAGAAATCTCCGGTCACGGCGCCCATCATCGGCGCAACCAAGATGGAGCACCTTGACGACGCGGTTGCGGCGCTGTCGCTGAAGCTGGATGCCGAGGAAATTCGCCGGCTCGAAGAGCCTTACGTACCGCATCCGGTCCAGGGATTCAGCTGATCAGGGCGGGGCCGAGCGACCGTCAAGGGCGCAGCCGCCATGCCGCACGGCTGCGCACCGTATCGGACCAATGCGCAATGCGGTTCAATGCATACCGATGGATCAATGGTCGGACATCGCAGCAACCATTGCCAAATCGGATGAACCTTTGCCGGCTTTTCCGTCGGAGGACTGATTGAAGAGCCCGCGCCCGATGGCAAATGCGGCGTCCAGGTGAGCCGCGGGATCCTGAAGCTGCGTAGCGAGGAGGAACCGCGATGTGACGACCCGCGCGCCGCAGTAGTCGAAGATTCCATGATCGATCTGGGTTTTCATTGCGTTGAAGTACCCGTGCCGTTCATACGTTCCCTCGTCGCCTCCGCCAATGCCTACGAGGTGAACATCGAGATGCCGAAGCTTTTTTACCAGGCCAGTATCCGGGTTGTAATCGTAAGCCCAGCCATTGGCGAAAACGCGATCGATCCAACCCTTGAGCAGTCCAGGCATTGACCACCAATAGATGGGATAGACCAGCACGAGCGCATCGGCACGATCGATGCGCGCTTGTTCTGCAGCGATGTCTTCAGGAACCGGACCAATCCTGTCGTGGACGGCATGATCTGCGGCATTGAATCGGGGGTCGAAAGACTCCGCGAAAAGGTCCGCGATTTCGAAGGTATCGGCCGGATTGGCTGCCTTGATACCTCTCGTGAGGCTTGCGGCGATGTGATGCGTGAATGACTCTGGTTTGGGATGAGCGACAACAACGAGCGCATGCATTTCAAGTTCTCCTATTTGCCGATTGCAAACGAAAGAGGTAGCCTATACTCTTCCAACGGGTTATATACTGATAGTATATACGTTTAGTAGGTTACGATTGGTATCTTGATATGTCAAGCGCAAAAGAGAGTCATACGGAGATCAAAACGGAGAGCAAGGCGGCATCCGTTCCACAGCCTCGCCGCCGTTTGTCGAGGGAAGAAAGGTATCGCCAGCTTGTGGACGCCGCATGGCGGATCGTTCGGGAAGAGGGAACCGATGCACTAACGCTCGGGCGTCTGGCCGAGCGTTCGGATATTGCAAAGCCCGTGGTTTACGACCATTTCGCTACGCGTTCGGCGTTACTGGCGGCCCTGTTCCAGGAATTCGATGCACGCCAGACAGTCATCATGGATGCAACGTTGCAAGCAAGCGAACCCACGTTGACTGGCAAGGCTGACGCAATTGCAGCGTCATATGTCGACTGCGTTCTTGTCCAGGGTAGGGAAATACCGGATGTCACTGCAGCATTGGCCGGTTCGCCCGAACTGGAAAAAATCAAGCGCGGCTGCCAGGTGATGTTCATGGAGAAATGCCGAGCGGCATTAACACCATTTGCCGGAGCCGGCACTATCGCTCCAGCCGGACTGTGGGCCATGCTAGGCGCGGCCGAGGCGCTGTCGCATGCTGCAGCAACGGGAGAGATTTCGGAAACGCAGGCAAAAAGTGAATTGTCTGAAACCATCGTGGCGATGGTGGCCCGAATGGCCAAGGCCGGTTCGGCGGCACAAGCCTGATCGAGCCGAGGCAAGCGGAGTTTTCCAAGCGCCGCTCGCCGCCGGCCCGCCTCAGGGGCGCGTGGCTCATGCCGGCAACAGCCATAGCGCGCCGCCGATGAGCGCAAGCGGATAGCTGACCCAAGCCAGCTTCATCGCCTTGCGAGGCGCGTATTGCAGCAGCAGGGTCAGCAGGATGGCCGCCGCTGTCAGCATGCCGCACCATAACACGGGCCCGATATAAGAACCGTGTGCGGCAATGCAGGCAACGAAGGACAGCGCGATTCCTGACCATCCCGCCAAGAGAAAAGACAGGCGCGTACGGTGGTCCTGCGCCTTTCCCCGGCCGTGAATGTCCGCATGATGGCGATCCATCGTGAGACTGATCGCGGCGAGTCCTCCGTATGCCAGCGCCGCGCCGGCTGCGATAACAAGGTTCATGCGCTTAACTCCGCGGCACGGGTCTCGGCATCCCTCGGAGCGGGTGCGCGCCGCTTCGTCGAAAGCATATTCTTCTTCTGCCCCACGACACGGGCGGCATAGGCGAGCATCAATCCCAATCCCATCGCTACAAGATCGAATGCGGCCACCGGGCGCAATCCCGGCGCGCCGAACAATGTCACGCCGAGGTGGAAATCCGTGGTCAGTGCGTTAATCAAGGGAATGCCACCCAACAGCAATCCTCCAGCGGCAAGCTGGATCTGCCACATGCGGCGCGTCGGACTGACTTGCGCGAGCAGCGCCGAGATGCCCCAGGCAGCAAAGAAGCAGCTTGCTTCTGCATCCGTGCGCGCTTCCAGCGTGAGCGGCAAAAGCCGATTGCCCCAAAAATAGGCGCCGAGAGCGATCGGCAGCCCAGCAATCGCCCCAATGTTGAGACTATCGACCAGCCGCACGCCGAAGCCTGGGCGCCCGCCGTTGGCCACTGCTTTTGCGGATTTCTGGCGTTCCTTTACCGCCCAGAGCAAGGCACCGGTGGCAACCATGGCGCAGCCGGCCAGACCGCAGAGGAAAAACAGAGCCCGAAGCAACGGATCGGCGAAATGCGCGAGATGCAAACCATAGAAGCCGCGGCGCGCTGCGGATGCGCGGCTGACTTCCTCGTCTGCGGAAATCAACGCCCCGGTGGCCGCATTGAATACCATCGACGGTTCCGTGTTCGACAGCTGTGTGCCGGAAGGACGGATGAAGTGGACAGTGGCGTTGGCGTCGCCCGGATGATTGATGAAGATGCGCGCCGGATCCACGCTCCACTTCCGGACGGCCTGTTCTACCATCGGCGCGATGTCGGCCATGGGCGCGGCCACCCTGGCCGGTTTGCCGCGTTCGTTATTGGGAAACACTTCCGCGAGAAGCGCCTTGTCGTCGCCGTTGTACAAGAGTTTTCCCGGCAGCGGCATGTACATGAACATCAGCGTTACCAATCCGGTATAGGTAATCATCAGGTGGAAGGGCAACGCTAGAACCGCGGTTGCATTATGCGCATCCAGCCAGGAGCGCTGGCCTTTCCGGGGGCGGAAGGTAAAGAAATCCTTGAAGATCCGTTTGTGCGTGATGACGCCGCTGATGATCGCCACCAGCATGAACATCGCACAGAAACCTACAATCCAGCGGCCCCAGATGGCCGGCATGTAATACAGGTCGAAATGCAGCCGATACAGGAATTCGCCCCCGCGCGTTTCGCGCGGCCTTTGTATTTCCGCGCCGGTCGCAGGGTCGAGCGCAATGGATTGCCTGCGGAATGCCGCGCGCCGCTCCGCCGGCGTCTGCCCTTTCACGGGGGGCATCGTCCAGTTGAGATTGAGGATGGGACTGCGCCCGTCCGGCAGGTCGATGATCCAGCGGGTCGCTCCAGGCGCACGCTCCTGGAGGATCCTTACGGCATGGGACGCGGCGGCAACACCCGGGGCGGGCGCCGCTGCTGAGGCATGCAACTCCGGTTTCATCCAGAACGTAATTTCATCACGGTAGTAGGAGGAGGTGCCCGCCATGAAAATGAGCAGCAGGACCCAGCACACGAGCAGCCCCGACCAGGTATGCAGCCAGGCGATCGACTGGCGAAATCCGTCTCTCATTGCACGCTCCGGGAAAACCATAACAGCATGCCTAGCAGGGCAGCGCTTGCCAGCACACCAGTCCATGCGTGCAATGCACTGCGCGCTGCGAATACCCACAGCACCGCGCATGCGTATATCGCGAACGACATCATGGTGGCCACGCTGGCAGCATCGGCACGCGGCATTGGCAAAACCGCGGCGAGCACGGCCGAAGCGAGCGCGGCGAGCAGATAGCCGCCACCGATGGCCGCGACGGCCCGCATCGCCACGCCGCAGCGGTAACGCGTTGCAACACCCGGTTGCTTCATGCCGAGATCCTCATCGTGAATGCCCACGGCGTCTGTCGAAGGAAATCACTTGCCCGGTGCGGCGGCAGGACCGGCCGGGACAGCTGCGATGCCTTTGGGCTGGACAAACGACAATGACGTGACGAAGCTGGCCGTATCGAACGGCTTTCCATCGCGTTCACCTGAAGCTTTGTCGGTGAAGTGGGCTTCGATGACATAAGCGCCGCTCCAGGGCAACTCGAAGCCGACGAGTCCCTGTTCGCTGGAGGTCGCTTCCTTCGTCCAGCCCGACGGGATGACGGCGGACACTTTTACCTTGGGCGCGGGCTGGCCCTTGTAGAAGACCTTGAACTGTCCGGGCTGCCCGGCCGGGACGATATCGAACGTCAGCTTAGGCTGCCGTTCCGCGAAATCCGTGACGTACCGTGCGGCGGGCGTCCAGACGGTGCGGGTCACCTTGCCGTCGCGGTTGGTTTCAAAGATCGGATAGTTTGCTTCTTCCACTACGATCGACTCTCCCGTTGCCGCTGTGCCCGAGAGGACGAAGCCTTGCGGAGTCTTGTCGAGTTTCAGTGCCCGCTCGCCGTCCTTAGTGAGCAGCGTCGCGGTCGGGGCGACAAATTTGTCCAGCAGGCCGGGAGAGGTCTCGCGCAGATTGTCGGCGAACTCGCCGAATTGCAGGGTGGCCGTCTTGCCCTCGTGCTCGATCCATACCTGGTGAGCTTGGACGATAGGCGCAACAAAGACAAAAGAGGCGAGGGCGAACTGCAGCAATTTATTCATGGAGCACCTTAAAGTATTCCCGCCGATGCAAGACACAAAAGCGGGACGCGTTTCGATTAATAAAGATTGTTCTAATTAATAATTGAGAATTATAATGCGAAGCATTCTCATTTACAAACAAAAACAGGAGCAAGTAATGCATCGCAAGAAGGTGAGATCCCGGGCTATCCCGTCAATGAAGAAAGGGCGCGGTAGCCGAAGCGTGGAAATACTCTGCGCTACCGCCATGCTGATTTCACCTCTGTCTTCAACCTTGGGTCACGCCCAGACGGCACAGGGCACGGCGGCAAAAGAAGCAAATGAAGCAAAAGCAGCAGCAGGGGAGGACGCCATGCTGCCGACCGTCACGGTCAACGCGAATGCGGATGCGGACACGGCCACAACCGAAAATTCCGGCTCATTCACGACGCGCGGCGCAACCGTATTCAAGGGCGTAGAGTCGATCCGCGATATTCCGCAGCCGGTTACCGTGATAACGCGGCAGGTAATGAACGAGCGCGCATCGATGGATCTGCATGACGTGCTGCAATACACGACCGGCGTTGCCGTCGACTATACCGATAGCGAGCGCGTCACCTATCATTCGCGCGGCTTCCAAATCGACGCATTGCAGATTGATGGGCTGACCATCAACCAGACTGGCTCGGCGTTCGTTCAGCCGGACACAGCAGTCCTGGACCGGGTTGAAATCCTGCGCGGTGCGTCCGGAATGATTCGCGGCTCGGGCAACCCGTCTGCAACCGTGAACCTGGTCCGCAAACGTCCGGCAAAGGCATTTCAGGGATCGGCTCAGCTGAGTGCGGGCTCCTGGGACCGTCGCCGGCTGGAAGCGGACGTGTCCACGCCCGTGAACGAGGCAGGTACCGTGCGGACCCGTTTTGTCGCGGTCAAGGACAAGAAGGACTTTTTCCAGGATGTGAAGCAGGAGGACCGGGAGGTGTTCTACGGCGTCGTCGAAGCCGACCTCGGCCCGAATACCACACTTGCCGCAAGCCTGCAGCACACCGACCTGAAGGCGACCGGCGCATGGGGCAACCTGCCGCGCAATTTTGACGGCAGCTCGCTGAACCTGCCGCGCAGCACGTATCTCGGATCGGACTGGAACACATGGAACCGTGAAAACCAGCAGGCATATCTCGAACTGCTGCACCGTTTCGACAACGACTGGTCCATCAAGGCCAACGCTGCCTATACCAGGCTCAAGCTGAATGACTTCAAACAGACTTATTTCACGCGCAATTCCACGACCAATCCCTATCTGTTCAGCGTCGCGTCGGCGCAATACATCGGTGCACAGAGCGACCAGATTTCAGCCGGGATAACCGCCAATGGGCCCTTCGGTTTTCTGGGCCGAAAACACGAACTGGTGGTCGGGGCCGAAACCGTGCGTAACAAGTCGCGCGACAGCTGGGGCAGGGGCAGCCTGTACCCGCAGACCGTTGATATCCGCACATTCGATCCGCACTCGACCTATGCGGAAAGGTTTATTGACCTGTCGGGTGTTGCACCGAGCAAACCTGTCTATATAGACCAGCAAGGCATCTTCGCCACGGCACGGTTTTCGATCACTGATCCACTCACCGCCATCATCGGTTCGCGAGTGAGCTGGTATGAGTACGATTCGCGCGTACCGCCGGCCAATGCCTCGGTCGTCACCCGCAGCAAGAACAACGGTGAAATCACACCGTATGCAGGACTGGTGGTCGACTTTACCAAAGAGATCAGCGGCTATGCGAGTTATACCGAGATTTTCACTCCTCAGACAGTCTTGAATGCCAGCGGCAGCGTGTTGAATCCCGTGACCGGCGAGGATTACGAGATAGGGCTGAAAGGCGAATTCCTCAACGGCAGGCTCAATGCCTCGATGGGGCTGTTCCGCATCAACAACACGGGCAGATCCGTTGAAGATACGACATCAATCAATCCTTGCCCTCCGTCGAACCTTACCGGTTACTGCCGCGTGGCAGGCGGCGAGCAGCGCAGCGAAGGATGGGAGTTCGAACTGGCCGGCGAGGTGGCGCGCGGATGGCAGGTGTTCGGCGGCTACACCAACACCCGCACCAAGCACATCAGAGATACGGCAGCCAACACCGGCCAGCCGCTGCGCAGCATCGATCCGAAGCACCAGTTCCGCCTGTTCAGCACGGTCAGCCTGAATCGCCTCGTCCCGGGGCTGACCGTTGGCGGCGGCATGCAGATTCAAAGCGATTCCTACGTCACGGCAGGCAATATCACCTCGCGTCAAGGCGGCTATTCGGTCTACAACGCAATGCTGGGCTACCGAATCAACAGAAACTATTCACTGCAGGTCAACGTGAACAACCTTTTCGACAAGGTCTACTACAAGAAAATAGCGGCCACGGGCATCGCCAATTACTATGGAGACCCCAGGAATGTAATGGTGACGCTGCGCGGGGATTTTTAGGCGTCGACGGCACCACCGGCCATGCCTGAAGACGTATTCAAGGCGCGGTCCGGCGACTCATGTCGGCCCGCCGTCTGGATTGTGCATGGGGATTCGGACGGCACCGTTGCGGCATCGACGCTCGCCGCGCCGCCGTCCATTAAGGCCAAGATATTCCGTTTGAAAGCGATATGAATATTCGATAGAGCTGCGTGACCTAAAATGAAGCACGCATTGAAGCACGCATCGCGGATGCGTTTAGAAATTCATGGATGATCAATAGAACGCTGGCCGAATCAGCCGTCGGCGAGTTGCAGGAGGCAACCCGCACGAAGGCGAAATGATACGGGTGACCTGCGGTTTAGAAGTCCAGCGATGCCGACACGACCAGTGTACGCGGGGCACCCTGGACCAGATATCCTGCGCCGGGGTATCCGCCTGCAGAAGCCCAATAGCGCCGGTTCGCCAGGTTCTCGATCTGGCCGCGCAGCGTAACGGCCTGTTTGCCGAACATCGTGACATAGCGCACTCCGGCGTCGAGGCGTGTCCATGCAGGCACTTCCTGCGTATTGGCCGCATCGGCATATTGCGAAGCCGTATAAACGACGCGACCATTCAACGCCAGCCCCCTGACGCCAGGCACATCCCATTCCGCGCCGAGATTGGCCTGAACATCGGGAACGCCGATCACGTCATTGCCGTCGGTCGTGCCCAGACCGGTGCGTTCCTGCTTGGCGTCGAGCAGCGTTACGCCGCCCAACAGCCGCAAACCTCGCGCCGGCGCACCGTAGACGGAAAGCTCCAGGCCTCGGTTCTTTTGTTCGCCATCGATGCCGAACAGGTTCGTGGTCGGATCCAGCAAACCCATCGGCTGGCTGGTGGTGAACAGCGCAGCGCTCAATCCGTAATTGCCGGCGTCGTATTTCACACCAATCTCTTTTTGCCGGGAACGATATGGATCGAACACCTGGCCTGCATTGCGGGCAGTCGCACCGGCGACAGGACCCTTGCTCAGCGCCTCGATGTAATTCGCGTAGAACGAAAGCTTGCTGCTTGCCTTGAAAACCACGCCTGCCACCGGCGTGACGGCGCTCTCGTCGTAGCTTGCCGTGCCTGCGCCAGTCGTATAGTCATAGCTGTCTTCGCGAATGGTCTGGTGGCGTGCGCCCAGCGTCACCAGCAGGCGGCCCTCGGCCAGCGCCAGAGTATCGGCCAGTGCCACGCTGGAGAGGCGGGTCTTTCGGGTTACGAGAGGATCGGAAAGCGTGCCGCCGAGGACAGCGGTCGCCGGGGGCGGGGCGGATGCAACGGGGTTATACAGGTTCGAGGTGATGCCGTTGAAAGTGCTCAGCGCATAGGCGTTGCGTTCCTCGGCGTGGAACGTCGATGCGCTCGCGCTCAGGGTATGCCCGATGGAGCCTGTGCGCAGTTTGGCGCGGATGCCGAGTTCGCCGGTATACACCGTGTCCTTGCGGGCATTGTCGAAGCGGTAGGCGTGCGTGTCGCCCGCTGCGTTGAACACTTCGGGGTTGGCGAGGCTATTGTTTTCCCTGCCGCGCCGGGTGCCTGCCGCCGCCCATGCGATGACGTCCTGCGTCAGATCGTATTCCCCGCGCACGGTGCCGAAGACATCGCGCTCGTCCGAATACGACCATGGCTGCGCATAGTTGGCCGATGCCCTCGGCACCGAAGGCACGGCCACGCCGTCAGCAACATCGACGCTCGGTCGCGCCCGGTCAAGCTTGTGATTCTGGTAGCCGGCGTCGGCGGAAAGACGGAAGTCGCGGCTGCGGTGATCCACGCCCACGGAAAACAGATTGAGTTCGCGCCGTTCATCGTCGATCGCCGTATCGCCGCCACGATGCGCGGCATTGATGCGGATACCCGTGCTTCCATCCGGTCCGAAGCGGCGAGCGGTATCGGCGGCGATGTATTTCTGGCCGCCGCTGTCGATGCCTGCGGTGGCCTGCGTCAAGGGTTCGTTCGGTGCACGCTTGGGCACGAGATTTATCATGCCGCCGATGCCGCCGCCGCCCGGAGCGGCACCGTTGAGGAAGGCATTGGCGCCGCGGAATACCTCGACCCGTTCCAGCAGCTCGGTGCTGACGAATTGCCGAGGCAGCAAACCATACAGGCCGTTATAGGCGAGATCGTCGGAGTTGACGGGAAAGCCGCGGATGACGTACAGCTCCTGGTAATTGCCGAATCCCCGCGCGACGCGAACGCCCGGATCATTCTGCAGCACATCGCCCACGCTGCGCGCCTGCTGGTCCTGTATCAAGGCCTGTGTATAGCTAGTGCTGCTGAATGGCGAATCCATGATGTCGATATTGCCAAGCAACCCGAGACGTCCGCCGCGGGCGACCTGGCCACCACGATATTCGGCGGGTAAGCCGGCGGACGACGCGTCCGCTGACGCCTTGACTTGTACGGTCGGCAATACCGTTTCGCCTTTGCTTGCTTCTTCTGCGGTTTGAGCCCGGGCAACGCCGGCGGCGCCGCAAAAGGCGAGTGTGATGGCGATGCTGAGGGAGGACTTCTTGAACTGGGGCGTTTGCATGGAAATGGGGTTCAATCTCTAATAATACGAATCATTATTATTTAGATTAAACTATACTGATCGATGTTACAAGCCAATATTGAATTGCAAGACATCGATTGCCGTCCGACTATGTCATTCGGCTGCCACGAACTTTTGCTTTCAAGACATTCCTATGACCGCTACTGCCATACGCCGCTGGGCCTGGATCCATAAATGGAGCAGCCTTGTCTGTACCGTTTTCATGCTGCTGCTTTGCCTGACGGGGCTGCCGCTGATCTTCCATCACGAGATCGGTCATCTGCTGGGTACCGAAGTCGAAGCGCCATCGCTGCCGGCCGACGCGCCGCGCGTCAGCCTCGACCATGTGCTCGATGTGGCAAAGGCGCAGTTTCCCGGGAAGGAGGGCATGTTTGTCTCCCAGGAAGCGGATGATGACCGCGTCTGGTACGTGACCCTGTCCGATACCCCGACGTCAGACAGGGATCTCAAGCAGGTGGCAGTCGATGCGCGCACCGGCGAAGTCTTGGCCGAACCGAAGCTGGATGAAGGTTTCATTCATTTGATGTTCAAGCTGCATGTCGATCTTTTCGCCGGCCTTCCCGGCACGCTATTCCTTGGTTTCATGGGATTGCTGCTGTTCGTGGCCATCGTGTCGGGCGTTGTTCTCTACGCACCCTTCATGCGCAAGCTGGATTTCGGCACGGTGCGGCGCGAAAATTCATCGCGCATCAAATGGCTGGACTTGCACAATCTTCTGGGCATCGTGACGCTGGTGTGGGCCAGCGTCGTGACGCTCACCGGAGTGATCAATACGCTGGCCGACCCGCTCATCGACCTGTGGCGCTTAGACCAGGTGAGCGAAATGATCGAACCGTACAAGGGGCAGGCGCCGCCATCCCGATTCGGTTCGCTGCAGCAGTCGGTCGACGCGGCAATGGCATTGGAGCCGGACATGAAGATCGGGTTCATTGCATTTCCGGGAACGACGTTTACGAGTCCGCATCATTACGGCGTTTTCCTGCGCGGCGACTCCTCCCTGACGTCACGGCTGTTCAGGCCGGTCCTCGTCGATGCGCAAACCACGAAGGTGACGGACAGCCGCGATCTTCCCTGGTATGTCACGGCACTGCTGGTGTCGCAGCCGCTGCATTTCGGCGATTACGGCGGCATGCCGATGCAGATCCTATGGGCATTGCTGGACATTGCAACCATCCTGGTGCTCGGTAGCGGCCTGTACCTCTGGCTGCGCCGCGGCGGCTGGACATCGAGCGCCGACATCGGCATCGACACGGAAGATGCATCCATGCAGGCTCGGCATACGGGCATTGCAAGAAGAGAGGCAAGATGAAACCTGACTTCATTCGCACGTGGGGCTGGCCTCTGGCTATCGGACTGGCAACCCTGGTCGGCTTATTGGCTGCTCTGGTCGCTGACGGATTTTGGGACTGGCTGTCATCCGCGGCGCTCAGTATCCCGGTTGCTGTATCGGCGTGGCGCGGCATTGAATGGGGACGGGGGCGAGTGGTGAGTCGTCGCGCCACATCGGAATAGCGTTCGGAAGTGGTATTGAATAAAAACCCGATACCGCGATTGAGAATGTTGACGAAGTCCGATCGTTTCTACGCGCTTTAATTGTCGCGCATGCTCGCAGCCAGCTCGCGAAGTCGGTCCGCGAATAGCTCGATCAAACGATGGGAGGGCGCGTCGGTAAGAAAGGAAAGACCGACCGCGGAACGGGTTACGCTGGTATCAATCTGCACCTGCATGATGTCGCCTTCATCCAGGTCGGACTTGACGACGCCCAGTGGCACGAACCAGACCGCGTCACTGCGCCGGACTAGTTCGTAACCCACTGCCTCGGTCAGCGTGTTGATCTGCGGGCGGGGCACCGCGACCCCGGACGAGATGAAGAATGCTTCCGCTGCCTGCCGTATGGTGGTCCCGGTAAGCGGGAGGACCAGTGGATAGCGGGCAACCTGTGAAGGGTCGGGTGCCGTCGACAGCAAGGGGTGGTTGGGCCGCACAGCCAGGATCATGGGTTCCGTATACAGGGTTTCAAACGACACCCTATACATTTCGGCAGGGTCGGGCAATCGTCCCAAGACCAGATCTAGTTCACGTGCGCGCAGACGCTGGAGCAATTCGCTGTTCAAGCCTGAATGAACATTGACGACCAAATGCGGAAACTCCGCCTGCATGCTTAAGATCGCGGACGGTAACAGAAAGGCGGCGGCAGTCGGCAGCACGCCGATGTTAACCTGCTTGGCCAGACTGCTTCCTTGATCAAGCGCCAGAAAACCCTCATGCAATGCGCCGAAGGCACGTGTTGCGGATGCAAGCAGGGTTTCGCCCTCCGCCGTCAGTTGAAGGCCTGCGCGACGGCGGGAAAACAGACGTGTCCCGACCATTTCCTCCAACTCCGACACGCTCTTCGAGACTGCGGAAGGCGTTTGCGAGAGTGCATCCGCAGCCTTCTGCACACTACGGTGACTCGCTACCGCCACCAAACACTGAAGGTGGCGCAGGCGCAGCTTCGAATCGAATAATTGCCCCACTTGATTTCCCTGAGCTCAATTTACTAGGTAAAAACGATCAGCTTATACCAAGCCCGATCTTCTATGATGGTCATAATCGAAACTTGCAAGAATTAACTTGAGGTTACGTGAACTTCTTTCCTTCATTCCTCCCTTCAACTAGTGGTTCACCGCGCGGTGGCAAGCAATGACCAACTTCGTCTTTATCCTCGCCGACGATCTCGGCTATGCAGACCTCGGCTGTTACGGCGGCCGCGAGAACGTTTCGCCCCACCTCGACGCCATGGCGGCGAAAGGCGTTCGATTTACGCAGGCTTACTCCAACTCGCCGGTGTGCTCGCCCACCCGATTTGCCCTCATCACCGGACGCTATCAGTACCACCTGCGTGGCGCCGACGAGGAACCGATGACCGACCGCCTCCGCGGCAGCACCGAAATCGGCTTGCCGCCGCAGCACCCGACGCTAGCCTCGCTGCTGCGGGATGCCGGCTATCGCACGGCGTTGGTGGGAAAGTGGCATCTCGGCTATCCGCCTCACTTCGGGCCCCTGAAAAGCGGCTATGAGGAGCACATCGGACCGTTGTCGGGCGGAGTGAGCTATTTCAGCCATGTCGACCGTGGCGGCAAGCATGACCTGGTCGAGAACGGCGAGCCGGTCAATCATGACGGCAAGTACTTGACCGACCTGCTGAGCGAGCGGGCTGCCGACTATATCCGGCGGCGCGCCGACGACAGATCTCCGTTCCTGCTCAGCCTGCACTACACCGCCCCGCATTGGCCATGGGAAACGCGAAGCCAAGGCAAGGCCAATCCGGAAACCGACAGGGACATCACTCACAAGCACGGCGGATCCATCCATGTCTATCGGCAGATGATCCGGGAGATGGATGAAGGTATCGGTCTTGTCATGAAGACGCTGGACGAGTGCGGACTCGATGATGACACCATCGTTGTCTTCACCAGCGACAACGGCGGTGAGCGCTTCTCCGACAACTGGCCTTTAGTAGGCGGCAAGATGGATTTGACAGAAGGAGGCATACGAGTACCGTGCATTGCGCACTGGCCCAAGGGGATCGCACCCGGCACGGTTTCGAACCAGACCGTCATCACGATGGACTGGACAGCAACCATGCTCGAAGCCGCCGGCGTAAAGGCAGACGAGCGCTATCCAATGGAAGGCATGTCATTGCTGCCAATCTTCAAGGAGCCGCAGCTTTCCATGCCGCGACCCATGTACTGGCGCATGAACTACCGCCGCCAGCGCGCAATGCGGGAAGGCGACTGGAAGTATCTGGCTATTGAAGACAAGGAATATCTGTTCAATCTGGCCTCTGATGAACGCGAACGCGCCAACCTGGCAACTCGGGAGCCGCATCTGCTGCAATCCATGCGCGAGCAGTACGAACGCTGGAGCGCGGAAATCCGCCCATGCGATCCAAATGCGTATATCGGGCTGGTCTATACCGAAAAGGACATGCCGTCCCGTTGACTGGCGCGTCGAAGACTGCAGTCACAAACAACATCGATCATTAAAAAAGGAGACATCATGACCCATCTGAAAAAATTCATTACAGCCATCGGCGTCGCTGTTTGCGCCCACGGCGCAGCCCATGCTCAAAATGCGCCTGGTTATCCATCCGAGCAGATCAAAATCTACGTTGGTTCTGCTCCCGGTGCGCCGTCGGACGTCGTTGCGCGCGTGTTAAGCGACCGCTTGGCCACGCGCTTCAAGCAGACCACGATCGTGGAGAACCGACCTGGAGCCGGTAACAACCTCGCGGCGGTACAGATCGGAAAGTCAAAGCCGGACGGTCACATGCTTCTGGTCAGTCCGGACACCATCGCTACCGTTAACCCGCATGTTTATTCCAGCAACGCCATGGCCGACCTCGTGCCGGTCTCGCTGTTGGCAAGCTTCAGCCAGATGCTCGTATGCGGCAGCCACGCAAAGGTCTCCAGCATTGACGACCTGGCCAAACTGGCCAAAAAACAAAGCGTGACTTATGCGTCGGGTGGCGCAGGGGTGCCCGGGCACCTTGCAGCGGAAATGTTCCTCACTGCCACCGGTATCGAAATGAACCACATCCCATACAAGGGACCAAGCCCGGCAGCGGCCGACGTGCTGGCCGGCCATGTCGACTGCGGCTTTCTGACTACTCCGGTAGTGCTGCCGCATGTGAAGTCGGGTCGACTGACGGCGCTCGCGGTCTCAAGCGCCAAACCGTCCCCGCTTGCGCCCGAGGTGCCAACCCTGGCAAAGGTCAGTGGCAAGCCCGAGATCGACGCAACCTTCAACCAATACCTGTTTGTGCCAAAGGGCACGCCGGCGCCGATTGTCAAGGAACTTGAGCGTGCAGCGGCCGAGATCTTCCAGGATCCGGCTACGCAGTCGAAGCTTGCCGCCCTGGACTTGCTAGCGATTGGCAGCAACAGCGTAGACGCTGCGAAAACACTCAAGATCGATGTCGAACGATGGGCGCCGGTGGTCAAGCGCTTGAATCTGAAACCGAACTGATCTTCAACGCCTTCTTATTCCGCACGGGTGCCTTGCCCGCATCCAGTGCAAGCCGCAGTCGAACTTCCTGAAGTGATATGACTGCGGCTGTTCAAAGCCATATGCCGAGATTCCCGGCGTTAAGCGGAATGCAGGCACTACTTCAAAACGCAGGCATGAAGCCGGCATTGAATCCACCGTGCAAATCCTGGGTGATCTTAAGGATCAGGCCGCTTGCTCTCGCTCTCGCCTACAGGTAAGTTCTTTGCGGGAAAATCTTCACTCGAGCTGCCGACGCTATTTGCCGTGTAGGATTAGGCAAAAAATTGGCCGGCTTCCGGCAACCGGGAAAGAAGCCCCGCTCCGATACTGACTGCTCCCAACCGACCAAGGAGCTAGACATGAGGAAAATCGCAATCATTACTGGTGCAAGCCGTGGCTTGGGCCGCAATACCGCTCTCAACATCGCGCGTCGTGGTAGCGACGTCATCATCACATACCAAAACCGCGAACATGATGCCCAGGCGGTCATAGCAGAAATAGAGGCGATGGGGCGCAAAGCGCTTGCCCTCCGGCTTGACGCGAGTGACAGCGCGGGGTTTCCGGCATTTGCCGCTAAAGTGCGTTCCGCCTTGCAGACCACCTGGCAGCGCGACACCTTCGATCATCTTGTCAACAATGCCGGACATGGTGAAATGGCCTTGTTCGAAGACACCACGGAAGCGCAATTCGACAAACTGTTCAATGTGCACGTCAAAGGCGTATTCTTCCTTACCCAGGCCCTGTTGCCCTTGCTCGCCAACGGTGGCCGAATCGTTAACCTGTCAAGCGGACTTACCCGCGTTTCGTATCCGGGCTTTGGCGCCTACTCCGCGGCGAAGGGAGCGATCGAGGTATTGAGTGTTTACCTTGCCAAGGAGCTTGGAAGCCGAGGCATCGCGGTCAACACGGTTGCGCCGGGCGCCATTGAGACTGACTTTCTGGGTGGTGCCGTTCGTGACATGCCGGACCTGAACAAAGGCTTCGCACAGATGACCGCCTTGGGACGGGTTGGAGTGCCAGACGATATTGGTCCAATGATCGCAAATCTTCTCAGCGAAGACAATCGCTGGATCAACGCCCAGCGTATCGAAGTCTCCGGCGGGCAGGTTATCTGACAGGGATGACGCATCGACGGGCCAGCGTGGGCCGGCCCATCGATGCAGATTGCCTTGGTAGAAAACCTCACGCAATTCGTGCAAAACAGCGGAATTGAGCAACGCAGACATGCGAAGGATAAGAGGCGCCCAGCTACGCCATTGCATTCATCCGGCCGCTTGCGGCGCGCATGTCCCGAACCGGCGGCAAGCCAAACATTCGTCCATATTCGCGAGTGAACTGATGCACACTTTCATAGCCCACCTCGAACGCTGCATTGCTGGCATTCATCCCCTCTGCCAGCATTAACCTCCGAGCTTCAATCAAGCGCAGTTGCTTCTGAAACTGAAGCGGCGTTAAAGACGTAACTGCGCGAAATTTCTGGTGAAATGAAGATGGGCTCATGCCCGCCACTTCCGCCAGTTGCTCTATGGACAGGCGGCGGTTATATTCCGCACGAAGAAGTGCAATGGCACGTGCCACCCGTCGGACATGACTGTTCGGGGAACCAAGGCGTCGAATGGCCGCCCCGTGCCGACCGGTGAGTAGCCAAAAATGGATCTCGCGCAGCAGCGGCGCCTGCAGAAGTGGTATTGAAGCCGGTCGCTCAAGCAGGCGCATCAATCGCAACGCCGAGTCCGCCACTTCAGCATCGGTTTGTTCCTGTGCTACAGGCGGGTAGGCGGTATCATCCAATGAGGTCATTTCGGCTGTAAGATCGGCGATCAATGCAGCGTCCAGGTCCAGGACGAGTGAAAAATATGGAGCGCCAGCATCCGCCTTCGTAATCTGGCTGGCAGTCGGCACGTCTGCAGTGATTATCAATGAATCACCGGCACAAAAATCGTAGGACTGTTTCCCTATTGCCACATGCTTGGCGCCCTGCAACACCAAACAGGCCAGTGGTTTTTGAATCGCATAATTCAATTCTGTCCGACGTGTCGCGCAGATGGTCGTCAGGCCTGGAATAGGTGTCCGGCCGACCCCTGTATTGTCAGCATGAGCTTCCGAATATCGACGTACTGCATTGAGAAGTGTGTCTGCCATGAACTGATTTTATACGATTCATTGCGTCACGCCTCAACCCTCGTGACGACGGTGTCCGCGTGTAGGAATAGGCAAAAGAGGAAAAAAGTTCTGGTGCCAGGCGCAGGGCCCGCGCCGGGATACTAACCGCATCCGCACCCGCTTAACAGCGCCTTATCCATCTTGCCTTCCTCTAAGTCAGGGCAGTCAGGCAGGATTTGACATTCGCTTCCCGATATATACGGTGGTCACCACGGCGACACAGAATCCGAGCGTCAACATGTCCAGGGTTTCTCCAAGCAAGGGCACTGCGAACAGCATCGCAAAAAAAGGCTGGAGCAACTGCACCTGACTTACCCTGATAGCGCCGCCAACGGCGAGAGCCCTGTACCAGGCAAAGAGGGCAAGCCACATTGAAAACGTGCCGACGTAGGCAAAGCCGGCCCAGGCCGAGGCACTGATGGCCACGCTGGGCCAGCTCACGATGGCAAGCGGAAGGGATACCGGCAAGGCGACCACCGTAACCCAGCAGATGACACGTTCGGCGCCTAGTTTCGGCGTGAGCAGCGCGCCTTGTACATAGCCGATCGATGCCGCAAGCACGGCGGCAACCAGAAGGAAATCCGCCCATTCCAGACGAAATGCCGATTCGGTCCACATTGACCGGGCGATCGAGTACACCACCACAAGCGCGGTGCCCAAAGCCGCGCAGAACCAGAAGGCAAACGTCGCGCGCTGGCGAAAGGTAAGCGCGGCGACCACCGCAGTGACCAGCGGCAGAAGTGCCGTAATAACCGCAGCATGGCTTGCCGATACACTGCGCAATGCAATAGCGAGCAATAACGGATAGCCGATGACGTTGCCTAACGACGCAACCACGAGCGGCTTCCAATGCATCCGTTCAGGCAGCGGCGCACGCATAAGAACGAGTAGCATCAGAGAAAGACCCGCTGCAACTACCGCGCGTCCGAAGGTTACAAACCAGGGAGACAGCTGCGGACTCAGAAGTGACCCAGTCGCCATGCGCGTCATCGGCAGCGTCAGGCCGAATAGCATCATCGCAAACAAGCCTAGCCACATTCCCTTTGCATAGGGGCTCAATCCGTCAATGCGCAACAGGAAAGGCTTGATCATCAATGTCCCTGGATGTCCGATAGGGCCTCGCCACATCCAATGATGGCGAGTGCGCCGCCGACGACTTCGCCCCTTATCCAGTGCCGACGCCGCGATTCGTGCCATGTACTTTCACAACACAAAGGCATCCTTACATCGGATGCGCCAATGACGTGACCGGAAAATCAATGAGCCGAAGACAGGACCACCGGGATTTCCGTTGCAGGAGGAGTATTCCGGCTACGCCCGCAACGGACAATGCCGTCAATCATTACCATGCCCACCCCTGGAATGTCTCCAAGCTGGACACTGTCGAGCAGGTCGCGTCCGGCTGAATGCTGTGCCTTGTCCATGAAGACGAAGTCCGCCGCGCGCCCGACCTCGATCAGGCCGCAATTGAGGTCGCGGATGCGCGCGGTGTTGCCCGTGGCGAAACAGAAGACAAGCTCCGGCGGTATCCGGGCCAGGCTGGATAGCAAGGACACCATGCGCAGCATGCCGAGTGGCTGGACGCCGGATCCGGCCGGACCGTCCGTGCCGAGGATTACCCGGTGAGGACACTTCAGTTGAATGGCGGTTTGCGCAGCCGCGATCGCAACCCGTTCATTGCCGTTATGAACGATCTCAATGGCACGGCTTGAACGCTCGCACAATTCGCAGACATGTGCCTCCGGCAACGAGGTGTGGCCGCCGTTAATATGGCCGATAACATCCGCATCCGCCTCAAGGACGACATCCTTGTCAATCAGTCCTGAACCGGGAATAGAAGGGCCACCCGTGTGAATCGTGCTCTGGATGCCATATTTGCGCGCCCATGCCACCATCATCTGCGCTTCCTCACCAGCCTTGACAGAGCCGAGGCCGACTTCGCCGAGAAGCTTGACGCCGGCTTGGGCAAGCTCCTTGAAATCTTCTTCCGTCATGCCTTTCTCAATAACTGGTGCGCCAGCGATGACCTTGACTCCGCCCGGACGAAAATTGTCAAATGCGCGCTGGGCCGTGATGGCAAGCGCCTTCAGGCCGACAATATCCTTGGGGCGGCCGGGAAGATGCACCTCACCGGCGGAGATCATGGTGGTCACGCCGCCATGCATCGTCGAGTCGATCCATCCCAATTGATTCTGGCGCGGTGTCCAGTCCCCGAATACAGGATGCACGTGGCTGTCGATCAGCCCCGGGGCGACACAGGTATTGCGCGCATCGATGACAGTGTCCGCATGGGCCGTATCGCAGTCGCCGTATGCGCCTACTGCCGTGATCAGGCCATCTTCCACGATGATGGTATTGGCCTGAAGGATAGGCTGATCGATGTCTCCCGATAGCAGGAGACCAATATTCTTGATGACGACCTTGCCTGACTTCTGGACGCTTGCTGCATCTGCCATTGCATTTCTCCTTGTATGAACCCTGCCTTGACCGGAATACGCTGCCGTGCAAGGCGAACTAGCGATTGCTCACCCGAACCGATATGTGCAACAACTGTATCTTGCATTCATAGACTTGCCTGCCTTTCAAGGGTTGGATGTCTCGCAAGCCTATGCTCGCGGTGAGGTCGGCGGTGCGCCCTCCGGTTTCAACAAGACCTGGCGAATAACTGCCGAGGTGATGAAGCTCTCCCAATGATCGAGTGACTCTTTTGCTGCCAGATCTTCACCAAGGAAGGACGACAGCGTGTAGCGGTTCGAAAGGTAGAAGTATGCGAGTGCGGCGCTCATCAGATAGATGTCTCGCGCCCGAAGATCGGGCCGGAAGATTTTCCTGGCGACGCCTTGTTCAAGAACCGTCTGCATCAGCGAGATGGCAGGGGATGAATATTCTCGCGCCCGCATGGACTTGGAAATATGCTTCCCCCTGTGGAGATTCTCGCTATTGAGCAAGGTGATGAATTCCGGATTCTGCTGATAGTAGTTCCACATGAAGCGGACCAGTGTCGTCAAATCGTCGACGGGATTCTCCATGTTGAGCACCACCTTCGACTCCGCTTCGTTGAAGCGTCGATAGGTCTCTTCTATGACGGCAATGAACAGCTGCTCCTTGCTGCCGAAGTAGTAATAGATCATGCGATCATGAGATTTCGCTGCCTTGGAAATCTGATCGATGCGGCCGCCGGCGAAACCGTGCTTCGCGAATATCTTCGTGGCCGCACGCAGGATGCTCTCCTGCGTACCCTGTGCAGCGACTTCGCGTACACGGGGCCTTTTTGCAGCTGCGGATCCGGACGCTGCGCGTTGAGACGTGGTTGTTGCCATATTTTCGTGGAAGTGTTGTCTTGCTTCGGCGCGCCAATGGTAACTGGAGATTTACTGTTCGGCGAATGCACGCTCGATTACAAAGTGGCCTGGCGTTGAGGTATTCCCTTCCGCGAAGCCACGGTCCTCGAGCATTTTCTTGAGGTCGCGCAGCATGGCCGGGCTCCCGCAGATCATGACGCGATCCTCGGCGGCATTGATTTCCGGCACATTCAAGTCATTAAATAACTTGCCGCTTGAAATGAGATCCGTAACGCGTCCCATGGTTTTGTACTGTTCGCGGGTCACGGTTGGATAGTAGCGCAGCTTGCTCGACACCAGATCACCCAGGAATTCATGATTCGGCAGATGTTCCACAAGCAGATCATGATAGGCGAGTTCATCGACGGTCCTGACTCCATGAACCAGTATGATCTGGTCAAATTTTTCATAGGCATCCGGGTCGCGGATGATGCTCATGAAAGGTGCGAGTCCCGTGCCGGTAGAAAGCAGATACAGGCGCTTGCCCGGTAACAGATAGTCAGTGACCAGCGTTCCGGTCGGCTTGCGGCCGACGACGATCTTGTCGCCCACCTTGATGTGCTGCAATCTCGATGTCAATGGGCCGTCCGGCACCTTAATACTTAGAAATTCAAGATGATCTTCATAGTTGGCGCTGACAATGCTGTATGCCCGAAGCAGTGGTTTGCCATCCACGCGCAAGCCGATCATCGTAAAGTGACCGTTACTGAAACGCAGCGAGGAATCGCGTGTGGTGGTAAAAGTGAACAGGCTGTCCGTCCAATGATGAACACTTAATACTTCCTCTTCCTGAAGAGCACTCATGGTTTCTCCGCTATCTAAATGAATTCACAGATGAACTGAAGTCTTGGCCGGCCATGACATGCGATACCGGCTTAGGCTTGCACTTTCATATCCCGGGTCCGTTCAATACTTGGTCACGCTTAGCAGCAATGCAGTCTATCGCTCCAGAACGGACAGCTTGCCGGACTTTCCCTTCCATTCTTCGGCGTTCGGCAAGGCATCCTTGCTGCTCGAGATGGTCGGCCAGTTGATCGCAAGCTCCGCATTAAGCCCAGTAAAGACCTTGAGTTCCGACGGCACATCCTCTTCCGCGAAAATTGCATTGACCGGGCATTCCGCGACGCACACCGCGCAGTCGATGCACTCATCGGGATCTATCACGAGAAAATTAGGGCCTTCCTTGAAGCAATCCACCGGACACACTTCGACGCAATCAGTAAATTTGCATTGGATACAGCCATCGGTTACTACGTGGGTCATCGCGTTCTCCTGGCAATGGATGCCCTCAAATGGGGCTTGGCACTAAACGGGTGCGCACCGATGAACAGCAGAAAATGTAGAGCTCACAACACTTAAATGTAGTGTACACTAAACGAAAATGTAGTGTACACTACATTTCATCTGATGCGATGTACGATCAACACACCGGGATGCTGACGTCATGACCGAGCACACGAAAACAGATGGCCTGCCAGAGTTTGAGCCGCAAGTGCTTGAACGTGCCAAGCCGCGCAGCGAGCGCATGGCCGACAATAAGATAGAGTGCAATGCCTGTCCTGTTCTTTGCCAGATCACGGCTGGACGTTCCGGCGCATGCGACCGCTACGCCAATGTTGATGGCACGCTGGTGCGCGTCGATCCCGTGGTGCTCCTGAGGAAAACGATCGATGCGGATGCCGCGGTCGTGCCTTTCGCAGGGCGACAAAATTTGTCCGCGAATGAAGACGAGCACTCGATCGCTTCGCCAGAATGGAGCGGCGATCTGCTTCACGCGAACGCCACCTTCGTGACGGGTGTCGGGTCGTCGACCACCTATCCGGACTATAAACCGGCGCCATTCATCGTATCCTCCGAAGCCGAAGGCGTCGATATGGTCACGGTGGTCACCGAAGGAATCTTCAGCTACTGCAGCTTCAAGGTCAAGATCGATACCGACCGTTATTTAGGGCCGGAGCAAGCCAATGTCCGCTACAAGGGTGAAGTGATCGGGCACGTGACAACCGCCGAATACGGCTCGCAGATGCTGTCGCTTGGCGGTGTGCATCATCTCACCGGCGGCAGCAAGAAGGAAGGGCGCGTCACGGCCGAAATCATGCAACTGCTCGGCAACAAGCAGGCTGCGGAAGTGACCATTGACGGCGGTGCGCAAATGGTGATTCAGGCCGGCCGCGCACCCATCGTCAATGGTGTCGAAGAGCAGCGGATGCGGGTAGGCTGCGGCTCTGCCACCATCGGTATTTTTGCCAAGCAGTTGTATGGAAAGGTTGACGAGGTGATCGTGGTGGACGATCACATCACCGGGGTGCTGACGGAACATCAGGCGGGGCGGTGCCTCGACATGCGGCCGGCGGGTATCAAGATCCGTGGCCGCAAGTCGACGCCGGGCCGCTATTTTCAGGTTGCCAATCCGGGGACGGGCTGGGGAGGCACCGATATCGTCGACCCAACCAGTATCATTGAAGGATGGGACCCCGATGTTGCATGGCCGGGACTGCGGCTGTTGATGACATCAACCACTGGTGAGCATTCGGTATGGTTTGTTCTTGACGAGAGCCTGCGCATGGTCGAGCAGACTATGCCACCCGAAGTAAGAAGCGTTGTCGAGCGTATCGGCGAGAACTGCGAACCGTCGCTGACCACGGTGCTGTTTCTTGGCGGCGCGGGCGGGAGCCTGCGCGCAGGCGTCACTGAAAATCCGATCCTGCTAACGCAATCAATCAAGAAGTCGCTTGTGAACGTGACATGCGGCGGCGCACCCGCCTATATCTGGCCTGGCGGCGGCATCACCGTGATGACCGACGTAATGCGGATGCCGGATAACAGCTTCGGCACTGTTCCAACACCGGCTATTGTTGCTCCGATCGAGTTCACCATGCGGCTGGATGAGTACCAGGCTTTAGGCGGGCATATGGAATATGTGCGGCCGCTTTCGGCGGTGCTCGATTACGGTGCCTGGCATAATGAAGGCGCGCCTGTAAGCCGCAAGTGGATCGAGCCGATATCAGGCAACAGCTGGCCGGCCGCTGTCGGGCCAATGCTGGGCTAGGCGGGATGAGCGCGATGGCACCGCAGCGTGCTTACCTTCCGGACGGTCGAGTGCACTTTTCGCATGGACCAATCGATCTCGTGATTCAGGTTGAAGGATCTGCTGACGCGGTGCGGTCGGCGCACGAGCTTGCGTGGCAGCGGTTCAAGACGGTCTTGACCGAACTCGTGGACGAACTCGCGATAATTCAGCGACCACTGGGTGTGGCCGGCGCGTGTCCAGTTGAAGGGGGGATTGCACGCAGGATGTGGGCAGCCTGCTATCCCTTCCGTCATGGCTATATCACGCCGATGGCCGCGGTAGCCGGCTCGGTCGCTCAGGAAATCATCGGTTTCTATCAAGGGCCCGGCATCATGCGCGCCGCCGTCAATAACGGTGGCGACATCGCGCTCTATTTAAGTGCGGGCGCATCATATCGAGTCGGCATTTGCACCGAAATCTACACGGCCACCGATGCGGCACGCCGCGGCAACCTGCGCCCGGACGGTGAACTGTCCATTGATGCTGATTCCCCGGTGCGCGGCGTCGCTACCAGCGGATGGCGCGGCCGCAGCTTTTCCTTCGGCATTGCCGATAGCGTCACCGTGCTGGCCGATACGGCGGCACAAGCTGATGCAGCCGCAACCATCATTGCCAATGCGGTGAATGTGAATGACATACGCATCCGGCGCCTGCCGGCATGTGCGCTCAAGGACAACTCGGATCTCGGAGACATGCTGGTGACAGTGGATGTTCCTGAGCTAGAATCGGACGTTGTCGAGCATGCACTGCAAACGGGCCTGGAGCGGGCACACCATTTGCAAAGGGATGGATTGATCAGGGATGCGATTCTGACCTGCCAAAGGAAGGTGATGCATCTAGGATGCGGAATCGCATCCGCATCTGCAATTCGCCAGACCTGCATTGAAGCACCACGTAGCACTTCTCAATCGACTTGGGCAATGAACTGATGATGTGCTTTGGAGACCACTTCAGATGACGCCGAATAAAAATACACCGCCAAGCTAAAACGGTTTTGTCTCGTCCGCGCGATGCGTGTGCAAAGAATCGGGAGAAAGCTTCAGGCATTACTCAACGAGATGACCTGCACTCATCCCGGACCAAGTTGACCCGTCCATATGGAAGGAGCTGAAATGGCTGCAAAAATTCGAAAAGTGATTGTTCAAGTCGAAGAAACCCGGATGGAAATGGGCAGGCAGGTCAATCCTGCGGTGCGAAAAGCCTTGGCCATGGCGGTCATTGAGAACCCTTACTCGGGACACTACGCAGAATCGCTCGACGATCTGATTGCCATTGGCGAGGAATTAGGCGGCATGCTGGGAGAGCGGTGTGTGGCAGCGCTCGGCATCGAGCCTGAGCAAGCGCAGAGTTATGGCAAGGCGGCCATTGTCGGAGAGGGCGGCGAGCTCGAGCATGCAGCCGCCATCCTGCATCCGAAACTTGGGGCGCCACTGCGGCAGGCGGTAAGCCGTGGCGCGGCCCTCGTCCCTTCCAGTAAAAAGATGGGCGGGGTCGGAACGGCGGTCGACGTTCCGATCGGCCACAAAGACGCTGCATTCGTCCGGAGCCACTTCGACGCCATGGAGGCGCGCGTCGCCGATGCTCCGCGTGCAAACGAGATTGTCGTCGCTGTCGTCGTTACTGACAGCGGTCGGCCATTACCCCGCGTGGGAGGGCTTCAGTCTCACGAAATCAAAGGCGAGGACGGCTTGCGTTAATCAACGAGCTGCCTCCGGTGAAGGCATTGCTATACCAATCCCGTCAACAGGAGAGATGCATGAACACAATAAACAAGTGGGTTATAACAAGCGCTGTCCTTTGGGCAGCCGGCAGTGCTCTTACGGCGCAGGCACAAAACGTCATCAAGATCGGGGAGGTCAACAGCTACAAGGCACAGCCCGCTTTCCTGGAGCCTTACCGCAAGGGTTTGGAGCTCGCGGTAGAACAAGTCAATGCCGCAGGCGGCGTCAACGGCAAGAAGCTGGAGCTGATCATTCGCGATGACAACGGCAACCCCGGGGACGCTGTACGCGCGGCGGAAGAGCTGGTATCGCGCGAACGCGTGGACGTACTGACCGGCACTTTCCTTTCGCACGTCGGCCTTGCGCTCACCGATTTTGCAAAGCAGCGGAAAGTGTTCTTTCTGGCAGCCGAGCCGCTGACGGACAAGATCGTCTGGCAGAACGGCAATCGCTATACCTTCAGGTTGCGGCCATCGACTTACATGCAGGTTGCCATGCTCGTTCCCGAAGCTGCGGCAATGAAGAAGAAACGGTGGGCGCTGGTCTATCCGAACTATGAGTATGGTCAGTCCGCGGTGGCTACGTTCAAGGAACTGCTCAAGAAACAGCAGCCGGACGTGGAGTTCGTGGCCGAGCAGGCGCCGCCGCTGGGAAAGGTTGATGCGGGCAGCGTGGTACAGGCACTGGCCGATGCCAAGCCTGACGCCGTCTTTAACGTATTGTTCGGCGCCGATCTGTCGAAATTCGTGCGCGAGGGGAATACGCGCGGGCTGTTCCAGTCGCGCGAGGTGGTCAGCCTTTTGACTGGCGAGCCGGAGTATCTGGATCCGTTGAAGGATGAAGCGCCCAACGGCTGGGTGGTCACAGGCTACCCGTGGTATGGCATCAATACACCCGAACATAATGCTTTTCGTTCGGCATACGAGGCAAAGTTTAAGGACTATCCGCGCCTGGGATCCGTCGTTGGCTACAGCGCGATCATATCCCTGGCAGAGGGAATGAAGAAAGCCAAGTCGACCGAAACGGAAAAAATGATCGCCGCCTTCAAAGGCCTGAAGCTGACCACTCCGATGGGGCCGATCGAGTACCGTGCCGAAGATCACCAGTCCACCATGGGCGGTTACGTGGGCCGTACGAAAAATGAAGGCGGAAAAGGCGTAATGGTGAACTACCGTTATATGGACGGCGCGAAGTTCCTGCCATCGGCTGCCGAAGTTTCCAAGCTGCGTCCCGCCGAGTAGACGCAGGATCGGGCGACTGCGTGGACGGATGAAGAAGGCAGCTGTCCATTCGGGTCGCCTGGCTCCTGTCGCTGGCCCTGCGCGCTGAAATTGCAGGGCCAGCCTTCAATCTAATGGCTGAAAGAAAGAACGTCTCATGGACTTTTCAGGTTTCGCGGTTCAGCTGCTTAACGGTCTGGCAGGTGCTTCATCGCTATTCTTGGTGGCGGCCGGGCTTTCCCTTATTTTCGGGGTGACGCGCATTGTCAATTTCGCGCACGGTTCCTTTTTCATGATCGGAATCTATATCGCCTATACGCTTGTCGAAAAGCTGGGGGGCAGCATCGGTTTCTGGCCTGCCTTGCTGTTAGCGGCGATTGCTGTCGGAATATTTGGCGCGGTGGTCGAAATCGTTTTACTGCGTCGAATCTATCAGGCGCCGGAATTGTTCCAGCTCCTGGCAACTTTTGCTTTGGTTCTTGTTATCAAGGATGCAGTATTGTGGATCTGGGGTCCGGACGAACTGCTTGGGCCGAGAGCACCCGGATTCACCGGGTCTGTCGAAATCCTGGGCCGCCGCTTCCCCGCATACGATCTGCTCCTGATCGTGGTGGGTCCGGTCGTGCTTGGATTGCTCTGGCTGCTGCTTACACGGACGCGCTGGGGCACACTGGTGCGTGCCGCAACGCAGGATCGCGAAATGGTGGGCGCTCTCGGCGTCAATGAGGCATGGCTGTTCACCAGCGTGTTCGCGCTCGGCGCCTTGCTTGCGGGGCTTGGCGGCGCCTTGCAGTTACCGCGGGAACCGGCGAATCTGGAAATGGACATGGTCACCATCGGGGCCGCATTCGTGGTGGTTGTCGTTGGAGGCATGGGATCCATTACCGGTGCGTTCGTGGCGGCGCTGCTGATCGCTGAGCTGAAGGCAATCTGTATCTGGCTTGGCTTGGTCGAAGTCTTCGGGATCAGCATATCTTTCTCCAAACTGACTCTGGTGGTGGAATTTCTCGTCATGGCGGTCGTGCTCGTCGTGCGTCCATGCGGATTGCTGGGCAGGCCACAGGCGCCCACGCGTAACTCCGCAGCGGTTGAGGCGCCGCTGCGCCCCGCCTCGGGGCTTTACAAGATCGCAGGTGCTGCCCTCGTCGCCTTGCTCGTAGTCTTGCCGCTGTTCATCGGCGATTCTTCCTATACGACGGTGCTTGCGATTGACCTGATGATCGCGGCATTGTTCGCCGCCAGTCTCCATTTCATCATGGGGCCGGCGGGCATGCATTCGTTTGGACATGCGGCTTATTTCGGATTGGGAGCCTATGGCGCCGCGCTCCTGGCTCGCAATGCGGGACTGCCAATGGAAGCAGCACTCGCGCTTGCGCCGCTCGTCGGAGCGGCCGGCGCGTTGCTCTATGGCTGGTTCTGCGTCCGCTTGTCAGGCGTGTACCTTGCGATGCTGACCCTGGCGTTCGCACAGATCACGTGGGCAATCTGTTACCAGTGGGACGCCGTCACCGGTGGCAGCAACGGTCTGACCGGTGTATGGCCATCGGATCGATTTTCGGACAAGACGGCCTATTACTATCTGGCGCTCGCCATCGTCGCCGCCGGCGTGTTCATGCTGCGCCGCATCCTGTTTTCTCCATTCGGATATGCATTGCGTGCGGGCCGCGATTCCGTGCTCAGGGCTGACGCCATCGGAATGGACGTGAAACGGCTGCAGTGGGCAGGCTTCATCCTTGCCGGTTATACAGCGGCTATCGCCGGAGCGCTGTTTGCCTTCTCCAAAGGAAGCATTTCGCCGGAAAGCCTGCATGTCGCAAGATCGGTCGACGGCATTGTCATGGTGATGCTTGGCGGCATACAAACCTTGATCGGCCCGATTGTAGGTGCCGTGACGTTCAATTGGCTGCATGATACGGTAGCACGCAGTACCGACTACTGGAGGGCGATGCTGGGCGGCATTATCCTGCTCCTTGTTCTGCTTTTCCCCCAGGGGATCGCAGGTTTCATCCGGCAGGTATTTGAACATGCCCGTCAAGCAAAGGAGGCACGCTGATGAGTTTGCTAACGGTAACCAACCTTGGAAAATCCTTTGGCGGCGTCAAGGCCGTGGACGGCATCAGTTTCGATCTGCATGCCGGGGAGCTGCTTGCCCTGATCGGGCCGAACGGCGCGGGAAAATCCACCACCTTCAACATGGTGAATGGCCAGCTCAAGGCCGACGTAGGCTCCATCCGGCTTGCCGAGCATGAACTGGTGGGGCTCAAGCCGCGCGACATCTGGCGGCTTGGCGTGGGACGAACTTTCCAGATTGCAGAGACCTTCGCTTCATTGACAGTGGTCGAGAACGTCCAGATGGCCTTGCTTTCAGCTGATCGCAAACTGTTTTCCATGTGGCGCAAGGCTGCCGCGTACAAGCGCGAAGAGGCGATTGAATTGCTTGAACAGGTTGGCATGGCTGCGCAGGCTGACCGCCCCTGCAGCGTGCTTGCTTATGGAGACGTCAAGCGGGTCGAGCTCGCGATCGCCATGGCAAACCGGCCGAAGCTGTTGCTGATGGATGAACCCACCGCCGGAATGGCCCCCAAGGAACGCAATGAACTGATGGCGCTCACCAAAAAGCTGGTTGTCGAGCGCAATATGGCGGTGCTTTTTACGGAGCACAGCATGGATGTCGTATTCACCTATGCGGACCGCATGATTGTGCTGGCGCGCGGGCGGCTCATCGCCGGCGGGGCACCGAGCGAAATTCGTGATCATCCGAAAGTGCAGGAAGTCTACTTCGGAACCGGCAAGACGTTCGAGAAACCGTCTATTTCGAAGGAGGTCGCGTGATGCTGGCCACAACGCAAACCGAAACGCAAGTCGCAACGGATGGCATGCCAGGCGTAACAGCGCAAGACGACAAACTGCTGGACGTCCAGGCTCTCGATGCATGGTACGGCGCGGCGCAGATCCTTTTCAACGTTGATCTGAACGTCCGCCGCGGCGAAGTCGTCGCCCTGATGGGACGCAATGGTGCCGGAAAATCGACCACGCTTAAAGCCATCATGGGACTGCTGAATAAGCGGCGCGGGAGTTTGTCGTTCATGGGGCACGACATATCGTCCTTGCGGACTCACGAGATCGCCGCACAAGGCTTGGGATTCGTACCGGAAGACCGCCGGATTTTCACCGACCTTACCGTGATGGAAAACCTGTACGTAGGGCAGCAGGCCAAGCGTCGCTGGCCGGAAGGATCGCCGGCGCCGGAGTGGACGCCCGAGCGTCTTTTCAAGCTCTTCCCGAACCTGGGAGAAATGCCCGATCGTCCCGGCGGGCGCATGAGTGGCGGCGAGCAGCAGATGCTTACGGTTGCCCGCACGCTGATGGGCAATCCATATCTCGTTTTGCTGGACGAGCCATCGGAAGGCGTCGCGCCGGTGATCGTTGAACAGATGGCACAGATGATCATCGAGCTGAAGGCTCAGGGCGTCAGCATTCTTTTGTCGGAGCAGAACATGCATTTCGCGGAGCTTGTATCGGACCGGGCATATGTACTCGAAAAGGGCCAGATCCGCTTTCAGGGTTCGATGGAGGAGCTGGCAGCGAATGCCGCCGTAAGAAAAGCCTATCTCAGCGTTTGAGTCCCGAGGAATGAAAGCATCATCGCCTCCCTTCTCGCTGCTGGTCAACGGCGAGCGGCATTGTCTCGATGTGCCGCATGAGGCACCGCTCTTGTATGTCTTGCGCAACGATCTCGGGCTTAACGGCCCGAAGTACGGTTGTGGGCTGGGGCAATGCGGCGCATGTACCGTGCTGATGGATGACAAGTGCGCGCGGTCCTGCGTGATTCCGGCAGGCGGTGCTGCAGGCCGGGCAATCACTACCCTCGAAGGGCTGGGAACCAGGACCCATCCTCACTTCGTCCAGCAGGCATTCATTGAGCGTCAGGCGGCGCAATGCGGCTATTGCCTTAACGGGATGATCATGGCAACTGTCGGTTTGCTGCAGAAAAATCCGCATCCTACCGATAGCGAGATCATCGATGCCCTGGCTCACAACCTGTGTCGCTGCGGCACCCACATAGAAATACTGGAAGCGGTGCATCGCGCAGTGGAACTGCTTGCCGCTCGCAATGAGGAGTCGACATGACGCGTCGCGCCGATAGGCCATACAACCGGCGCGATTTTCATGACGCGTCCGGAGTACTGTTGATTACGCGCGAGCCGCCACCGCCGCCACCCGCGGTCAAGGGGCAGCCTGCCGCCGTGCCCGGCAACCCCGCAGAGGGTGTCGAGATCCTGATCGCCATCTGGGATGACGGCAGCATTACCGCATTGAATGGACATGTCGATCTTGGCACGGGCATTCGTACCGCTCTGGCCCAAATCGTCGCCGAAGAGCTCGATGTCGGTATGGAACGGATCAACGTGGTACTTGGCGATACGACACGTGCGCCAAATCAGGGCGCAACCATTGCAAGCTCCTCCATACAGATCCATGCCGTTCCCTTGCGTACCGCCGCGGCACAAGCACGTGCCTGGCTGATGACGCATGCGGCGGAGCACCTTGGTGTGCCGAGCGGCGAACTGACGGTGAATGACGGTACGGTGTCGGTCAGCGGTGGCAGCCAACCGGATCGTTCGGTCAGCTACGGCGATCTTGTCAAAAACCGCCACGTCGAATTATTGCTCGATACTAGCGTGTCGCCGAAGCGACCGGAAGACTATAAGGTCGTGGGGAAGGATGTGCCGCGCGTTGACATTCCCGCCAAGGCAACGGGAGAGTCGATCTTCGTCCATGACGTTCGTGTTCCGGGAATGCTGCACGGGCGAGTCGTACGACCGCCTTACGCTGGCGCAGATCACGGCGAATTTATCGGAAATTCCCTGGAATCCGTGGACAGGCAATCGATCGCGCACATTCCGGGAATCGTGGCGATCGTGGTGATACGCGACTTTGTCGGCGTTGTCGCCATGCGTGAAGAGCATGCCGAACAGGCGATGCGGGAACTCGCACTGAAGTGGAAGGAATGGCCCGCCTTGCCCGATCTTGGCGATCTTGAGATCGCTTTGCGGAATAACCCGTCGAGCAGGAGAGTGGTCGCGGAGCAGGGCGACGTGGAGGCCGGGTTGGCAAACGCCGCGGTGCGCATGGACCGCACCTATGTCTGGCCATATCAGCTGCATGCCTCCATTGGACCTTCATGTGCGGTCGCCCATTGGCACGAAGATCGCATGACGGTGTGGACCGGTAGCCAGAATCCGCATGTGCTGCGCGCTGATCTTGCCAAGCTCGTGGAGTTGCCGGACCTTGCCATCGATGTCATCCGCATGGAAGCCTCAGGCTGTTATGGACGTAACTGCGCCGACGACGTGGCCGCGGACGCCGCCCTTCTATCGCGCGCGGTAGGGGCACCTGTGCGAGTGCAGCTGACACGTGAGCAGGAGCACCAATGGGAACCGAAAGGTGCGGCACAACTGATGGAAGTGCGCGGCGGCCTGAATGCCGACAGTAGTGTTGCGGCGTACGACTTTCAGACATCGTATCCATCGAATGGCGCTGTCACGCTGGCTTTACTGTTGACCGGCAAGGTAAGCGCACAACCGATTGCTTATGAAATGGGAGATCGCACATCGGTGCCCCCGTACGCCTATGAAAATCTGCGCGTAACAATCAACGACATGGCGCCGATTCTTCGTGCGTCATGGCTGCGCGGCGTATCGGCATTGCCCAACTCTTTTGCCCATGAGTGCTACATCGATGAACTGGCCGCCGAGGCCGGGGTCGATCCCGTAGAGTTTCGGCTTCGGTATCTGAAAGACGAACGGGCTTTGGAACTTGTCCGTGCCACTACGGAACGCGCGGGCTGGCTTCCGCATACGAAACCGCAGCAGCAGTCGCCGGATGGTGAATTTCTCAAGGGGCAGGGGTTCGCCTACGCACGTTACATCCATAGCCGCTTTCCCGGCTTTGGCGCCGCCTGGGCCGCCTGGGTCGCCGATGTGGAGGTTAATCGCAACACCGGGGAAGTGCATGTACGGCGGGTAGTGGTCGGCCATGATGCCGGGCTCATGATCAATCCTGCCGGCGTCAAGCAGCAGATCCATGGCAACGTCCTTCAAACCACCAGCCGCGCCCTTAAGGAAAAGGTGCAGGTGGAGCCGGTTCACAATACCGTTGTGAACAAGGAATGGGGAAGTTACCCGATTCTCAATTTTCGGGAGGTGCCCATCATCGATGTCATGATGATGCCGCGCCCCGACCAGCCGCCACAGGGCGCCGGCGAATCATCTTCCGTACCGGGAACCGCCGCGATCGCAAATGCGATCTTTGATGCGACGGGCATACGCTTCAGGCAGCCGCCTTTTACTCCGGAGGTGGTGAAAGCTGCCCTGAATCCAGTTGCTCCCGCACCGGCAACGCCACCCCGCACGAGACGTTCATGGTGGAAGGTGCCGGGCGCGCTGCTGGCGGGTATCGCAGGCATCGGCGCGGCCGCTTTCGGTTGGAAACCCGCGATCCCGGAAATCAACACAGCCACGACCTCGATTTATTCTCCGACCGTCATTGAACGTGGTCGCCTGCTGGCAGCGGCAGGTGATTGCGTTGTTTGCCATACCGCGCCGAACGGCAGGCGCAATGCAGGGGGAAGGGCGCTTGACACGCCTTTTGGCAAAATCTATACGACTAACCTGACGCCCGATCCCGAGACCGGTATCGGCAAATGGTCTTTCACCGCATTCCAGCGCGCCATGCGGGAGGGTATTTCACGTGACGGTCGGCACCTGTATCCCGCCTTTCCTTATACCTCCTTCACCAGGACAACGGATGAAGACCTGATGGCAATCTATGCGTATCTGATGTCGCAGGATCCGGTACGCGCCGAAGTTCCAGCGACGAAGCTTGCCTTTCCTTACAACATCCGCCCATTGATGGGGATGTGGAATGCGCTGTACCTGGATCCTGGTCCGGTTGCGGATGACCGTAACCGCTCCATGCAATGGAACCGTGGAGCTTATCTTGTCAATGGCCTTGGCCATTGCACCGCTTGCCATACGCCACGAAATACCTTAGGGGCCGAAAAGGCAGGAAGGCACTTCCTCACCGGCGCGATGATCGATGGCTGGGAGGCACCGCCGCTGACATCCATTACCCACGCTCCGGTACCATGGACCGAACAGGAGTTATTTCGCTACTTGCGTTACGGGCATACCGAGCAGCATGGCGTTGCTGCCGGACCGATGGCACCGGTAGTACGGGAACTATCCCTGTTACCGGAAGAGGATGTGCGGGCCATGGCTCATTACCTTGCATCATTCAACCAACCTGCCGAAGCGGGTGAGGCTGCCGCAAGAGTCTCCGGACTGACGGCTGCAGCCAAGGCCCAGAGCGAACGCATCGTGAGTACTGACAGCCGTCTGTTCTCGGCTGCATGCGGTAGTTGCCACCATGATGGAAGCGGCCCTGATTTGCCTGGGGTGAACAGTCCGCTTGCTTTAAACAGCAATTTGCATAGCAGGACCCCGAACAACTTAATACAGACCATTCTGAGTGGTGTAAGGGAACCTGCAAATCGCCAAGGCGGATACATGCCAGCCTTCAGGGACAACTTGAGCGACGAGCAGATTGCCCGCATTGCTAACTACATGCGCCAACGATATGCCTCGGAAAAACCGGCATGGGAAGGCGTGGAGTCAACGGTGTCCAGGTTGCGGGCCAGCGGGGTTGCGCAGCATTAGTCAACGCTGGAACGGCTCAGGATGTCGTTGTCCATCCTTGGCGTGGGAGAACCATGAGTTTGTCTGTAGCCCGATGATGTTGTCGCCGGCATCCGGATTGCTGGTGTAATGAACGAGCCCGTCTGGCGGAGAAGCCTGCCAGACGCGGAAGCATAGATTGTTGGTATCGGCTTTTTTCTGTGAGGAATTCACCATGTCTCTTATCAAGGTACGCAAGAAGTTGCTTAATATCGAAACCGTCTATCATGAGGGTGGTCCTGTAGCCAGCGTTCCTCTCAAGATGGGAAGCCTGGCGATCGTTCTGGATAACCCGTACGCCGGTCGTTACGTCGAAGACCTCAGCCCGTTCGTTGAAGCTACTACTGAACTGGCTATGTCGGTTGTTCCCGAACTGATCGAAGCCCTGGGAGGCGCCGACAAGATTCAGGCATACGGCAAGGGCGCAATCGTCGGCCTTAATGGCGAGTTGGAACATGGCGCAATCTGGCACATCAGTGGCGGATACCCGATGCGCAAACATCTTCCGCAGGCTAAATCCATTGTGCCTTCTTCCAAAGTGGTTGCGACTGCGGGGACCAGGCTCCAGATTCCGCTGCATCATCTCGAGGCGGCTTACGTCCGCAGCCATTTCAGCACGGTGGAGGTGGGTACGATCGACGGCCCGCGTCCAAATGAACTACTCTACGCATTCGTGATGGCGACCGGAGGCCGCGTTCACGAACGGCTTGGAGGACTGAGAGTCGACGAAATCAAGGTGGGCGACGGGCAGCGCTGAATGAACAACAGGGCCGCCTGTAGGCATTGATGTGAACACGACAAGCGACCTTGCCTCATCGGCGAATCGAAGACGAGAAATCGGTCCCGCCAAGACAGCGCCTGAAACAACGCCCATCGCTCCGCAATATTGTGCCGCAAGGTGGCATGCAACTCGATAGACACCGCCTTGCCGGCCTTTACATCCCCGGCTTCCAAATAATCAGTCACCACGCGTCAGCATCCGCATGGAGATATCGACTGGCATTCGTCATTTCTGTGATGGCCGTTTATCCTGGCTAACTGGAGTCATTGAGTTCCAGACAGTCTCGCACTGGCCTCCCCTTTCTTAACTCAAATCCCATCCAAGTAGCATGAAGCTTCATTGCGGTGCATTCTCTACCGGCAGAGCACCAAAGATGTGCGTTATTGGTACACAAAATTCGTAGACAAGGCTTGTACGCAGGCACGGAAACTGCATGATGCCATGCAACATCCCGACGAATGGGATAACAGTTTTTCAAATGCCATTAAAAGCGCCATTAAAGGAGTTGTCGATGAATCGCCGTAATGTCCTGTCCGCCCTTGTTGCCGGTGTTGCCACACTCGCTTGTACCTTCGCGCATGCTGACGTGCTAGACGAGGTTATCAAGAACAAGACGCTTCGCGTCGCCGTGCCGCAGGACTTTCCACCGTTTGGCTCGGTCGGCGTCGACCTGAAGCCGGTTGGCTATGACATTGATGTGGCCAAGCTGATTGCAGGCCAGCTTGGAGTCGTCGTCGAAATCGTGCCCGTCACCAGTGCGAACCGCATTCCTTACCTAAGCACGAAAAAGGTCGACCTGGTTATTTCCAGTCTCGGCAAGAATGCCGAACGTGAAAAAGTGATCGACTTCAGTGACGCATACGCACCATTCTTTAACGGCGTGTTCGGCCTCGCCAGCCAGAAAGTCACCAAGGCAGAAGACTTGGTCGGCAAGACGGTCGGTGTCACGCGCGGCGCCATTGAAGACCTGGAACTGACCAAGATCGCTCCCAACGGCGTGACAATCAAGCGCTTCGAGGACAATAACACGACGATTTCAGCATTTCTCGCCGGCCAGGTCCCTCTTGTTGCGACAGGAAATATCGTAGCGGCCAGCATTTCCGAAAAACAGCCGAACAAGAAGCCGGAAGTCAAATTCCTGATCAAGAATTCGCCATGTCATATCGGGCTCAACAAGAACGAAACTAGGATGCTCGAGCGCGTCAACATGATTATTGCCAATGCCAAGAAGGACGGCAGCCTCAATCGCATCGCGGACAAATGGCTGAAAGCGCCTCTGCCGGCGGACCTGTAAGCGAATATTGTGATTAATGAGCAGCACGCCGGTGGCGGCACATGCCGCCACCGGCGTGCTTAGCAAGGCCATGCCATGGATTACACATTCGATTTCAGCAGCATCTGGGAATACCGGGAATATCTTGTCAGCGGAGTGATAGGCACAATCCGCCTGACTGTCGTCGGCATGCTGTTCGGCTTGGCCGTCGGTATCCTCGGCGCGGTTGCGCGTGCCTGGAACATACCCGCGCTTTCACAGTTATACGCTGGCTACGTGGAACTGATCCGCAATACGCCATTCATCGTGCAATTGTTTTTCGTGTTCTTCGGCTTGCCTAGCCTGGGTATTCAGCTTACAGAATGGCAGGCTGCCACGCTGGCCATGGTAATCAATCTCGGCGCTTACAGCACCGAGATCATCCGTGCCGGGATCGACGCGGTTCCAAAAGGGCAAATCGAAGCCGCGCTGGCGCTGGCGATGTCACGCTTCCAGATTTTCCATCACGTGGTGCTGCGGCAAGCGCTGGTCAAGGTGTGGCCGGCATTGTCGAGCCAGATCGTTATCGTAATGCTGGGCTCGGCGGTATGCTCGCAGATTTCAGCGGAAGAACTGACGTTTGGCGCCAACTTTATTCAGTCCCGCAATTTCCGCGCGTTTGAAGTTTACTTGATTTCCACGGCGCTTTACCTACTGATGGCGATATCGCTGCGCCAGTTGCTGGCTTCGTTTGGCCGCCATGTCCTGGCAAGGAGGACGCCATGAGTGATTTCAGTACGTGGGACATACTCCGCAACTTGCTGCTGGCGGCACGCTGGACGGTAGTGCTGTCGATTGTGGCATTCATTTGCGGCGGGCTGGCTGGACTCGTACTGCTGCTGATGCGCACGTCGAAAAAGCGAACGCTGCGGGTGATTTCTCATGCCTATATTGAAGTTTTTCAAGGCACACCGTTATTGATGCAGTTGTTCCTCCTGTTCTTTGGCATCGCCTTGCTCGGCATCGATGTGTCGCCATGGATTGCGGCCGGCCTGGCGTTAACTTTGTTCAGCAGCGCCTATCTGGCCGAGATCTGGCGTGGATGCGTGGAGGCGATTTCACGCGGCCAGTGGGAGGCATCTTCCAGCCTGGCTATGAACTACTTCGAGCAGATGCGGTATGTGATTCTCCCGCAGGCACTCCGGATCGCGATCGCGCCCACCGTCGGCTTCTCGGTGCAGGTGGTCAAGGGAACGGCAGTGACATCGATCATTGGATTCGTCGAATTGACCAAGGCTGGTTCGATGATCACCAACGCAACATTCGCACCGTTTACCGTATTTGGGCTGGTGGCACTGATGTACTTCTGCCTGTGCTTCCCGCTTTCGCTCTATGCGCGTCGTCTGGAAAGGAAAATGAATGTCACTCGTTGATATTAACGGCTTGCACAAGCGATTTGGCGACATGCACGTTCTCAAAGGCATTGATCTCTCGGTAAAGGAGGGAGAAGTGACGGCAATCGTCGGGCGCAGCGGCTCTGGAAAAAGTACCTTGCTCCGCACCATCAACGGACTGGAAAGCTTCGACTCGGGCACCCTCGAGGTCGACGGTGAGCGACTCAGCGCCGGTCGCACCGATTTGCGTCAGCTGCGCTTGAAAGTCGGCATGGTCTTCCAGCAGTTCAATCTTTACCCGCACCTGACGGCCGGGAAGAACGTGATGCTGTCTCCCACGGTGGTCAAGAAGACCGACAAACGGGAAGCCGAAGCAATTGCACGCGACATGATGGCGAAGGTCGGCCTGGCGGACAGGTTCGACTATTATCCGGACCAGTTGTCGGGCGGGCAGCAACAGCGTGTTGCAATCGCAAGATCGCTGGCAATGTCGCCAAAGGTGCTGCTGTGCGACGAAATCACATCTGCACTTGACCCGGAACTGGTCAACGAAGTATTGGCCGTAGTGCGAAAACTCGCTGAAGATGGAATGACCCTGATCATGGTCACGCACGAAATGCGATTTGCCCGGGAAGTCGGTGATCAACTGGTCTTCATGCATCAGGGCAGAATTCATGAGCAAGGCAATCCTCGCTCGCTGTTTGACGCGCCATCGACGCCGGAATTCGCCAACTTCATCGGCGCGGTGTCCTAATGATTTTCCGCCGGACGCCGGTCTGTACGGTGGACAAGGTCTGCATGAAAATACTGCAACTCCATGTCGAACATTGACCGTTCCCCCGTTGCGAGGTCATCTCAAGAAATTGCCGGCGATATTGCCGCCGCAATTGCGGAACGGCGGCTACCTCCCGGTGCAAAACTCAAGGAGGAGGCGCTCGCACGGCTTTACTCCGTCAGCCGCACCAAGATACGCGCAGCGCTGCTGATGCTGGCGAAGGATGAGCTGATTCGGATCGTTCCCGAGAAGGGCGCCTGCGTGTCCAGGCTAAGTGAACGCGAAGCGCTTGAAATCTTTGCGGTCAGACGCATTCTGGAAGAGGCGCTGGCCAGGGAATTCGTGGAAAAAGCGGATGAAGCCGCTTATCGTCGGCTGGAAGAGCATATGGCGGCCGAACGCCAGGCGCTTGCTTCCAACGATACAAAGCTGCGTACAAGGCTGCTTGGCGATTTCCATATCTTGCTGGCGGAAATTGCCGGCAACCAGGTGCTGCTCGACATACTGAGAAAACTTTTGGCCCGCACCTCGCTCGCAGCAATGCAGTCACAGTCGAATCATGCTGCTACCTGCTCATCTGATGAGCATAAGCTGTTCATCGAGGCAGCGAAAGCGGGCGATGCGGACAGGGCGGTCGATCTAATGTTGCGTCATCTTGACCATGTCAAGGAGACATTGTGTACGGATTATCGCAAGCCAGCGGCGAAAATGGATCTGGTGAGTGCGCTGCTTGCCTGACTAAACAAACTGGCAAAGTTTGACGTTGCACCAGGAAAGTCCTGACTTTATGCATGGCGATCGCGCTTTCTACGCATCCTGGTGCGATAGATCGTAAATCGCTGGAGGAAGCATGCATGGGTGCCGCCAAAGGCGATACACCCATGAGAAGAGTCGCTCGTCGTTCAATCATCAACGGATCAAAGCTTGCCCTCCACGAGCAGTTCGCGGGTCCGTTTCAGCGTGGACAGCAGCGCTGCTCTGTATCCGTTTTCGCTGTCGAATTGCGCCTGCTCGGCCTGCTCCTCCAGACCGTTCGGCGCTTTGCCGCGCAGTCCGAGGTAGCAATAGAAACGAAGCTGCAGCCCGCCGGCGTCATCCTCGAAGAGTTCGTTAACGATGGCGCCTTCGCGCGGACCGGTGGCCTGGAAGAAGGTCACCTTGCTGTCAGGCTCGAAGGTGATGATTTCGCGCAGGTCCCGGTCGCCGATCGTCGCCTCGCGAACGAGATGCGTTTTGCTTTCTTCAACGAGGTCGCAGCGGGTGCAGAGGCCGGGAGGCAGGAACAAACGCGCATCGCGTGCCTTCAGCACCAGGCCGGCCCATGCCTGGGCACGCGTTAGCGGAATTTCGCCTTCCGGGTTCACCGGGACCGTGGCGGATGAATAGATCATGTTGTATTTCCTTGTGATCAGAGTTGAATTGCCGGGCTTTCAGGCTACAGAAACAATCTCGGTTGCGAAGTTGCAGTAGGAGTGCAGCGGACGGCCCAGAAGCGCAGTCAGACGTTCCACATCGCCGCCCTCGGGAAGCATCCCGTCCGTGATGAAGCGTTCACTCATCAGGCGCATGTCGTACGCCATCCAATGTGGCATGAACTGACGGAGATTCTGTTCGAAGCCGGCGGTATCGTCCCCCGGGTAGGTGATCGGGCGACCGAGTACATCGGACCAGATCGCTGCGACATCCGCACCGGTCAAATTCTCGGGGCCGACGAGGTTGATCCGGTCGAGTGGCAGAGGGCCGGACGCCTTATCCCGGCGGATCAGCTCGATGGCCGCGATTTCGGCGATATCCCGGGTATCAATCATGGCAAGACCCTTGCCGCCGATAGGCATCGGGTAGACGCCGTAGCCGGTGATGACGTCCTTGATCGTCAGATCGTTGCTCATGAAGTAGGCAGGGCGCAGGATGGTGGCTTTGAAGCCCATTTGTTCGATCATCCGCTCGACGCCATACTTACCGGCGAAGTGCGGCACGTTGACGTAGACGTCGCTGTGCATTACCGAAAGGTAGACTATTCGTTCGATGCCGGCCTCGCGTGCCACATTGAGCGCAATCAGGGCCTGGGTGAACTCATCCGGCACCACGGCGTTAAGCAGGAACAGGGTGGATACTCCTGCGGCGGCGTTACGCAGTGAATCGACATCGAGAAAATCACCCCGTACGACGGTAACGCTCAACGGGAAGCTGGCTTTCGAAGGATCTCGGACAAGTACACGTACTTCGGCGCCTCGCTTGACGAGTTGTTCGACAACTTGACGCCCGACTGTGCCAGTTGCGCCGGTAACGAGAATGGTCATGAATTTCTCCTGTTCGTGTTTGGGTAGGAGCTTCCATGATATGGATCTCAATGGCGATACGATAGACCTTATAATGGGACATTAAGTCTCATTGGCGGAACACATGGACATGCTTGCCCTCGCTGATTTCAATGTTGTTGCCCGGTACGGAGGATTCGGAAGCGCCGCCCGCGCCACCGGACGTCCCAAGGCGACCCTGTCGCGCCGGGTCGCGGAACTGGAGAGCAGTCTTGGATTGCGCCTGTTCGAACGCGGGTCGCGCGCGTTGAAACTCACCCAGGAAGGCCGCGCGCTTTACGAACGCACGGGGGCATTGCTTACCGAACTCGATGAAACGGTAGCGGCCATTGCCTCGGGTGGAGACAAGCCGCGCGGCAGGTTGCGCATCAGTGCGCCACTGCTCTTTTCCCAAACCGCGATGGGAAAGCTGGCCGCGGCATTCTCTCTGAGATACCCGGAGGTCCGACTTGAGGTCACGATGGAAGACCGCACCGTTGACATGGTCGAGGAAGGCTACGACCTTGTGATCCGGGTCAACCCCGATCCGGATGAGCGCCTTATCGGAAGGATATTTTTACGTGACAGGCTGGTGGCCGTGGCAAGCCCGAACCTGATTCGCCTGGCGGAAAATGTCCCTGTCCCCGCTGTGGTACGTGGGCCGACAGAACGTGGCTCGGCCTGGAATGTGACCGCATCCGCCGGAAGTTCGCGCATCGTGATCGACCCCGTGCTCCATCTGTCGTCGCTCATGATGGTCCGCGATGCGGTCCGCGCGGGTATCGGGGTAGGTCGCCTTCCAATATCGCTCGTCAGCCACGACCTGGCTGCAGGTACGCTTGTACATTGGGGTGATGTTGATGGGCCGGATATCGCGTTGTGGATACTCTATCCTTCGCGGCGGTGACTGAGCGCTCGTGTTGCCGCCTTCCTCGACTATTTGAAGGAAGCTTTCCCCATGGGCACACCCGACGAACTGGTGGTCTATGTCGGAAAATAATATCCAACCGCCTGCGCTTGTCTAATACCAATCCCAAGTCATTCCATGACATGGGATTGGTATAACAAGGATCATAACGACTGGTTGTACCAAACGTCAGGATCAAAGCGTCGTCCGGACTGCCAAGTTGGGTGAGCCGGGTTTTTGTTGAAGGCAAATGTGTCGAACTCGCGCCGATATTAAAAAGCACCATTAGCCCCATAAGCTGAGTTCCTTCGTCATGCCACGCAAGAGCTTCTTGTCGCCGATCAGCGCGATGCCGGACATTTCCATGGTTTCAAAATGGCCTAGAGCTACGATATTGCGCAGTTGCAGATAGTCGGTGGTGCTTTGGCCGTCACGTGGAAAGACGACGCAATCGACCAGGTTCGGCGCGGCCTGCGCGGCCATCCTGCATAACGATGCCGCAGACGCCGACAATACGCTTATGCCGACCGATACCAGGCCGGGAAACTCGCAGCCGGCGGCGTCGGAGAGTGATGTTCCTACCAGGTCGGGATGACGCTGGCCGACCGTTACTGCAAGCACTGCGGCGGCATTTGCCGCTTTACCCGCTGATAAGCCTGCGTTGAGGATAATGACGCAGCGGGTCGTCGCGGGTGACTGCGAAACACGGTTTGATTCCATCGGGCCTCCTGTCATGTGTCATTGTCGAAGGCTTCAATTCTTGCAGGTTGGTCGTCAGGCGTCTGGAAGCTTTGTGCAATGGCTGCGGTAAGCAGCCGGGGTCAGTCCGTATGCCCGGCGGAACCAGCGACCGAGATGACTTTGGTCGGCAAAGCCCAGCATGGCAGCGACGCCTGCGGGCGTTTCACCCTGGGCGAGCAAACGCCGTGCGCGCGACAGGCGCAACTGAATCAGGTAAGCGTGGGGCGCAAGGCCGTAGACATGCTTGAAGCCGCGGCTCAGCTTGAAACGGTCGATGCCCGCCACCTCAGCGAGGTCATCGAGGCTGATATCCTGGTCGTAGTGCGCATGCAGGTAGTCGCGGGTGCGCTCTGCCGCAGTCGGCAAGCGGATATCTGCATCGGTTCCCACTTGGCGACTCAGGTGTGCGCCCAAGCGAATCAGCACGGCGTCGAGCGCGGTCTGCCGCACGATTTGCAGCTCGGCTTCCTGAAGAATCCGGAATGCGTTTGCAATGGCCTTGGTTAAGCCGGAGTCGTCAGCCAGGTTGGCGACAAAGCCTGGTGTGCCGATCGATTGTCCAAACAACACGTTCATTTCACGCTCAACCCATTTCGGCTCCAGATAAAGCATGGAATACGTAAAGCCTTCGGGAGCCGGTGCGTGGCCATCATGGATTTCGCCAGGCTCCAGCATGAAGGCTAGGCCAGCGCGACTGGTATGCAGGACGTTTCTGCAATGGAACTGCTGGATTCCCTGTTCGGTGAAGCCGACCAGGTAGCTGTCATGCCAGTGCGGCTCGTACGCATGTCCGAGGAAATGCGCCCGTATGGTTTCTATGCCGGTCTCCGCATCCTGCTTAACACATATCCAGTTGCCAGCTTTCATGATAATGAATCAGTAAATAGTTGATACCGGGCTGCGCCAGTTATTCTGGCACAGTAGGTAGAACGGGTCTGGAAGATTTGTGCAAGTTGTATGGGCTTTAACGCGGTCATGTACACGCAAAGTGCTATCTGCCGAACATGACCGTTACGCGATTTGGCACGGACGCGACCATGGGCTTACTGCATGTGATCACAGGGAAAACGGCCTCACACAAGAAATCCACAGAATGGACTCAACAACGCGTAGTAAGGGGCACATCTATTGCCGCTTCGCATGACCCAACGCTCGAAGGGTAGGGGAGCCAGCCAGAAGGCACTGACGGTAAAGCAGGATTTACGAAGCAGACCTACCCGGTTCATAAAGGAAAGCAAGCAAAAATAGAAATTGGCTATCGGAACAATAATTTCAATTTTTTTTTCAACTGATGATCGGAGTTTTACACTCCTGCTGTTACAACCCCAAACTAACAGAGGAGAGTGCCATGTCCGAGCAAGCCCAATGCCCTGTCGCGCATCATAAAAAACAAACCCGTACCAATGCACATTGGTGGCCCGATCAGTTAAACCTGACCATGCTGCACCAGCACGGGAAGCTGGGCGACCCCATGCTGGAAGACTTTGATTACAAAACCGAATTCCAGAAGCTGGACCTGAACACCGTTATTTCCGATCTGCGGGCATTAATGACAGATTCCCAGGAATGGTGGCCCGCAGACTATGGCCACTACGGTCCTTTCTTCATCCGCATGGCCTGGCACTCGGCCGGCACTTATCGCATCTTTGACGGCAGAGGCGGTGCCCGATCCGGCGAGCAGCGTTTTGCTCCATTGAACAGCTGGCCGGACAATGGCAATCTCGACAAAGCGCGCCGCCTGCTTTGGCCTATCAAGCAGAAATACGGCAAGCAGTTGTCTTGGGCCGACCTGATGATTTTGGCTGGCAACGTAGCGCTGGAATCCATGGGTTTCAAAACCTTTGGCTTTGGAGGCGGTCGTGAAGACATCTGGGAGCCGACCCCTGTCGACTGGGGGCCTGAATCGAGTTGGCTTGGCGATGAGCGCTATAGCGGTGAACGCGAACTGGCCAAGCCTCTGGCAGCGGTGCAGATGGGCCTCATCTACGTGAACCCCGAGGGCCCGAACGGCAATCCCGATCCCGCCAAATCGGCACGCGACATCCGCGACACCTTCGGCCGCATGGCCATGGACGACTACGAAACCGTTGCGCTGGTTGCCGGCGGCCATACCTTCGGCAAATGTCATGGCGCGGGGCCGGCCCACCATGTCAGCGCGGAACCGGAAGGCGCCAACATCGAAGAACTGGGTTTCGGCTGGAAAAGCACATACGAGAGCGGCAACGGCGCGCACACCATTACCAGCGGACTGGAAGGCGCCTGGACTCCAACTCCCACAAAGTGGGACATGAGCTATTTCGAAACCCTGTTCGGCCATGAATGGGAACTGACCAAGAGCCCGGCCGGTGCACACCAATGGAAACCAAAGGGCGATGCCGGACGCAACGTGCCCGATGCGCACATTCCCGGCAAGCTGCACCAGCCCATGATGAGTACTGCCGACATGGCTCTGCGCGTTGATCCTGCTTACGAAAAAATATCGCGTCACTTCATGTCCAATCCGGACGAATTTGCGGATGCGTTTGCTCGCGCCTGGTTCAAACTGACCCACCGTGATATGGGACCCAAGGTGCGTTATCTTGGTCCCCTGGTGCCGAAAGAGGATCTACTGTGGCAGGACCCGGTCCCGCCGGTTGATCATCCGTTGGTCAACGATGCGGACATCGCGGCGTTGAAGGAAAAACTGCTGGGTTCCGGGCTGACTATTGCGCAGCTCGTCAAGACTGCATGGGCATCGGCGTCCACGTTCCGCGGCAGCGATTTGCGCGGCGGCGCCAATGGTGCACGTGTCCGCCTGGCACCGCAGAAAGACTGGGAAGCCAATGAACCGGAGGAACTGGCGAAAGTGCTTGCCAAACTAGAAGGCATCCAGAACGATTTCAACGCTTCCGCATCCGGCGGCAAAAAAATATCGCTGGCTGATCTGATCGTACTGGGCGGCTGTGCCGCAGTGGAAGCGGCCGCAAAGAATGCCGGCCATAAGGTCACCGTGCCTTTCAGTCCTGGTCGCACGGACGCCTCCCTGGAGCAGACGGACGTTAGTTCCTTCGAGGTACTGGAGCCGGCCATTGACGGCTTCCGCAACTATATCCGCAAAGGGGGCGAAGATCACGTCGCCAACGGCATGATCGACAAGGCTAGCTTGCTGACGTTGACGGCGCCTGAAATGACGGTATTGGTCGGTGGCATGCGCGTACTTGGCGCCAATTCCAACAATGTGCAGCATGGCGTTTTCACTAAGCGTCCGGGTACTCTTACGCCGGATTTCTTCATCAATCTGCTCGACATGCGTACTGCCTGGAAAAAAGTGGAAGGATCGCCGGGCGTGTTCGAAGGCACTGACCGCAGCACTGGAGAGCTGCGCTGGACGGCTACCCTTGCCGACCTGATCTTCGGTTCCAATGCGCAGTTGCGCGCGCTTTCCGAAGTGTATGCAGCACGGGACGGCGAAGCACACTTCGTGCAGGATTTCGTGGAAGCCTGGACCAAGGTGATGAACCTGGACCGCTATGATCTGAGATACGGCAAGGCCGCTTAACTTTCCCCGCGCGGATGAAAGGGTCGCTGGCATGAGCCGGTAACCCTTTTCTTTCTTGCGGTTCAGCTTTTATTTTCGGCGAAGGTTGGCCATCAAGTCTGTCTGCACGACTGGCTGGCAAATGACGGATGCTTTAGCTGCGTGCGTGCTGGAGGAGCCTGCGCGCTCATGCCTAGCCGTATTGACGTGTGAAGTCGTTACGAAAGCAGAGCGCGATTCTGACGCTGTCGCGGTGAATGCGGCTGCGTCAGGCTGGTCGTGTGCCGGGTACTCTTTCTTGTGACAACGGTAGCGGATTCACAAGCCAGATCAGACGGCGCAATATCTTTCTTGAATTTCCGGATCGGCAAGCAGACTCGCTGCGCTGGCAGCATGGACAACCGCGCCTTGATCGATAATGTAAGCGCGGTCGGCAATACGCAATGCCGCTTCGACATTCTGCTCGACCAGGAGAATGGTTTTGCCCGATTGCTTTAGCTTCTGGAACAGTTCGAACATTTCATCCACCAGCACCGGCATGATGCCTTCGGAAGGCTCATCCAGAAGAATCATGTCAGGATCGCACGCGACCGCGCGTGCGATCGCCAGCATTTGCTGCTCGCCACCCGACATGGTAACGGCACTCTGATTGAGGCGTTCCTTTAGTCTAGGGAAAGTGTCCGCAATTTCCTCAATAACTTGTCTTTCCTGATTGCGACGCTTGGAGGCGATAATGCCCAGTCGGATGTTTTCCAGCACTGTTAGCCCGGGAACGATGCGCCTTTCTTCCGGGACGTAAGCCAGGCCCAAGTGAAAACGCTGATGCGCCGGCTGGCTCAGGAGATCGGTGCCATTGAATGTGATCTGGCCTTTTGCTTTCGGCAGCAGTCCCATGATGCTCTTGATGGTCGTCGTTTTGCCAGCCCCGTTTCGGCCTAGCAGAGAAACCAATTCACCGCGTTTTACCTCGAGCTCAATGCCTTGCAGGACATGGCTTGTCCCATACCACGCGTTCAGGTTTTGGATCGATAACATGTCGTCCTCCGTCAATGTCAGTGCTGCCCGAGATACACTCGTTTTACCTCATCGTTGGCCCGGATATCATCGAGTTTGCCAACGGCGAGCAGCTCGCCGTGGTGAAGGACCACGATACGGTCGCTGATACCCATTACCATTTTCATTTTGTGTTCGACCAGGATGACAGTCCTTTCGCCCGCAAGCGCAAGGATCAGATCCATCATTGAGCGAGTTTCCTCTGGACTCATACCTGCGGTAGGTTCATCCATGAGCAGCAGCTTCGGATCCGCAGCAAGGGCAATTGCAATTTCGAGGGCACGTTGTTGTCCATGCGCGAGTTCACGTGATGGACGGTTGGCCAGTGCTCCGAGCCCAACCTTATCGAGCAAGACATAAGCTTCATCGGAAAGCTTGAGGCTGTCACGGTTTTTCCAGAAATTAAGGCGGGCTACCTTGGCCTGGAGCGCTATTCGCACATTCTCCAGAACACTAAAATTGGGGAAGATGTTCGTGATCTGGAACGACTTCGCAATGCCGATATGGGCAAAGTCATGCTGTTTTTTCCCCGCGAGGTCTTGACCGTCGAAGACCACCCGTCCCTCCGACGGGGGAAACGCACCCGACAGGACATTGAAGTAGGTGCTTTTTCCCGCGCCGTTAGGTCCGATGATGGAAGTCAGTTTCCCGCGTTCAAAACCCACCGAGACATTCTTAAGCGCTGTAAATCCCCCGAATCGGCGGGTCACTGCTTCGGTCTGAATCAGGATATCAGCGGACATGGCATTTCTCCAGAATGGTTCCCCAGACTCCTTTGGGGAAGAAAAGGACAAAGACGATGAAGATTGCGCCGACATACAACTGCCAATGCTCGGTCCAGATCGAAAAGACATCCTGGATCAGGAAAAACAGCGCAGCGCCGACAAAGGGTCCGAAAAATGTACCCATGCCGCCCAGCAGACAGATCATGACTACCAGTCCGGACGTTTCGTAATGAAGCGTCTCTATCGGTACGCTGGACAGGTGAATCGCATTTAACGCGCCGGCAAGACCTGATATTGCCCCCGACAGTACAAATGTCACCAGCTTCGTCGCTTCAACGTTAAAGCCGCAGGCTCGTGTCCTTGCTTCATTTTCCCTGACAGCCTCAATGACGCCTCCAAGCGGTGATGCGAGCACTTTTGAAACGATCCATAGTGCGAGTACGACAAAGGCAGCGAGGAAATAGTACTTGATCGCCGGATTGAGGAGGTCAAAGGACCAGGGGCCGATCTGGAGGTTAGCGAGATTGACGCCACGCAAACCATTTTCTCCACCGGATAGAGGGAATTGATAAACGAGGAAATAAACACATTGGGACAGTGCGAGCGTCACCATTGCGAAGTAAATGCCGCGAGTACGTATGGCGAGTAGGCCCATGGCGAGCGCGACAACGGCCGCTCCCACGATGGAGGAGGGAATTGCGATCCACCAGGGAAGCTGGAAGTGTGCAATGAGAATACCCGTCGTATAAGCCCCGACGCCAAGGAAGGCAGCATGCCCGAACGACAGCATCCCCATGTAACCGAACAGCAGATTAAGGCTACGCTTATATGGACGTCTCCTGGAAAGCAAGTTTTTTAGCCAGTGAGGTGCTAACGGGGTTGCAAGCTTATATTCGGCCTACTTCTGCAGGCGATAATTCCTGCTGGCCCTGATGGCATTCGCGGGCAAGGTTCCTAGCTGAACATCGAGCTTGAAGCTCTGTAGCCCTATCGGAGTATCCTCGTCCAGGTTTGACCTGTTGTCCCATCACTCTGCTAGTTGCCTACTCTCCTGTGAAACGATTCATGCTAGCTTAAAACGTCTTGCTTAGAACGTTACATGAACGCCGCCATTTGCCAAGTATGGAAACGCATGATGTAGACAGGAATGAGATTGCGAACTTACATTCGGCCTGTCGTTGTGGCTTAGCCACTGGCCATTATGGAATTCGCTGACGACGTCCCCATTTGATCGCCGAGCTTGATGCTCACTGTTCTAATCGGGTTGGTGCCGTCCCGGTCCTACCTGTTTGCCATCACTTGTCTCTTACCTGCGCAACCTGTTGACGTGCCGTGCTCCTAAAATGCTTTCTTCAAGCCGGGACGGGTTCTCTGTTGGCAGAGAACCCGTCCCGGAAGTCTCGCTCGTGTACCAACATGGCCCACACGATGCGGGCGGTCTTATTGGCCTGTGCCACACAGGCGATGTTCGTGTTGCGCCGTGCTGCCAAACGCGCCAGCCAACTGTCACTTCGTTTCGATCTGTTCATCGTATGATGCAATACCGCGCGCGCTCCATGGACCAGCAGACGTCGCAAATAGCTATCGCCACGCTTACTTATCCCTTGGAGCCGTTCCTTGCCGCCACTTGAATGCTGCTTTGGTACCAGGCCAAGGAATGCCGCAAACTGACGACCACTTTTAAAGGTCTTAATATTGTCAGCCACAGTGGCTTCCAATGCCGTCGCGGTGACAGGGCCGATGCCCGGAATCTGTTCCAGCCGACCACATATGCTCGATTGCCTGCATAGCTGCTGAACTTGGCGATCGATCTCTTGAACCTGGCGATCCAATTCCAATAGGTGTGACAGTAAGCGCTGTGCGAGTTCTCGCATGAGGGCCGGCAGCTCATTGGCTTCATCGGCGATGATGCCTTTGACGTGTGCGATCAGCTTGACCATGCCAAGCGGAATGACAAGACCGAACTCAGCTAGCAAGCCTCGCAGTTGATTGGCCTGTGCGGTTCTTGCTTTGATGAAGCCGTCTCGCACTCGGTGCAAGGCCAGGGTGGCTTGCGCCTCTGGCGCCTTTACCGGGACGAACCGCATACTGGGCCGGCTTGCCGCCTCGCAAATGGTTTCTGCATCGGCTGCATCATGCTTGTTGCCCTTGACATAAGGCTTGACGAACTGGGGTGCCATTAACCTGACAGTATGCCCAAGCGACTCCAGCTTGCGTGCCCAGTAGTGCGCAGATCCACAGGCTTCCATGGCGACCACACACGGCTGCAGACGAGTAAAGAAAGGCACCATCTGTTCTCGGCGTAGCGTCTTGCGCAATACAGGTTTCCCGCGTTCGTCAACGCCATGGATAGTGAATACATTCTTTGCCAAATCGATACCAATGGTCGTAATATGCATTTCGGACTCCTCGCCATTTCAGTGGTTGGTCAGCTCTTCCACTTTGGCACATTGATGCCGTCGGCGCAGGAGTCCCCACATTTCCTTGCGCCTACTCAAGAAGGCGGCGTTCATACCATTTGATCGATATTTTTCTGTCCAAACCGGGTTTGTGATGACATTGATCTGGAATGGGCAGGAAGTATTATCCAAGCGACATCAGTCGTGAACAGTTTGACCAAGTTCGGCCTTTGTTGGAAAGCAGTCGCAAGCGCACCAATCCAAGAAAGGTCGACCTGTACGACATCTTTTGCGCGATCCTTTACTTGCTCAAGAATGCAGCAACTTGGCGTGCTCTGCCGTCAGACTTTCCGCCAGTGAGCACGGTGCGTTACTATTTCGATGGCTGGGCGCGCATTCCTGATGATGGTCATATGAGCCTGCTCGACCAGGCGTTAAAAAAATGTGGTGGAGCAAGAGCGCAAGAGAAATGGGCGGCTGCCCTTGACGAGCTTTTGCATCGTGGACGCGCAAAGCGTCAAGAATACCGATACGGCCCGCCACAAGGGATATGACGCTGGCAAGAAGGTCTCCGGCATCAAGCGGCATATCGCCGTAGATACGCAAGGCCTGCCGCACGCCATTTTAGTCACAACCGCCGAGGTCAATGATCGCAATGGCGCATTACTTATGTTTTTGGCGCATGACGATAGGCTGGCTCAGGTCAAGCAGGTACTCGTCGATGGTGCCTATACCGGCGAGCGATTTGAAGACCTGACATACCAGACGCTAGGTGCCAAGGTACAAGTGGCCAAGCGCAACGAGCTGCATACCTTTGCTGTCATCCCGCAGCGCTGGGTGGTCGAAAGGTCATTTGCGTGGCTTGAAAAATGCCGTCGTCTCTGGAAAAACTGTGAGCGAAAACTGCATACCAGCGAACAGTTCATTGTCCTCGCATTCCTCGCTCTCCTGCTAAAAAGATACTGATCACGCACTAAGAAGATCGCTGCGAATGATAATGCATTGTAATCCGGCTGCAATGGCTGCTGCGAGACCGCGAGGGGAGTCTTCGATCACTATGCAAGGCGCCGAATCTAATTCCATTTTTTCCAATGCCTTGAGATAGCAATCAGGTGCAGGTTTTGAGCGTTTAGTGTCTTCTCTTGTTACGATGGACGTGTCAGTATTTCTGTGTGCGAGGTCGGTTTAGTTAATGGCGTTGGTGAAGCGCTCACCGAACATGATGGCGAAT
>NZ_JAWIIV010000016.1:0-135394 GCF_035916955.1 Noviherbaspirillum album | reverse complement strand
GGTCATTACGTCGGTCATGGAACATCCCTTTCGGTATTATTTCATGACCCCGCTTTACACAAAAAATCTGACAGGCTCCAATGAAGACTTGCCTCACAAGCAACTTTCAAACCGTGAATTTGAAGTGTTCACTTTATTGGTAAGCGGCAAATCGATTACCGAAATCGCGGACTTCCTCCACCTGAGCGCAAAAACGGTCAGTACTCACAAGACGCGCATACTGACCAAGATGAATATGAACTCACTGGCCGAAATGGTCCAGTATGCAGTTCAGCATCGACTGCTTGGGCCCCTGAGAAATTGAAACAGGAGGCGTTCGCCTCTTGTCTGTCTACCGCTCCATTCACACCTCCGCTCGCCCCGCCTGTGCTTTCCCAAATGTAATTGGTCAAAAGACTTTTCTCGCTTAGTCGTCACCTCGTCCGCTGCCTAGTTCAAGCGGTGTTGCCACGCTAGACAGGGTGGCATTCTAATAGCGCAAGTACTTGCTTCGCTGCCGCTCAGTAAATATTACGTCGATTTGTAGGCGCATTCCTACAAGATGCATATCTCCCCTACATTCCAATTCAGCCCCTCCCGATAGCCAAAAGCCTGTTGCAGTTGCGATACTGGCTACTTGTTATGAAGTGCAGCAAGCGATCGGTGCACGTCTGATGTTCTAGATCAAAACTCTTGAATAGAAAGACTGAACAAATCGACGGCGCTGAATCCTTTGCATGCTCAAGCGCGCATGCATTAACTGAAATCCCTGAAATAGGAGATGACTATGTTGTCAACTCAAGCACCTGATGTCCGCACCGACTCAACAACTACAGCATTGCATACATCGTCCGTCGAAGCGGGTTGGCAACGCCAGGGAAAATTATGGTCGAACCTGAAGGAATTGTGCGATGTCCTGCGCATTACCTCGGCAGCGATACATACCGATGAAGAACTGCTGTTCCAGCATGTACAGTTCAAGACCGGGCAGCGCATCCACACCATCGGGCAGCCGTTCGACACCCTGTACATCGTTCATTCGGGCTTTCTGAAAACAGTGCTGATCGACGAGTTCGGCAACGAGCAAGTGCTGAGTTTCCCGATGAAGGGTGATCTATTCGGCGTGGATGGCATCCACACCAAGCGCTATGCCTCAGAAGCTGTCGCCCTGTCCAATTGCGACCTGATTCTCCTGCCGTTCAAGAAGCTCACTGCACTTGGACGCGCCCATGTTGAGTTCGAACATGCAATGTACAGCGTAATGAGCCGGGAGCTGGTGCGCGAACAAGCCATGGTCAGCATGCTAGGCGCTCTCAGCGCCGAAGCCAGGGTGGCACGCTTCCTTGTCAATCTTTCCGAGCGTTATGCGGACATGGGCTATTCCAGCAAGCTCTTCAATCTGCGCATGACGCGGCATGAAATCGGAAGCTATCTCGGCCTGACGCTGGAGACGGTTAGCCGCACCTTGTCTGCATTTAATGAAATCGGCCTGATCACCGTCGATCAGCGCTCCATTGGCATCAAGGATCCCGAAGCGCTGCGCACCTTGCGCCGCTTGCCGCCGTCAAGCTCAAGGGCGAAACAGGTGGCCGCAAAAAAGTCCAAGGCAGCGGCTCAACAGAATGATCAGTCTGATCCTGATTGGGGAGCACAGTTGGCCAGTGCATGAGCTGTGAAATTGGATTTATAGAAAAGCCCGTCACACCGACGGGCTTTTTCGTTTCAGGAGCAGGATCGGGAACCACATTGATTTAGTCCGGCGCCGGGCATTGCCAAAAAGGATGCCGGCGCATCCTTTCCGCACAACTATTACGCACAACTATTATTTTTTCTTACCGCCTGGCGTGGTCACCGTTGATTTACGCTCGGCGCCCGGTTCGGAAGATGCGTTATTTGAGGAGCCGGCAACGACGTCCGACTCGGCCGCGGAATCAACGCTGTTTTCAGCGCTCGCCGCAAGATTGCGGGCATTGCCTGCAGTCGCATCCACATAGCGCGAGGTTTGCTGCGCGGCCGTGCCGAGCGCATCGGTGAATGTGGAGGTGGTGGCCGAGAGATTGCGCTGGGCCAGTGAGCCGGCCTGCTTGAATGCATCCTGCCATGCTGAAAACAGGCTCGTCATCGGATTGGGCATGACGTTTGTTGCAGCTTGCGCCGCGGATGCATCGACCTGCGGCTTGAAGCCGCTTGCCGCCTGATTGCGCAACTGTTCGACGTAATCCTGTGCACCTTTTCCCAACTCGCTTTGCATTTCCACGATGATGCGAATCAGCTCACGCTGATAGTTGACTGCCTGATCGGAATTGCGCGACGCCATGCCCGACTGCCAGGTAGTACCGATCGATGTCGCATCCTTGGCCTGGGTTACGGCCTCGGCAAAATTGAGTTGCTCATTGACGGCGCGCTGCGCGGCCCCCCTGACCACCTGGTCGAGCTTTTCCGTCGTCGAGAAGATCGTGTCGAGGAAGCGCCGGGAAGCCTCGATCTGAGTTTGATACATGCCCATGAAGGGATTAGTCATGTTTTGCATTTGTTGATCCTGAAATAAGCAAGAAAAGTAAACCGTAACGGTCAGCGCTATTCTCTGCGGATTCCGTGGCCGACGGCCCTGACCGTGCCCCGCGCTTGAGCTACATCAATCGCGTATTTTGCAAGCCAGCTTGCGCCTTAGTACATGTGCTGCCCGCCATTGACCGCAATATTTGCACCAGTCAGGAAACCTGCTTCCTCGGAGCACAGGTAAGCCACAAGGCCGGCCACCTCTTCCGGCTTGCCGAGTCGTCCGACGGGAATCTGTGGAAGGATCTTTTCCTGCAATATGTCACTCGGGATCTGCAACACCATCTTGGTACTCAGATACCCTGGGGATATGGTGTTGACAGTGACTCCCTTGCTGGCGACTTCCAGTGCCAGGGCCTTGGTAAATCCATGAACACCGGCCTTGGCGGCTGAATAATTCGTTTGACCGAAGGCGCCTTTCTGGGCATTGACGGAGGCGATATTCACCAGGCGACCCCACTGGTTTTCGAGCATGCCGTGCATGACGAGCTTGCTCATGTTGAAAACACTGTCCAGGTTGGTCTTGCGAACGGCGAGCCAATCCTCGTGAGACATTTTTCGGAGCGTGGTGTCGCGCGTGATGCCGGCATTGTTGACAAGAACATCGATGCGTCCGACATCCCGAAGGATTTGCATCACGCCCGATTCACAGGAAGAAAAATCTGATACGTCGATGCAGGCAGCCGCAAAGTCAAAGCCTTCCTTCTTACGTTCGCTAAGCCAAGTCTTGTGATCGGCGTTGGACGGCGAATAGGTGGCGACCACCTGAAAACCGGACTGGTCAAGCTTCTTGCAGATCGCTTCGCCCAATCCACCCATGCCGCCAGTGACAACGGCTACACGCTTGGTATTCATGGCGTCTCCTTTGAATCGTATTAGCAGTGCCGATGCTTTCCCGCCCCGTTCGGATCATGGGCGCACAAGCGCTCGCAGGCGCAAGCTGCAAGGTTGAAACAAACCAGGACCGATCAAATGGTAGATCGATACAGATTGGAAAGCGCCGGCAAAGTTTGCAGACCCGTTGGATTGACGCTCACGTGTTTGGTTCGTGCCGCGCCTCGTGCAAACAGGGGCCGACCGGCGCCTTGCAAGAATTTATCGCTACATGCCTCGGTTAGCCTGTTATTCGCCGAGAAGTTCAGGCGCAATTGCCTGCGTATCCTTCAGGGTCTGCAATACGATGTTGGATCGAATGTCCAGCACGCCGCTCGTCTTATACAGTTTTTCAAGCACAAAGGCGGAAAAATGCTTGAGGCTGCGCGCTCTCACCCTGAGCAGGTAATTGGCCTCGCCGGTGATGATGAACGAACCGACGACTTCCGGCCATGCCTGCAGCGATGCCAGAAAATTTTCATGCCAGTGCTCGACATCCCGACGCATGGTGACCTGCACGAAGGCATCCACCTCCAGTCCGAGCGCCGTCGGGCTCAGGATGGCGCTGTAGCGGCTGATCATTCCGGCGTCTTCCAGCAGCCGTACCCTGCGCAGGCATGAAGACGCCGAGAGAAACACTTTCTCCGCCAGCTCCAGGTTGCTCATCCTGCCGTCGGTCTGCAGCAGGTTAAGTATCTTGATATCGATGGCATCAAGGGTCATTAGAATTATTCACCGGAAGAGGTAGATTAAATGAAATTTAATTCTACCTTGACATGGAATACTCGTCGATTTTGAAGAAAAAATCGAATCGGCACGTCATAAAATGCAGGCATCAGTCATCAAGGACATTTCCATGCCAGCAAACACCTTACTCTGGGACATCAGCCCGACGCTTTCGCATGCAACTCCTGTCTGGCCAGGCGATACGCCGTTCAGCGCCGAGCCGACCTGGAAGATCGAGAACGGCTGTCCGGTCCATGTCAGCCGCATCACAATGTCGACTCACACCGGCGCACATTGCGATGCGCCGTCGCACTACGACCCGAGCGGCGAGGCCATCGATGCGGTCGCACTGGATGCCTATCTGGGCTCATGCCGGGTCATTGGCTGCCTGGGGGTAAAACGGATCGAACCGGGACATATCGAACATGCGCTGGAAAACTGTCCGCCTCGAGTGCTGATGCGCACATACGACCAGGCACCCCGGGACCGCTGGGATGCCGGCTTCGCCAGCATTGCACCCGAGACCGTCGCGCTGCTTGCCAGGCACGGCGTGGTGCTGATCGGCATCGACACCCCGTCGCTGGATCCGCAGGAATCGAAAACCATGGATGCCCACCATGCGGTCCGCGCCGCCGGGATCGCCATTCTCGAAGGCATCGTGCTGGACGCCGTCGAGCCGGGAGACTACGAACTGATTGCCCTGCCCCTTAAACTTGCCGGCCTGGATGCCAGCCCGGTGCGTGCCGTGCTGAGGCGCTTGAAAGGAGATGACGAATGACGCCGCGTTCGGACTGCAAGGCCTTGGATGCCGATGACCCGCTGCGCCCGCTTCGAGAGCAGTTTGCGCTGCCGGACGGCGTAATTTACCTCGACGGCAATTCGCTGGGCGCGCGCCCGAAAAGCGCGCTCGACCGCGCAAGGCAGGTGGTGGAAGCCGAATGGGGCAAGGACCTGATCCGCAGCTGGAACAAGGCCGGATGGTTCGACCTTCCCGCGCGGCTGGGCGCGAAGCTGGCACCGCTGATCGGGGCAAGGCCGGATGAAGTGGTCGTGACCGATTCCACTTCGGTCAACCTGTTCAAGGCGCTCGCCGCCGCCCTGCATCAGCAGGAGCAATCGTATCCGGACAGGAGCCGGCGAGTCATCGTCACGGAGCGCGAGAATTTCCCGACCGATGTCTATATCGCGCAAGGCCTCGCCTCGTGGCTGGAGCGCGACTATGAAATCAAGCTGATCGACTCGCCTGCGCAACTACGCGAGGCAGTCGACGCAAGTACCGCCGTAGTGATGCTCACGCATGTCAACTACCGCACCGGGCGCATGCACGACATGCGTGAAGTCACGGCACTGGCGCATGCGCAAGGCGCATTGATGCTGTGGGATCTCGCGCACTCGGCCGGCGCCGTCCCAGTCGACCTGAACGGCGCCGACGCCGACTATGCGGTCGGCTGCACCTACAAGTACCTCAATGGCGGCCCCGGCGCACCGGCGTTCATCTGGGTGCCCGAACGCCATCAGCAGGCGTTCCGCCAGCCGCTTTCCGGATGGTGGTCGCATGCGAGTCCGTTCACGATGCAACCGCAGTTCGAGCCCATCGCGGGCATACGGCGCGCATTGTGCGGCACCCAGCCCATCACCTCGCTGGCGCTGGTCGAATGCGGACTGGACGTCTTCTCGCAGACGTCGATGGATGCGATCCGCACGAAGTCGCTGGCGCTCACCGACCTGTTCATTGAACTGGTGGAAACGCGATGCAGCCGGCATTCGCTCGAACTTTTCACGCCGCGTGAACATGCGCAGCGCGGCAGCCAAGTAAGTTTCGCGCATCCGCACGGATATGCGGTGATGCAGGCGCTGATCGAGCGTGGCGTCATCGGCGACTATCGCGAGCCGCACATCATGCGCTTCGGTTTTACGCCCCTTTACACCAGCTTTACCGATGTCTGGGATGCCGTCGACACGCTCGCCGACATCCTCGACCGCAAACAATACGACCCCGACGCACGGCGCGACGCGGTCACCTGAGGAAGGCCATCATGGAAAAAGAAAAGGATTCCGCATCCTGGCACGGCGCCAGGATGGATTTCAGCAAGACGATGAGCTACGGCGACTATCTCGGCCTCGACCAGATACTCTCGGCGCAGCATCCGCGTTCGCCGGACCACAACGAGATGCTGTTCATCGTGCAGCACCAGACGAGCGAATTGTGGATGAAACTGATGCTGCACGAACTGCAGGGCGCGCGGCGGCAGATTCATCAGGGCGACCTGCCGCCGGCCTTCAAGATGCTGTCGCGGGTTGCGCGCATCATGGATCAGCTGGTGCATGCATGGGATGTACTGGCCACCATGACGCCTCCCGAATACACCGCGATCCGGCCTTATCTCGGCCAGTCGTCCGGCTTCCAGTCATACCAGTACCGCGAGATCGAATTCATCCTGGGGAACAAGAATCCCGCGCTGCTGAGCGTGCATGAAACATCGCCCGAGGCCCATGCGCGGCTCGAAGCCGCCCTGCGCGCGCCATCCATCTACGATGAAGCGATACTGGTGATGGCGCGCGCCGGTCTGCCCGTCGATGAAGCGCGGCTGAACGCCGACTGGACCAGGCCGACGAGCCCCGACGAATCGGTCAAGGCCGCCTGGCTGGAAGTCTATCGCAACCCGTCGAAACACTGGGCGCTTTATGAACTGGCCGAGAAGCTGGTCGACCTGGAAACCGCCTTCCGTTACTGGCGCTTCCGCCATGTGACCACCGTCGAACGCATCATCGGCTTCAAGACCGGCACCGGAGGCACCGCGGGCGCCAGCTATCTGAAAAAAATGCTGGAAGTCGTCCTCTTCCCCGAGCTGTTCGCGTTGCGGACCGCGCTATAGGAAGGCCGGGTTTGCGACCGCATCAGGTCGCCAATCGCTGAAACAGCAATGGAATAGTATTGGAAATCAGGAGGATAGCGCCGCTGCAACGGGTATAATATCGCGCAAAGCACAGAGCGAGTGGTGAGCAAATTGTTCAATGCGCTGTAGAGAAGTTCGCTTTCCCCCTTACGTTCGGGCCGCTTTCGACGCGGCCCGATTCATTTAACGGGCCAGGCGTTCATTTTTGCTCATGCAGGTTTCGCCATTACCGATACAAACCTATGTCAAAGAATCAAGGCAGCAAGCCCATCGAAATCAAGATTTCCACAGTCGTCGCCGTGTCGGCGATCCTGCGCACGACCGAGCTTGCCGCTATAGAGGCAGCGCTGAAACAGGCTACCGGCGGCGCCTCGGATTATTTTGATCATGACCTGGTTGTAGTCGATATCAGCGGCTGCGGACCGGAAACCGGTTCCATCGACTGGCCCGCCCTCACCGCGCTCTTCCGCAGCTACCAACTCAATCTCGTCGCCGTCCGCGGCGCGCCTTCGGATCTGGAACCGCAGATCGTTGCGCATGGATTGAGCATCGATACCCTGCCTCCGCCGCGACATGAACCGCGGGAAGCCGAAGCCGCCGCCGTCCAGGCGCCTCCAGCACCTGCGCCTGTTGCGCCGCCCGCACCGGCAACGCCCGTCGTGGAGCGCGTAGAGGTGCGCGTCGATGTACCCACCGCCGTCCCGGCGATGATCGTCGATGTTCCGGTTCGTGCCGGACAGCGCATCTATGCGCGCGGCAGCGACCTGATCGTCAACGCCATCGTCAACAACGGCGCCGAGCTGATCGCCGACGGCAGCATCCATGTGTATGCTCCGCTGCGCGGCCGCGCGCTGGCAGGTGCCAGCGGCAATGCCGACGCCAGGATCTTCACCTTGAGCATGGAGGCCGAGCTAGTTTCCATTGCGGGCGTCTACCGTACGTTCGACGGCGGCTTACCCAAGGATCTGGCGAAACAGCCGGCGCAGGTCCGTCTTGAAGGCGACCGGATAGACATTCTGTCCATTCGCGCTTAGTCATTTGTCTATTAAGGAGTTTTTCGTGGCCAAAATCGTTGTTGTAACGTCCGGCAAGGGAGGCGTCGGCAAAACCACCTCCAGCGCCAGCTTTGCATCCGGGCTCGCCCTGCGCGGACACAAGACCGCTGTGATCGATTTCGACGTCGGCCTGCGCAACCTGGACCTCATCATGGGTTGCGAGCGCCGCGTCGTGTATGACCTGATCAATGTAATCAACAATGAAGCCACGCTGAACCAGGCGCTGATCAAGGACAAGCACTGCGACAACCTGTTCGTGCTGCCCGCGTCGCAGACACGCGACAAGGATGCGCTGAGCGAAGCAGGCGTCGAACGCGTCCTCAACGAATTGAGGAAGATGGATTTCGAATACATCGTCTGCGATTCGCCCGCCGGCATCGAGCACGGCGCGGTGATGGCCCTGACCTTTGCCGACGAAGCCATCGTCGTCACCAACCCGGAAGTTTCGTCGGTGCGCGATTCAGACCGCATCCTCGGCATCATCCAGGCCAAGTCGCGCCGTGCCCTCAACGGCGGCGAACCGGTCAAGGAGCACCTGCTGATCACGCGCTACGTACCCAAGCGCGTCGAAGCCGGCGAGATGCTGTCCTACACCGACGTGCAGGAAATCCTGCGCATTCCGCTGATCGGCATCATCCCCGAATCCGAGTCGGTACTGCACGCCTCCAATCAGGGCAACCCCGCGATCCACATGGCCGGCACGGATGTCGCCGAGGCATACCAGGACGTGGTCGCGCGCTTCCTCGGACACGAGGTGCCGCTGCGCTTCATCGCTTACGAAAAACCTGGTTTGTTCCAGAGACTCTTCAAAGGTAGGTGATATGGCGCTGCTCTCATTCCTGTTTAACAGTAAACCCAAGACCGCGAGCGCGGCCAAGGAACGCTTGCAGGTCATCATTGCGCGCGAGCGGAACGGCCGCGACGGTCCCGACTTTCTGCCTGCACTGCACAAGGAATTGATCGAGGTGATTTCGAAGTATGCGAAGGTCAATGCCGAGGACATCAAGATTTCGCTTGATCGCCAGGGCAACCTGGAAGTGCTGGATGTGAACGTCGTGCTGCCTGACGGCGTACCGGCGAAGTAAGCCGCGAGACAGCCTTATCATGCGTGCCTGACCAGCCTCTTCCCGGGCCAGCCAGGCGTACCTCTTTCCAGGCCTGCAAGGCGCCTCCGCCCTGCAGGCGGCACTGCTCAATGCAGCTGATGCTTCAGGTCCGACAGCTGGCGGTGGGCCTGCATCACGACATCGCGCAGAGAGTCGTCCATTTCTTCCGGCGCATTTTCACAAGCGTCCTTCGCCCTGTCCCCGATCTGCTCCAGATCGTCGATGTATTGACGGATGCGGCTCTCATCCTGCGACTGCATCATGTCGCTGCTCTGCATGATCCGCTGATCCAGTAGCTGCATGCTGTCCTTCACCGCCATCGGAACGCCATTGGTCGACTCGCAGCGCCGGGCTGCATCATGAATCGTGTCTTCCACCTGGCTCAAGCGTTGCTGTAACTCGTTGGTCTGCATCATGGTGCGGCTCCTTAACTGAAATTGTCCAAGACAAGGACTGGTTGGATAGACCCTCGAAGTGTGAGTTCCAATGGCATTCAGGCAAGACAGGAGGACATGATTTTCCGTCGATTGCCTTCCCGGGTTCAACTCAATCCGGATTTCGAGAACTCGGGAGATGACAATTTGTCAAAATTTCACATTTTCCATGCACCATGTGAAAGACCGCGTGGAACCTCGAGAACCCGAACAAATTCCGGAGATCGTCATGAGCTTTCCGCACCCGCGTTATGTCGCTTTCATGGTGCTTGGCCTTTCATTTACCGGGGCAGCCTGGGCTGGGGACCAGGGTTGGAAGCAGGCCTTCCCGCCACCGGCCGGACTCCATCATGCAGTTGCAGGCACTTATCCATGGCAGGCCGACTATCCATCCTCTAGAATCCATACCTATCCTCCTGTCATGACGGTGCATGTCATTCCGAAGGCCTACATGGACAAAAACGCACGTGACATGCAGCAGAACAATTGGCATTTCTACTGCAGAAGCAGTCAAGCTTATTACCCGGCCGCACAAGCGTGCCCCAGCGGCTGGGAAGTGGTATCCGCGCACCCGGACCTAAGATGACGATGAGCACCAAGTTTCCGACGCCCGCCGTACTGATCTGCCTGACACTCCTAACGAGCGCATGCACTACGCCGACTCCCAATGCTCCGAGTGTCATGGTCCTTCCGGGCAGCGGAAAAAACTTCGACCAGTTTCGCGCCGACAATGAACTGTGCCGCCAGTTCGCCTCCGAACAATTGAACAATTCCGGCGGCCAAAACGCCATCAGCGCAAGCGGCATCGGATCGACTGCACTGGGCACCGCCCTGGGAGCAGCGGCCGGCGCCGCGATCAGCGGCGGCCGTGGCGCGGCGGCCGGTGCCGGCGGCGGCTTCGCGCTGGGTGGACTGTCCGGGGTCAACGCAGCGGAAACCACCGCCGCACAATTGCAGCGGCGCTACGACATCGGCTACCAGCAATGCATGTATGCCAACGGCCATCGCATTCCGCCCGCCGGCGGCATCATGGGCCAATTCTTCCAGGGCTTCTCCGAAAGGCCCCCTGGTTCGCCTTCGACGCGCTAGGCTGAAATAGAAGTCTCCCTCTGCGTTCGCCTGCAACTTGCGCCCTGCCTCGCGGTCTCAGTCCGTTCGCCCTGCCACCTTCGCCTGCCCGCCTGAAGCGCTGCATACCTGCATTTCCGGTACAATCCGCCCCAACATGAATACCCCGAAAAACCTGTTTTCCTATCCCCGTTTCCGGCCCGACTACACCAAACCGGCACCCTTCCTGCCTATGTCGCGCGCGGAAATGGATGCGCTCGGCTGGGACAGTTGCGACGTCATCCTCATCACGGGAGATGCCTATATCGATCACCCCAGCTTCGGCATGGCTCTGATCGGCAGGCTGCTGGAAAAACAAGGATTCCGGGTCGGCATCATCAGCCAGCCGGACTGGCATTCGGCGGACGCCTTCCGGGCATTGGGAAGGCCCAACCTGTATTTCGGCGTAACTGCCGGCAATATGGATTCGATGATCAACCGCTACACTTCGGACCGCAAGATCCGCTCGGAAGACGCCTATACCGCCAACGGCGATCCCGACAAGCGTCCCGACCGGGCAGTGACTGTCTATGCGCAGCGTGCCCGGGAAGCCTTTCCCGATGTGAACGTAGTCATCGGCAGCATCGAAGCCAGCCTGCGACGCATCGCGCATTACGACTACTGGTCAGACAAGGTGCGCCGCTCCGTGCTTCCCGATTCGAAGGCGGATATCCTTCTGTACGGCAATGCTGAACGGGCGCTGGTGGAGCTCACGCACCGCCTTGCCGCCGGTGAACCGATCCGCTCGATCCGCGACCTGCGCGGCACCGCATTCATGGTGCCGAGCGGCTGGAAACCCGCTCCCGACTGGAGCGAAGCCAACTCGACGCGCTACGACACGCCGGGCCGCATCGAACCGCATGCCGACCCGTACGAAATGAAATCGAAGGAGCCGTCCAGCTGCGCCACGACCGACGCCGCGCCACAGGAAAAACCGGTGCTGATCCTGAGCCGCGAGGAACGGCAGGCGGCGCTCAGGGAGCAGCGCAGCAAGACCGTCGTTCGCCTGCCTGCCTACGAGGCGGTCAAAGATGACCCGGTGCTGTATGCACATACTTCACGCATCCTGCACCTGGAATCCAACCCGGGCAATGCACGTGCCCTGGTCCAGGCGCACGGCGAACGCGATGTATGGCTGAATCCGCCGCCGCTTCCGCTGGCGATGGACGAGATGGACGGCGTCTATGACCTGACCTATGCGCGCGCGCCGCATCCGGCCTACGGCAAGGCGCGCATCCCCGCGTGGGAAATGATCCGCTTCTCGGTCAACATCATGCGCGGCTGCTTCGGCGGCTGCACCTTCTGCTCGATCACGGAACACGAAGGCCGCATCATCCAGAGCCGTTCCGAGCCTTCGATCCTGCGCGAAATCGAACTCATCCGCGACAAGACCAAGGGCTTCACCGGCACCATCTCGGACCTCGGCGGACCGACCGCGAACATGTACCGCCTGGCCTGCAAGGACAAGAAGATTGAGGAATCCTGCCGCCGCCTGTCCTGCGTGTATCCGACCATCTGTAGCAACCTCAATACCGACCACAGCAAGCTGGTCCAGCTTTACCGCAAGGCGCGCGCCATCCCTGGCATCAAGAAAATCCTGGTCAGCTCGGGACTTCGCTACGACCTCGCCGTGCGCTCGCCGGAATACGTGAAGGAACTGGTGACCCACCATGTGGGTGGCCTGCTGAAAATTGCGCCCGAGCATTCCGAGGAAGGCCCGCTCACCAAGATGATGAAGCCGGGCATGGGTTCATATTACGCATTCAAGGAAATGTTCGAACGCTATTCGAAGGAAGCAGGCAAGGAGCAGTACTTGATCCCCTACTTCATCGCGGCACATCCGGGCACGACCGATGAAGACATGCTGAAGCTGGCCTTGTGGCTCAAGCAAAACAACTTCCAGCTTGACCAGGTGCAGACCTTCCTGCCGACGCCGATGGCGATGGCGACCGCGATGTACCACAGCCGCAAGAATCCCTTGCACAAGATCTCGGCGGATTCCGAGGCAGTGGAAACCGTCCGGACCGGCAAGATCCGCCGACTGCACAAGGCCTTCCTGCGCTATCACGACCCGGAAAACTGGCCGATGCTGCGCGAGGCGCTGCAGCGCATGGGCCGCTCCGACCTGATCGGCAACAGTGACCGGCATCTCGTGCCGCGCTACACGCCACCCGCCGTGGGCATGGGAAACAGGCCGGGACAGAGGCTTGCGCCAAAAGAACTGCAGCATGTGAAAAAATCCGGGCCGCCCCCTCTCCAAGCACCTCGGAGCGTGAAGGCAAAACCTGCCGGTACGCGCGCCGCAAAATTTGCGGTTTCGGCAAAGGCCGGCCGCAAGTAAAAAGGACTCTGGCCGCTGACTTGGCGTCCTGAATCCTTTTATTGCATGCCATCACCAAATTCCCGTTCTCAAAATGGCAACTATTTTTGCTGGTCAACTGTATTTGAGTAATCTCAATCAAATATTTTAAAAAGTTGCCTAACAGACTATTGATTCAAAGAAGCTGTTCTATACAATGATCGAAAGCAATCGATTGCTTTAGCTCAATGGAGACAGCATGAACAACGTACGCCAAGACGCAGTCGTCATCCAGTCGGAAAAGACCTTCAACTACAACAAGCTGCAGGCGGTTCTTTGCATGGCGTCCTCCGCGGCTGTGAGCATCGGCATGATCTACGCAGCCATCCAGTGGCTTGCCTGAAACGTTTAACTGCCAGCTTCGAAGAACGTAATCACGTTCTTTCAATGAATTCCTATCTTTCGACGCAACTGAGATAAAGATAGCTTGCCATGAGCAGCATCAGTACGATGCATGCAAAGGCAAAGCCAATACCGGCACTCATGCAAAACAAGGCGGCACATAGATTGCTGCTGCCCTGAGCCGAGGTGCTGGATACCACGTCCGACAGCACCCGCATCAGCTGCATCATGCATAACGCAATACCCACCCACTTCCACATGTAAAACGGCAGCACGCTGCGCTGTTCACGGTTGTACCGGTAATTCGCGATTCGCTGTTCAATGGAACCTCGCCCGGCATCTCTGAAGCGCCAGAACGGGATGGCGAGCCGCCAAACATACTGAAGAGAAAATTTCAATTTCTGGAACGGCATGGGTTCATTGCTGTTCATGGGATCATCGCCTCCTGATTCTTAGTCAGGATTTCAGACTTGCCGTTCACGCAATTTCCTTGCGGGAGAGATATCCCGGGCAAGCGAAATCCAGTCGAGTCGACTGCCCTTTCATCGCGTCCGTCGAAAAATCCGAGTCATTGCTGAGTCAGGTCAAACGACACTCCCGGGAGAAGAGTGCGTGATTCGTTAAAATTTCTAGATGTCCAACCTTATCCTAGTCGTCGAAGACGACCCCCTCGATATCGAGCTCGTCCGGATTGCCATCGAACGATGCGAATTGCCGCATGAAGTCGCCTTCGCGCGTGACGGCGAAGAAGCAATCAACTTCCTCCTATGTGCGGACACCTTTTCTTCGCGAACAAGGGAAAATCCCGCCGCGATCCTGCTGGACCTGAAATTGCCGAAGCTTAACGGACTGGAAGTGCTGGCAACGATACGGCGCATACCACACCTGGCATCGATTCCCGTGATCATTCTTTCCGCATCGGGAGAAGAGAAAGACTTGAATACGGCTCAGGAACTGGGCATCAGCAGTTATATCGTCAAGCCTCTGGAATGGCGGGGCTTCAGCGAAAAGCTGTGCCAGGCGATGGAAGCCAAGGCTTCATGAGGAGCTGAGATGGGATGGCGATTGTTGGCCAGTTCGCGGGCACATGCACTTGCATGCCCAAAGAAAAAGGCCTGCGATTGCAGGCCTCGAATTCTGGTGGACAGTACTGGGATTGAACCAGTGACCCCCGCCGTGTGAAGGCGGTGCTCTACCCCTGAGCTAACTGTCCGAGAGCTCGACATTATGGCACAAATGCCCCGGCGAATCAATTTGCCGGAGCAGGTTCCGCGCGCCAGATGCATGCGCCCTTGACTTCCTTGTCGAGCTTATCGAGCAAGGCGGCGTGCTCCGCCAGTTCGGCTTCATCCGCGGCGAGCACGATCATCTCTTCCACAGGCGCCGTAGCAACAATCTGTTCCGCATCCGCAGCCGGCTGATCGACGGCAAGATCTATCGTCAGACTGTTCTGGCCGCGCGTCATGGCGAGATAGACTTCCGCCAGCAGTTCCGCGTCCAGTAACGCGCCGTGCAGAACGCGGTGAGCATTCGAAATGCCGTAGCGGTCGCATAGCGCGTCCAGGGAGTTGCGCTTGCCTGGATGCAGTTCCTTGGCCTGCACCAGCGTGTCCGTGACCGATTCGATGTGCTCCTTGAAGCGGGGCAGGCCCAGGCGCTCGAACTCGGCGTCGAGGAAGGCGAGGTCAAAGGGTGCGTTATGGATGATGACCTCGGCGCCGCGCACGTAATCGCGCAATTCATCCGCGATCCCGGCAAACTTCGGCTTGTCGCTGAGGAATTCGGTGGTCAGCCCGTGCACCGCGAGCGCGCCCTCTTCCGAATCGCGCTCGGGATTGATGTAGACATGGAAATTGTTGCCGGTCAGGCGGCGGTTGACGATCTCCACGCAACCGATCTCGATGATGCGGTCGCCGGAGCGCGGGTTCAGGCCTGTGGTTTCGGTATCAAGTACAATTTGTCGCATGGTCAGTATGTTGTTGCAGCAGGCGCAGGCAGCGTCCCCGGTTCGGGCGCATGCGTCTTCTGGCGTGCAAAGAAAGTATAAAAGGTCGGAACGACGAACAGGGTCAGCAGTGTACCGAAACTCATGCCGCCCACGATGACCCATCCGATCTGGACACGCGATTCCGCTCCCGCGCCCGTGGCCAGCGCAAGCGGAATGGCGCCGAGCACCATGGCGCCGGTGGTCATGAGGATCGGGCGCAGGCGCAGAACGGCCGCTTCGACGATCGCTTCCTGCAGCGGCTTGCCCTCTTCGCGCAGCTGGTTGATGAACTCGACGATGAGAATACCGTGCTTGGTAATCAGCCCCACCAGCGTGATCAAGCCGATCTGGCTGTACACATTCAACGTACCGCCGGTCAATTGCAGTGCAGCGAGGGCACCGGCCATCGAGAGGGGTACGGTCAGCATGATGATGAAAGGATCAACAAAGCTTTCGAACTGGGCCGCAAGCACGAGGTAGATGAAGGCCAGCGCCAGCACGAAGGTCATGACCAGGCTGCCGGCCGACGAACGATATTCCCGCGAGGAGCCCGACAGGTCGGTTGCATAGCCCGGCTTGAGGATCGCTCTGGCGGTGTCTTCCATGAAATCGATTGCTTCGCCTTGCGTGTAGCCGTTGGCAAGATTGGCGGAGATGACTACGGCCCGGCGCTGTCCGAAGTGGTTCAGCTCGCGCGGGGCGACGGCTTCCCTCACCTTCAGCAGGCTCGACAGCGGCACCATCTGCTCCTGACCGCCGGCCGTCTTGCTGACCGCGCGCACGAAAATGTTATTGATGTCGTCGGGCGCGTCGCGTTCGCCATTCTTGATCTGCACGATGACATCGTACTGGTCGCCGTCCTTCTTGAAGCGGGTGACGTTGCGTCCGCCAAGCATGGTTTCGAGAGTGCGGCCGACGGTTTCGATCTGCACGCCGGCATCGGCGGCCTTGTCGCGGTCCACTTCCACATTGACCTGGGGCTTGTTCAGGCGCAGGTCGGTGTCGATGTTGGACAGGCCGGGATTCTTGCTGGCTTCGGTGACGATGCGCTGGGCCACCTGCTGCAGGTCTTCATAGGATGCGTTGGTAAGTACCACGAGATTGACGGGCCGCTCGCGGATCGACTGTCCCAGCGACGGCGGCGCATTCGGGAACGCGAGCACGCCGGGCACGCCGGCCATCTTCGGCTGCATTTCCTTGATCATGTCGATCGTGCTGCGATTGCGCTCGGACCAGTCGACCGTACGCATGAATGCGACTCCTCGCTCGACCGTTGGATTGCCGGCGATGATGAAGACGCGGTCGATTTCCTTGGTCTCCGCAGCAATGCCTTCGAGCTGCCGCGCATATTTCTCCGTATAGGCAAGCGAAGCGCCGTCCGGCCCCGCCAGTGCGGTGAAAATGATGCCCCTGTCCTCGACCGGCGCCAGTTCCTTCTTCATGGTACTGCCGAGCCAGACCAGGCCGCCGATGACGACGAGATACATCAGCACCACAAGCCAGCGCGCCCCGAGCACCAGGCCCAGCAGGCGGCGGTATGCGGAAGTCATGGCATTCAGGACGCTTTCAATGGCGCGGTATATCACGCCATGCTGTTGCTGCGGCTGGTGTTTCAGCAGCACCGAGCACATCATTGGTGACAGCGTCAGGGCGATGAAGCCGGAAACGACGACCGCGCCGGCCAGCGTCAATGCGAATTCCGCGAACAGCCGCCCCGTGCGGCCGGGCGTAAACGCGACCGGGGCGTACACCGCCGCCAGCGTCATCGTCATCGCGATCACGGCGAAGCCGATTTCCTTCGCCCCCCTGAGTGCCGCTTCGAAAGGCCGCATGCCGTCTTCGATATGGCGGTAAATGTTTTCCAGCACGACGATCGCATCGTCGACCACGAGACCGATCGCCAGCACCAGCGCCAGCAGGGTCAAGGTATTGATGGAGAAGCCGGCCAGCGACATGATGGCGAAGGCGCCGATCAAAGATACCGGGATGGTCACCAGCGGAATGATGGAGGCGCGCACCGAGCGCAGGAAAACGAAGATCACCAGGGCGACCAGGATCACGGCTTCGCCGATAGTCTTGTACACCGAACTGATCGAGCGCTCGATGAAGACGGTGTTATCCACCGATATGCGGATCTTGACGCCTTGCGGCTCCAGTTCCTCGTTCAGCCGCGGCAGTTCGGCCTTTACATAGCCGGCCAGTTCCAGCGGATTGGCTGTCGCTTGCCGGATCACGCCGAGCGATACCGCATTCTGGCCGTTGAAGCGCACCGACGAGCGCTCGACCGCCGGGCCGATCTCGACGCTGGCGACATCCCGCACCCGAACCGCATAGCCGTTGACGCTGCGTATCACGACATCCTCGAACTGCATCGGCGTGGTCAGGTCGGTCTGCGAGACGACCGAGAATTCGCGCTGCTTCGATTCGATGCGGCCGGCGGGAATCTCGATGTTCTGCTTGCGCAGCGCGTCTTCCACGTCCGCGGGCGTGAGCCGGTAGGCGGCGAGCTTATCGCGGTTGAGCCAGATGCGCATCGCATACTTGCGCTCCCCGCCGATGCGGACATCGGCGGCGCCGGGAAGCAGCTGCAGGCGCGGCTTGACGATGCGGTTGGCGATGTCAGTCAGCTCGAGCGACGACAGGGTATCGCTGGAGAACGAAAGCCAGATGATGGGGCTGGCATCGGCTTCGACCTTGGCGATCACCGGTTCCTCGATCGTCTGCGGCAGCTTGGAACGGACGCGGGATACGCGGTCGCGCACATCGTTGGCGCCGGAATCCGGGTCCTTTTCGAGCCGGAAGCGCACCGTGATCTGGCTTTGTTCCGCGCGCGAGATCGACGTCAGCACATCGATGCCGTCGATGCCGGCGATCGAGTCTTCCATCGGCTTGGTCACCTGGGACTCGACGATCTCGGAACTGGCACCGGGATAGCGGGTTTCCACCGTGACCACCGGTTCGTCGATCTTCGGGTATTCGCGCACGGCCAGCCGCTTGTAGCAGACCAGGCCGATCAGCACGATCACCAGCGAGAGCACCGTCGCAAAGACCGGACGGCGGATGCAGATATCGGATATGACCATGGACGGCTCCGCTCAGCTCTTGTTCGATGAGGTCAGCGGTCCGTCGGGCGGCACGGGCCCGGTGGCGGATTTGCCGCCCGGTGCGATGCGGATCGGCGTGTCGTCGCGCGTCAGGCGGATCTGCCCCGCCGTCACCACCATGTCGCCTTCCGCCAATCCCTGCGTGATCTCGACCTTGGCCGCGCGGCGCAGGCCGGTCCTGACCTCCACTTTGGAGGCCTTGCCATCCGTCACTTTCCACACCATTGCCTTCGCGCCTTGCGGCACGATGGCTTCTTCCGGCACCATCAGGGCCTTTTCCTTTTCCGCAAGGATCAGGCGCACGCGGGCGAACATGCCCGGCTTCAGGCGAGCTTCGGCATTGGCGATGCGGCCCCGCAGCAAGGCGGAGCGGCCGGAACTGTCGACCTGGGGATCGATCGCATCGACGCTGGCGCGGAAAGGCTTGTTCGGCAGCGCATCGACCAGCACTTCGATGGCCTGGCCGGTGCGGGCGAGGTCGGCATAGCGTTCAGGGATGCGGAAATCGACCTTGACGCTGGAGATGTCTTCCAGGTTCACGAGGTCGGCGCCGTCCTTCACGTAATCGCCGACACTGACGTTGCGGATGCCGACGATGCCGGAGAACGGCGCCCTGATCTCCAGCTTGGCCAGGCGGGCCTCGGCCAGCGCCAGCTTGGCTTCCAGCACCTGAACATTGGCTTGCGACTCGTCGCGAGCCCGTTCGGAAATGAATTTCTGCTTGGCGAGGTCGGCGTTGCGCTCGAAATTGGCCTTGGCGATGCCGAGCTCGGCCTTGGCTTGCTGCACTTCGGCCTGATTGACCGTGGAATCGAAGGCGACCAGGACCTGACCCTTCCTGACCTGCTGTCCATCCTTGAAATTGAGCCGCGCGATGCGGCCGGCCACTTCCGGACGGATCATGACGGCTTCATTGGAACGCAGGGTGCCGGTTGCATTGACATCGTCCACCAGGCGCACCGCGGTGACGGTTGCCACATCGACCGCCGCCGGACCGGAGGCGGCACCTTTCCCGCCCTTGCCCGCATTGTCGGCCGGCTTGCCGGATGCGCCGGACTGTTCAACGGGCGCCTGCGGCTTGCGCTGTTCGATGTAGGCATAGGCGCCCAGCGTCACGATGCCCAGAACTGCGACCGTGGGGTAAAGGAGTCTCCGTGGATTCATTTGAATGGGTCGTTCTAAGTCTATGCGCTTGATGATGCGGGAGGCGTTGTCCAGGCTCCCGCCACATTTTTCCATTGTGCAACTGCGAGACTATAGAGCAGTTGCGCTTGCCGAAGCAACGCCGTGATTGGCGAGCGTGTCGGCGCGTTCATTGCCGTCGTGCCCGGCGTGGCCCTTCACCCAGCGCCATTCGATCTGGTGCGTCGCGCGGGCGGCGTCCAGCGCCTGCCACAGGTCGACGTTCTTCACCGGCTCCTTGGACGCGGTCTTCCAGCCGCGGGCCTTCCAGCCGTGTATCCATTCGCTGATGCCCTTTTGCACATACTGGCTGTCGGTATGCACGATGACCTCGCATGGCCGCTTCAGGGCCGACAGGGCTTCGATGACGGCCTTGAGCTCCATCCTGTTGTTGGTCGTGTTCAGCTCGCCGCCGAACATTTCCTTGCGGTGCGGGCCCGCGATCAGCAATGCGCCCCAGCCCCCGCGTCCGGGATTGCCCTTGCAGGCGCCATCGGTATAGATTTCGACTTTTTCCATTTTGATTCGTTACTTGTGTTTTTGAACACGATTGGTCACCGGCACGCCTCGCGGCGCCTTGGCCGTATGCTTGGACCAGGCCGGTCCGATGAGGCGCATGCCGCGCACCCGCTTGACCGCCTGCACCATATAGACTGCCCCGAGGTAAGGCCACCAGCGCTCGCCCGCCTCGTCCATGAAGGCGAACCGCGACAGCCATTTCTCCGTCAGGCAAGGAGGCGCATAGCAGCCGAAGTGGCCGCGGTTGACTTCCATGCTGAGCAGCTTGAGCCAGTCCTTCAACCGGGGCAGGCTGATGAATTCCCCGTGTTCGGGAAGAAAAGGAGTACCGGTCAGGCGCGAGGTCACCTGGCGCAAGCCCCAAAGGCTGGCCGGATTGAAGCCGCAGACGATGACCTGTCCCTCGGGAATCAGTACCCGTTCGACCTCCCTCAGGACCTGGTGCGGTTCCTCCGCGAACTCCAGCACATGCGGCAGGACGATCAGGTCGAGACTTTGCGAGGCGAACGGCAATTCGGCGAAATCATGCACGACCACGATCGGCCTGGACGGCGCGCTGTCGGAATCCGTCGGCAGGTGGGTGTCGGTCATCCACTTGTTGGGCATGCGGTTGGCGCGCAGCGCATTGATCTGCGGCAGGCCGATCTGCAGGGCATTGAAACCGAAGATATCGGCGGTCAGCATGTCGAGCCGCTCCTGCTGCCAGGCGCGGACATAGCTGCCCACCGGGGTTTCCAACCAGGGGCCGAGGGCTATAATGGCCTTTTCGGGCAAGGGATGATCCATCGTATGTTAAGTGTATTGACTGTACCGGCGTTCCAGGACAATTACCTGTGGCTGATTCACGATGGCGTAAGCGCTGCAGTGGTCGACCCCGGGGATGCGGCGCCGATCCTCGACTGCCTGAACCGCCACGGCCTCGCCCTCGCTGCTATTCTACTGACACATCACCATGCTGACCATGTCGGCGGCGTCCCGCAATTGCTCGAGCGGTATAACGTGCCGGTTTTTGGCCCGCGTCAAGAACCGATTCCCGCAATTACGTATCCTTTGGGCGAGGGCGACGCCGTAACCGTCCCGGAACTGGGGCTTGAACTGAAGGTGCTGGATGTGCCGGGGCATACCCGTGGACATATTGCCTATCATGCACCGGAACACTCATGGTTGTTCTGCGGCGACACGCTGTTTGCCGGCGGCTGCGGCCGGCTTTTCGAAGGCACGCCGGAACAGATGGCGGCATCCCTGGAAAAGCTCGCTGCTCTGCCCGGCGATACCAAGGTGTACTGCGCGCATGAATATACGCTGTCCAACCTGCGCTTTGCCCTTGAAGTCGAACCCGCCAATGCGGCATTACAGGAACGTTTCACCAGGGAACAGGCGAAACGCGATCGCGGCGAACCGACTGTACCGTCGACCATCGCCCTTGAAAAGGAAACAAATCCTTTTCTGCGTTATGCGGAAGCTGCGATTGCTGACAGGCTGATAACAACCGGGCATGTTTCCTCAAAGGAACCAATTGCTGTTTTTGCTGCCCTACGGCAGTGGAAAAATTCCTTCCGCTAAAAACAACGCGGAACGGTTGTCAGAGTTGCATCGAATTTCCGATAAATCTTGACGCAGGAAAACACCATTACGTAAACTCCGTCGATTCAACCGGGCGCCCACGCTGCCCTTCATCCACAGCAAGTGAGGACTCATGCATCCGCTGAAAAAAAGAATATCTCGTTTTACAGCGCTTCTCCTCCTCGGCGCCCCGGTCGCCACCCTGGCAGCAGATCTTTCCCTACCGCTCTACAACTGGTCGCAGGTATCGTCGATGGAACGGCCCTACGATCCCGACGATCCCCTGATCCAGATACTGTCGATGGAAGAAATCGACGTCTGGGCCCGCATCCGCAAGGGTTTCGGCATTCCCGACCTCGACAATCCGCTGGTGGCCAGCCAGACGCAGTTTTACAGCTCGCGCCCGGATTACTTCGTGCGCACCACGACCCGGGCGTCGCGCTACTTGTTCCACGTGGTGCAGGAGCTCGAGAAGCGCAACATGCCTACCGAGCTGGCGCTGCTGCCCTTCGTCGAGTCCTCGTTCAACCCGCAGGCGTATTCAAGCGCGCATGCGGCGGGCATGTGGCAGTTCATTCCGTCCACTGGGCGCGACTTCAATCTCACGCAGAGTACCTTCAAGGACGAACGCCGCAACGTGCTGGCCTCGACCGAAGCGGCGCTGACCTACCTGCAGAAGCTCTACGGCATGTTTGGCGACTGGCAGCTGGCGCTGGCCGCGTACAACTGGGGCGAAGGCTCGGTGCAGCGCGCCATCAACAAGGCGCGCGCCGCCAACCAGCCCATCGACTTCAACAGCTTGTCGCAGTACATGCCGCTCGAGACCAAGAACTACGTCCCGAAGCTGCAGGCCGTCAAGAACATCATTGCCGCGCCGGCCGATTACGCCATCGTCCTGCCGAAAGTGGACAACCAGCCTTACTTCGTCACCATTGGCAAGACACGCGATATCGACATCAAGGTTGCGGCCCAGCTTGCCGAGCTGTCGATCGATGAATTCAAGGCGCTCAACCCGCAGTTCAACAAGCCGGTGATCGCCGGCAGCTCGGATACGCAGATTCTTCTGCCCCAGAACAACGCCGAGAAGTTCAAGTCCAACCTCGCCAAGTGGGGCCGTGCGCTGTCCTCATGGACCGCGCACAGGGTCACGAACGCCCGCGAGCGTATCGAATCGATCGCGTCCAAGTTCGGCACCACGCCGGAAGTAATTCGCGAAGTCAACAATATTCCGCCCAGGATGGTAGTCAAGGCCGGCTCGACCTTGCTGGTGCCGAAGCCGGAACATGCGCCGGAAAAGGATATCGCCCCGGAGCTGGTGGATTCGGCAATGATGATCACCGCGCCCGACGTCCCGGAAACGCGGCGCATCTGGGTCAAGGTCGGCAAGAAGGATACGCTGACCGCGATCGCGCGGCGCAACCGGGTGAGCGTGGCGCAGATCAAGGACTGGAACGATCTCAAGCAGGACAAGGTGGCGGCCGGTACCTCGCTCAAGCTGGAAGTGCCGAACCGGCAGGCCGTTGCTGCGTCGTCTAAGCGTCCTGCGCGCGCTTCACCCGCCTCGAGGCAGGCCGCGCAGAAAGCCCCCGTGCGCCAGGTTGCGCGTCAGGCGCCGACCTACCGCAAGGCGCCGCCTGCTCCGTCGCGCAAGACCGTGGCGGACAATACGAAAAAGAAGGCTGGCTGACCACTGGAACATGCGGGCTTATAAAAAATGCAGGCTTCGCGCCTGCATTTTTTCGTCCTCGCGCATCAGCTATCCGGCGTTGATGATCAAACCTCCGCGCCGACCGACGTGCCGGCAGTGCTCAGCGTGGAATAGGTCGACGCCGCAAGCAGCCGCTTCGTGTACTCCTCTTTCGGATGGTTGAGCACATCCTCGGTGCGTCCCCGTTCCACGATTTTTCCATCCTTCATCACCATCACGCGATGCGCCATCGCGCGGATCACCGCGAGATCATGGCTGATGAAAACATAGGCCATGCCGTACTTGCGCTGCAGTTCGGCGAGCAGTTGCAGCACCTGCTGCTGCACCGACACATCGAGCGATGATGTCGGCTCGTCGAGCAGGATCAGTTCCGGCTTGAGCACCAGCGCGCGTGCAATGGCGATGCGCTGGCGCTGGCCGCCGGAAAACTCGTGCGGATAGCGCGTCATCATTTCCGGCGCCAGTCCCACCTCCTGCAGGGCAGCGGCCACGGCATCGCGCAAGCCCTGGCTGCCCAAGCCCGGCTGATGCAGTTCCAGTCCCTCGCCGACAATCTGCTCGATGGTGCGCCGCGGCGACAGCGATGCGAACGGATCCTGGAACACCACCTGCATCTTTGCCCGCAAGGGGCGCAGGGCCGCGCTCTTCATTTCGCTGATCGGATGGCCGATGAAGGAAATGCGCCCGCTCACCTCCGCCGCCGACAGCCTGACCAGCGCCATTCCGAGCGTCGACTTGCCGGAACCGGATTCGCCGACGATGCCCAGGGTTTCATGCGGCTTGAGCTCGACGTCAACCCCGTCGACCGCAACGAACGGGATCTTCTTGAACAAGCCCTTCTTGATCGAGAAGGTGCAGCGCAGCGGATCGGTGGCCAGCAGCGGCATGGCGTCTTCCCTCACCGCCTCCACCATGCGCTTCGGATGGCTGGCCAGCAGCTTGCGGGTATAGGGTTCACGCGGATTGGAAAACAGCTCCCCGGTGTCCGCCGTTTCGATCAACCTGCCCTTCTCCATCACGCCGACGCGGTCCGCGAAGTGGCGCACCAGGTTGAGATCGTGGGTGATCATGAGCACGGCCATGTTCTCTTCGCGCTGCAGCTGGTTCAGCAATTCGAGAATCTGCACCTGGATGGTGACGTCCAGCGCCGTGGTCGGTTCGTCGGCGATCAGCAGCTTGGGCTTGCATGCCAGCGCCATGGCGATCATCGCGCGCTGCCGCTGGCCGCCGGAGAGTTCGTGCGGATAAGCCATGGCCCGGCGCGCCGGCTCCGGGATGCCGGTCTTGTCGAGCAGGTCGACGGTGCGCCGCGCCGCTTCCTTGGCATTGATGCCTTCATGCAGCATCAGCACTTCCGCGATCTGGTTGCCGATGGTGAACAGCGGATTGAGCGCTGTCATCGGCTCCTGGAAAATCATTGCGATGTCCTTGCCCCGCACCGCGCGCATCGCGCGCTCCGGCTTCTGCAGCAAGTCTTCGCCTGCGAACACGATGCGTCCGCCATAGTCGGCATCATGACTGAGCCGGAGGATGGAAAGCGAAGTCACGGTCTTGCCGGACCCCGATTCGCCGACCAGTGCAAACTTTTCGCCGGGCGCGATGCTGAAGCTGACGTCGTTGACCACGGTCGCGGCGCCGAAACCGACGCGCAGGTTCTGTACCTCTAGCAGGCTCATGCCTTCCTCCGCACATCCATCGCATTGCGCAGCGCATCGCCGATATTGGTCAGGAGCAGCAAGGTCATCGTCAGCACCAGGAAAGTCGACAGCGCGATCCACCACGCGTCCAGGTTGTTCTTGCCTTGTGCCAGCAGTTCGCCGAGGCTGGGCGTGGACGGGGGCACTCCCAGCCCGAGGAAGTCAAGGCTGGTCAGCGCGAGGATCGCCGCGCTCATGCGGAACGGCAGGAAGGTGATCACAGGCGTCATGCTGTTGGGCAGCACATGACGCCAGATGATCTGCCGGTTCGACAGTCCGAGCGCGCGCGCTGCCTGCACGTATTCGAGATTGCGGTTGCGCAGGAAGTCCGCGCGCACGTAATCGGACAGGCCCATCCAGCCGAACAGCGACAGCAGGACCAGCAGCAGCCCCAGGCTTGGCTGGAAGATGGAGGCGAAGATGATCAGCAGGTAAAGCTCCGGCATGGAGCCCCAGATTTCCATGAAACGCTGGAACAGCAGATCGGTCTTGCCGGCGAAATAGCCCTGGATCGCGCCGGTGACCAGGCCGAGGATCACGCCGGTGATCGTCAGAGCCATTCCGAACAGGACCGAGACGCGGAATCCGTACAGCAGGCGGGCAAACACGTCGCGTCCGCGGTCGTCGGTTCCGAGCCAGTTCTCGGCGGTAGGCGGCGCAGGATTGGGCGAGGTGGCGAAGTAATTCAGCGTATCGAAGCGATAGCGGTTGATGGGATAGATCGCCCAGTTGCCGTCCTTCTGGAATTGGTCCCGGATGAAGGGATCGAGAAAATCGGCCGGCGTGTCGAAATCGCCGCCGAACACCTTTTCCGAATAGTCGGTGACGATCGGGAACATGGTCTGGCCGTTGTAGCGCACCATCAGCGGCCGGTCGTTCGAGATCGCTTCGGCCAGCAGGCTGATGACGAACAGGATGCTGAAGATGATGAGACTGTAGTAACCCCGGCGGTTCTGTTTGAAGCGCAGCCAGACGCGCTTCGATGGAGACACGGATGAAATCGGCTGGTTTGGAGTCATCGGCTCAGGCTTTCGAATTGCACGCGCGGATCGGCCCACACATAGAGAAGATCGCCGATCAGCTTGACCACCAGGCCGATCAGGGTGAACAGGTACAGCGTTCCCATCACGACCGGATAATCTCGGCGGATCACCGATTCATACGACAGCAGGCCGAGGCCGTCGAGCGAGAACAGGGTTTCGATCAGCAGGCTGCCGGTGAAGAAGGCACCGATGAAGGCGGCCGGAAAGCCGGTCACGAGCGGGATCAGGGCATTGCGGAACACATGCTTGTACAGCACGGTCTTTTCGCTCAGACCCTTGGCGCGGGCGGTCAGCACGTACTGCTTGCGGATTTCCTCGAGAAAGGTGTTCTTGGTCAGCAGCGTCATCACGGCGAAGGAACCGGCGACCGAGGCCACGATCGGCAGCGTGATATGCCACAGATAGTCGAGCACCTTGCCGGTCAGCGACAGCTGCTCCCAATTGTCGGAGGTCAGGCCGCGCAGCGGAAACCATTGCAGGAAGCTGCCGCCGCCGAACATCACCAGCAGGAACACGCCGAGTACGAAACCGGGAATCGAATAGCCGATCAGCACCGCGATGCTGGTGGCGACATCGAAGCGACTGCCCTCGCGCACCGCCTTGGCCACGCCCAGCGGCAGCGAGATGAAATACGTGAGGAAGAAGGTCCATAGCCCCAGGCTGATCGATACCGGGAGCTTGGATTTCACCAGATTCCAGACATCCATGTGGTGGTAGAAGCTTTGCCCGAGGTCGAAGGTGACGAAGCCCCTGACCATCTGCGCGAAGCGTTCCGCCGGCGGCTTGTCGAAGCCGTACAGCGCCTGGATTTCCTTGATCCGCTCCGCATCCACGCCCTGCCGGCCGCGGTACTCGGAGCCGCCTCCGCCGCCGACTTCGCCGGTGCCGACCTGGCCTTTCTTCAGCTCCATCAGCGCCTGCTCGACCGGTCCGCCCGGCACGAACTGGATCACCGCGAAGGTGATGGCGATGACGCCGAACAGCGTCGGGATCATCAGCAGGATGCGCTTCGCAATATAGGACCAGATATTCATTTCTTACCTCGGCTTCTGCTGCCACCAGCTCGATATCACATAGGGATCGGCCGCGTAGTACAGGGGCATCTTCTCCGGCATGCCCAGGCGGCTGCGATAGGCGACCCTGTGCGTGGAGGAGAACCAGTGCGGCACGACGATGTACTTGTGCAGCAGCACCCGGTCGAGCGCGCGCGCCGCGGCCACCAGTTCCGCGCGGGAGCCGGCCGCCACCAGGTTGGCAACGAGCTTGTCCACGGCCGGATCCTTCAGGCCCCATGCATTGTTCGAGCCCTTTTCGTCAGCCGCCTTGGAACCGAAGGTGTCGAACATTTCATTGCCAGGGCTGGTGGTATCCGGGAAGCGGATGCTGGTCATGTCGAAGTCGAATTCCTCCATCCGCTTCTGCACCAGAGCATAGTCGGCGGTGCGCTGGTTGACCTGGATGCCGAGCTTCTGCAGGTTGCGGATATATACGCTGATGATGCGCGACAGCGCAGACTGGTCATCCAGGATTTCAAATGTGAACACTTCGCCCTTGGCATTGCGCAGCGCGCCGTCGCGATACTCCCATCCGGCCTGCCTGAACAGTTCGCGCGCCTGCAGCAGGTTGGCGCGCAGGGAATTCGGCGCATCCGTGCGCGGCTGCAACGGCGCCGGGCCGAACACCTTCGGGTCCAGCATGTCGCGCAGGGGCTCAAGCAGTTTCAGCTCGTCTTCGGAGGGCATGCCCCTGGCCGCCAGTTCGCTGTTGTTGAAGTAGGAATAGATGCGCTTGTACTGGTTGTAGAACAGCTGACGGTTCATCCATTCGTAGTCGAGCGCCAGCCCGAGCGCCTGGCGCACCCGGATATCGGAGAACTGTTCCCGCCGCAGGTTCATCACGAAGCCCTGCATGCCCGCGGCATTCGAATGCTGCAGCTCGCGCTTGACGATTTCGCCGCTTTCGAACTTCGGGCCGATGTAGCTGCGCGCCCAATTCTTGGCGCTGTATTCGACCACCACGTCGAATTCGCCCGCCTTGAAGGCTTCCAGCCGCGCCACATCGTCCTTGTAGAAACGGTAGACGATGCGCCCGAAGTTGAACATGCCCTTGCGCGACGGCACATCGTTGCCCCAATAGTTCGGATTGCGCTTGTAGATGATCGAGCGCCCGACGTCGTAGCGGTCGATCAGGTAAGGTCCGGTTGCGATCGGCGGCTCCAGCTGTATCCTGTCGAAAGAAGTATTCGCGCCCCATTTGCGGGAAAACACCGGCACGCCGCCCACGATCAGCGGCAGCTCGCGGTTGAGCGCCTTGAAGTCGAAGCGCACGGTGCGCTCGTCTACCACCACGCATTCCTTGACGTCGGCGAACACCGACTTGAATTGCGGCGCGCCCTTGGCAAGCAGGGTGTCGTAGGAATGCTTGACGTCGGCGGCGGTCACGGGGTCGCCGTTGTTGAACCTGGCCTGCGGATTCAGCCGGAAGGTCATCGACATGCGGTCATCGGCCAGCTCCATGTCCTCCGCCAGCAAGCCGTACATGGTGGCCATTTCATCGGCGGAACTGGTTGCCAGCGTTTCGAACATCAGGTTGGAGACGCCCGCCGCCGCGACACCCTTCATCGAATACGGATTGAACTTGTCGAAGCTGGTGCGCCGGTCGGGATTGGCGAGATACAGCTCGCCGCCTCGCGGCGCATCGGGATTCACATAATCGAAATGCTTGAATCCGGCCGGGTATTTCGGCGTGTCGTAAAGGGAAAAAGCATGGGCGGCGTGGCTGCTGCCGCTATAGGGTACGGATATGCCGAACAGGATGGAGAGGAGTAATTTGCGCATTCGCCTGGTTGGATAGGTCGGTTCAGCGTTCACGAGACCGGGGTATTGTACCGAAAGGAATTTCCCTGAAGCCGGTTTTCACCGCCAATCGCAGCAACTTGCCCTGCGTTAACTGAATTTTAAGCTTGTAGCATGCCGCGTTCCACTCAAGCTTGATTTCCACCAGACTCCCTGGCGACGGCGATAGTTCGCCAAAAGTTGCTCCCGGGTCCAAGTCTCCCTACAATCTTGCGAATTCAAAAACGGGACGGGGTCCCATCCGACGACGGGCTTTGCACAGGGTGGCCGAGCCGGGCGGCGTAAAATACGACAAATTCAACTGGAGTCTCCCATGGCATTCCTGCAAGGCAAGAAAATTCTGATTACCGGTCTCTTATCCAACCGGTCCATCGCTTACGGCATCGCACAGGCCTGCAAGCGCGAAGGCGCCGAGCTCGCCTTCACCTATGTCGGCGACCGCTTCAAGGACCGCATCACCGATTTCGCCAAGGAGTTCGACAGCGAATTGATCTTCGACTGCGACGTCGGCAGCGACGAGCAGATCAATGCGCTGTTCGCCGATCTCGGCAAGTCCTGGAGCCAGCTGGACGGCTTGGTGCATGCAATCGGCTTCGCGCCGCGCGAAGCAATCGCCGGCGACTTCCTTGACGGCCTCTCCCGCGAGAATTTCCGGATCGCCCATGACATTTCGGCTTACAGCTTCCCGGCGATGGCAAAAGCCGCCCTGCCTTTGCTGAGCAACAATTCGGCATTGCTCACCCTGAGCTACCTCGGATCGATCCGCGCCCTCCCCAACTACAACACCATGGGCCTTGCGAAAGCCTCGCTCGAAGCCAGCGTGCGCTATCTTGCCGAGTCGCTCGGGCAGAAAGGCGTGCGCGTCAACGGCATTTCGGCCGGCCCGATCAAGACGCTCGCGGCCAGCGGCATCAAGGACTTCGGCAAGATCCTCAACTTCGTGAAGACGCATGCGCCGCTGCGACGCAACGTCACCATCGAGGATGTCGGCAATACCGCCGCCTTCCTGCTCTCCGACCTGGCCGGCGGCATCACCGGTGAAATCACTTATGTCGACGGCGGCTTTTCGCATGTGGTGGGCGGCATCGCCGAGCCAGGCGAGGCATAAAAGGCAACGGGCATTATTCATTGCGATTAATGCGAGGCGCCGCCCTTTAATTCGGCGCTTCCAGCTCCATCTTCAATCCATGCTGGAGATGGTCTTGCATTAAAGCATTAAGATGCCTTTGCTGCGGCGCCGAAATTTCTCCGGCACAGGGACGCATTCCTCTGTATAATGCGTCCCTGTGTTTGCAACAGGCAGACACCTTGTAGCACCCGTAGCACCGCAACCCTTTAGCAATAAATCATAAAGCCCTCCCGCCTCTGGTGTCACCATTCTGGACACCGTCCCGGCGCAAAGCTTTTGTGCCGAAATTTCTCAGAACCCATTTCTCAGCTGTTTCGTTGGTTGGCGTTGCCTTTTCAAATACGTTCGCGAACTCATTACGAGTTTGGTCGCGGCGTTGATTTTTAAGAAAGAAACACAATGACTTTTGAAGCACTTGGCCTGCATTCGTCCATTCTCAAAGCCCTGACCGAAGCCGGCTATACCAAACCTACTTCTGTCCAGGAGCAGGCGGTACCCGCAGCGATGCAAAACCGTGATCTGCTGGTCTCCTCCCAGACCGGCTCCGGCAAGACCGCTGCCTTCATGCTGCCGGCACTGCACAAGTTCGCCGAAGCTGAACACGAAGTTCAAACGGGCGCGAAGACGTCCAACCAGGAACGCCAGGCTGCACGCGCACGTGGCGAGCGCCCGCGTTTCCAGCCTGCGCAGCCGAAGATGCTGGTGCTGACACCGACCCGCGAACTCGCATTGCAAGTCACGACAGCAACAACGAAATACGGCGCCAACCTGCGCCGCGTACGTGCCGTATCCATCCTCGGCGGCATGCCGTATCCGAAGCAGATGCAGCTCCTGTCGCGCAATCCGGAAATCCTGGTGGCGACACCGGGCCGCCTGATCGACCACATGGAGTCGGGCAAGATCAATTTCTCGCAGCTTGAAATCCTGGTGCTGGACGAAGCGGACCGCATGCTGGACATGGGCTTCATCGAAGACATCGAGAAAATCGTCGCGGCAACCCCGGAAACCCGCCAGACCATGCTGTTCTCGGCAACGCTCGACGGCGTCGTAGGCAACATGGCCAAGCGCATCACCCGCGACCCGATGGTCATCCAGATCGCCAGCGTGGGCAACAAGCATGAAAACATCCAGCAGCGCGTGCACTTCGTCGACGACATGTCGCACAAGAACCGCCTGCTCGACCATCTGTTGCGCGATGCGACCCTCGACCAGGCTGTCGTCTTCACCGCCACCAAGCGCGATGCCGATACCATCGCCGACCGCCTGAACATCGCCGGCTTCGCTGCAGCCGCGCTGCATGGCGACATGCACCAGGGTGCGCGCAACCGCACGCTCGACGCATTGCGCCGCGGCCAGGTACGCGTACTGGTGGCAACCGATGTGGCGGCTCGCGGCATCGACGTGCCGGGCATCACCCACGTGGTGAACTATGACCTGCCGAAGTTCCCGGAAGACTACGTGCACCGCATCGGCCGCACCGGCCGCGCGGGTCGTAACGGTCTGGCGATTTCGCTGGTGAACCATGCGGAAAACATGAACATCAAGCGCATCGAACGCTTCACCAAGCAATTGATTCCGGTTGATGTGATCGAAGGCTACGAGCCGAAGAAATCGGCACCTGCACCGCGCTCGGCCCGCAAGCCCAGCGGATGGAAGCCGGGCGAAGGCCGTAACGGCAAGCCGGGTCAGCGCAGCTTCAGCAAGCCTGGCGCGGCACCGCGCAAGGAAGGCGGCGGCGGTGGCTTCGGCAAGTCGTCGTCCTCGCGCTTCGCAGGCGACGGCGGCCGCCGTTCCTACGGCGACCGTTAATCCGCCTGGAATTGATAGGTTTGGCTTGACAGTAAGGTGGTTAACACCCCTCTCCCGCCTGCGGGAGAGGGCGTTCTCCGAATTAGGTACCGCCCACAGACCAGGCGGTTTTTTTTCGCCCCTGCATTTCTACAGTACGCAGGTCCGGAAGCCGATGAACATGTTGTCCCGTCCTGGCAGACAGAAGCGGCGGAACTTCAAGGAACGCATGCGCTGTCTGGTCATGACGGAAGCGCCTCGCACCGACTGGTGCGAGATGAAATGCGGCTCGGAGTATTCGCGGTAAGCATCCGGCTCAAAGCCGGGATATGGCTCGAACGGCGAGCAGGTCCACTCCCACAGATCTCCCCAGCGCAGCGCCGGATGGCCGGACATGGCCGCATATTCCCATTCCGCTTCCGTAGGCAGGCGCCGTCCCGTCCATACGCAATAAGCCTGCGCCTCGTACAGGCCTACATGCCGTACCGGCTCATGCCCCGGCAGGACGATGTGCCGGCCGAAGCGATCGCACAACCAATGCCTTCCATCGCGTATCCAGTCGCGCGGCGCGGAACGGTCCTGCAACATGAGCCAGGCACGGCCGTTGACACTCCAGAACTGCGGGTTCTGATAACCGCCGTCTGCGACGAATTCCGCATACTGCGCATTCGTGACCAGCGCGGAGTCGATGGTGAACGCCGGCACGCGGCAGGCATGCGCCCATTTCTCGTTATCGAATACGAAACCGGTGTCCGGAGCACTTCCCAGCTGTATCGTCCCGCCCGGAAAATCAATCTCTCCCTGTGCCCAGTTTGGTATTGCCTGCGCAGGCAGCTCAGGAGGCAATGCAATGCCCAGCGCCTGCAACTGCTCCAGCATCAGCTCCCGCCGCATGTCTTCATAGGCGAGCACCAGCCGATAGGGATAGAGCGAGTTGTCGTCGCCGCCGGCGCGCGAAAGCTTGTCGAGCACGCGGTCGAGCACTTCATGGCAATAGGTTTTCAGCGCGCCGGCGCTTGGCAGCTCCAGCTTCCATCGCATGCGGTGCGCCACCGTATTCGGATCGAACCAGTCGTCGCCCTTGGTCAGCATCGAGGTGCGGTGTGCAGCCGTCGGATCGCTGGACCGCGCGTCGCGCAGCACATACCATTCCGCGAACCAGGCAACATGCCCGAGCTCCCACAGCGGCGGATTGAATTCCGGCCGCGCCGCAAGCTGCACCCCGGTGCCGAAACCGGCAGCAAGAAAGGCTTCGATCAGCGCCAGGGTATCCCTGCGGGCATCCTGCAGGGCGGTCATCAGCTCGGGAGCGGAAGCGGTTCGGAAAGAAACATTCATCGGGTTCGAGGTTGGAAAGATAAGCCAGCCTCTATTATTGGCCGGGCACCGGGCATTTGCCAGCAGGGACGCAAGCGGCGCCGAAAGTATCTGTGTTACCTTCTCGCTGCATCCTCTGCCCTGCCCCTGCCGCAGGCATTGACACAATCAAACCCGATTCGACATGAGTATTTCCACCAGACAGGCCGGTCTTGCCGATCTTGAGCGCATCGCGCCATTGTTCGATGCATATCGGCAGTTTTACGGCCAGGCGCCGGATATCGGCGCTGCCCGCGCCTTCATTGCCGAACGCATGGCTCTGCTGGAGTCGATCATCTACCTTGCCGAAGACGCCACTGGTGCGGCGATCGGCTTCACGCAGCTGTATCCGTCATTTTCCTCGGTCAGCGCGCGTCGGATCTGGATTCTCAACGACTTGTTCGTCGCGGCGCAGGTACGCGGCAGCGGCGTCGGCAAGGCGCTGCTCGCCGCCGCCAGGATGCATGCCGTTTCTACCGGGGCCAAGCGCCTGGTGCTGTCGACCGCCGTCGATAACCCCGCGCAAAAATTGTATGAAGCGCAAAACTATCAGCGGGATACGGGTTTCCATCATTACAGCCTGGAACTTGAATAAATGGCATGCATGCCAGTTTTTGCTTGACAGGGCATTTACCGGTCACCTACATTAACCGGATGTTGACCGCTCACGCACAACTCGCCCTTCACCTACTGCCCGCAGCCACCCTGCTAGCGGCAGCCGCACTACTACGCCTAGCGCGCTGATACCGTCCCCCTCTGTTGTAAGTTCTAGCACCGCAAGCAGCATCCGCACTCCGGGGTTTCGGAGACGAAGGTTGATATTTCCACAGGTCAGCAAACATGCATTTCAAGCGTCTTCCCGCAACGTTCATTTCCGGCGACCTGATCGCGCCGGCGATCTTTGCGCGCGCGCTGTCGCCGCTACCTCTACCGATCGGTTGCCTGGCCATGCGCTAGTGGCAGTCAGGCAGCCGATCCGCCACATCGCCATTCCATTGTCCGGACTTAAAAGGTTACCCAAATGATGTTGCAAAACCCCGCTGCGAAATACCGTCCCTTCCCTCCGATTCGCCTCACCGACCGCACCTGGCCCGACCAGGTGATTTCGAAGCCGCCGATCTGGATGAGCACCGACCTGCGCGACGGCAACCAGTCGCTGATCGAGCCGATGAACCCGGAGCGCAAGCTGCGCTTCTTCGAGATGCTGGTCAAGATCGGGCTCAAGGAAATCGAAGTCGCGTTTCCCTCCGCCTCGCAGACCGACTTCGATTTCGTGCGCAAGCTGATCGATGAGAAGCGCATCCCCGACGACGTGACGATCGAGGTGCTGACGCAGTCGCGCGAAGACCTGATCCGCCGCACCGTGGAATCGGCGGTTGGCGCCAAGCGCGCGATCGTGCACCTGTACAACGCGGTCAGTCCTTCGTTCCGGCGCATCGTGTTCGGCATGTCGCGCGAAGAGGTCAAGCAGATCGCGGTGGCGGGCACGCGCCTGATCAAGGAACTGACCTCGGCCCATCCGGAAACCGAATGGGTGTTCCAGTATTCGCCCGAAACCTTCAGCATGGCCGAACTCGACGTCGCCAAGGAAGTCTGCGACGCGGTGTCCGAAGAATGGCAGCCGACACCCGAGCGCAAGATGATCATCAATCTCCCGGCCACCGTGGAATGCGCATCGCCCAACGTCTATGCCGACCAGATCGAATGGATGCACCGCAATATCGCGCGCCGCGACTCCATCCTCATCAGCGTGCATCCGCACAATGACCGCGGGACCGGCGTGGCGGCGGCGGAACTGGCGGTGATGGCGGGCGCCGACCGCGTCGAGGGCTGCCTGTTCGGCAACGGCGAGCGCACCGGCAACGTCGACCTGGTGACGCTGGCTTTGAACCTCTACACCCAGGGCGTCAATCCGGGACTGGATTTTTCCGATATCGATGCGGTGCGCAAGTGCGTCGAGGAATGCAACCAGCTGCCGGTGCATCCGCGCCATCCCTATGTCGGCGACCTGGTGTTCACGGCATTTTCCGGCTCTCACCAGGATGCGATCAAGAAGGGCTTTGCGCAGCAGCAGCCCGACGGCATCTGGGAAGTGCCTTACCTGCCGATCGATCCGGCCGATGTCGGCCGCAGCTATGACGCGGTGATCCGCGTCAATAGCCAGTCCGGCAAGGGCGGCATGTCGTACCTGCTGGAACAGGAATACGGCTTCAAGCTGCCGCGCCGCCTGCAGATCGAACTTAGCCGCGCGATCCAGCGCATCACCGATGCCACCGGCAAGGAAGTCGGCGCCGGCGACATCTACGATATCTTCCGCAGCGAATACCTGGACCGCAAGGCGCCGTATGCCTATCACGCCCACCAGATGCTGCAGGAAGCCGGCGCAGCGCAGCGCGTGGAAGTAAAGGCCGAGATCGAAAAGGATGGCAAGACCACGACCCTGCACGGCCACGGCAACGGTCCGATCGATGCCTTCGTGCAGGCGCTCGGCATCGACATCAACGTGATGGATTATCACGAGCATGCGATCGGCGCCGGCGCCGATGCGCGCGCCGCCTGCTATGTCGAGCTGCGGGTCAACAACGGCCCTACCCTGTTCGGCGTCGGCGTCGACAGCAACATCGTCACGGCGTCCTTCAAGGCGGTGCTGTCGGCGGTCAACCGAGAGCTCGATTCGGAGCAGTCGCAGGACGCGCTCGCTGCCTGACGAACCCGGCCGCATGAAACTGCAACGCCTGCCGCATTCATCATGCGGCAGGCGTTTTTCATTAGGCGGCCGGGATTCGATCCGGCTTCGTCACAGCGATTTTGCCAGGCGTATGCCGGTGAACTGCCAGCGTGCGGTAGCGGGGAAAAAATTGCGGTAACTGGGGCGCGCATGTCCCTGCGGCGTTGCGCATGAAGAGCCGCGCAGCACGTACTGGTTGGACATGAACTTGCCGTTGTATTCGCCGATGGCGCCGTCGGCGGCCCGGTATCCGGGATAAGGCGCATAGCTGCTGAGCGTCCATTGCCAGCCGCAGCCGAACAGCTGCGACAATGCCTGCCCGTCCTCGCTGCACGTATCGCAGGCGTCGGGATGCAGTGCCGTGCCGCCGAAATCCGCGCAGCCTTGCGACGCATGCTCCCACTCGGCTTCGGTCGGCAGCCGCGCCCCTGCCCAGCGCGCATAGGCATCCGCCTCGAAGAAGGAAATGTGAGTGACCGGGCGATGCGGATCGAGCGGCTGCAATCCCTGCAGCGTGAATTCCTGCCAGGCGTCGCCGTCGCGCCGCCAGTAAATCGGCTGGCACAAATCGTTCGCCCGTACCCAGTCCCAGCCTTCGGACAGCCACAGCGAAGGCTGCGCATAGCCACCGCTCTCGATGAATGCGCGGTACTCGCCATTGGTGACCAGGCGCGAAGCGATGGCAAAACCTTCCACGAATTGCCGGTGGCGCGGCAGTTCATTGTCGAAACAGAAGCCGTTGCCCTGATGGCCGATCTCGACCACGCCGGCTTCGAAGCGCTGCCAGCGCATTTCCGGCGCGGGCCGGCCCGGCTTCCATGTCGCCGGCAGGTAGGCGGGATCGAGGGGATTCATCGACAGCATGTGCTTCACGTCGGTCAGCATCAGTTCCTGGTGCTGCTGTTCATGATGCAGGCCCACCTCGAGCAGCGCGGCAATTTTTTCCCTTGCCCCGCCATCGGTCAGCAGCATGCTCATGCGCTCGTCGACATGGCGCCGGTAAGCCAGCACATCGGCCAGCGGCGGGCGCGTCAGCAGGCCGCGCTGGGGCCGCGGATGCTTGTCGCCGACGCCGTTGTAGTAGGAATTGAACAGCACGCGGAATGCGGGATGGAACGGTTTGAAATTCCGCTCATGCGGTTCAAGGATGAAGGTCTCGAAAAACCAGGTGGTATGTGCGAGATGCCACTTGATGGGGCTGGCATCCGGCATCGATTGCACGCAGCAATCCTCGCCGGACAGCGGTTCGGCGATCTCGCGGCTGCGCTGGCGCACCGCGAGGAAGCGCTCGGATAGATTTGCATGCATGTTCGCGGACGGGTACATGTCTTCGGCCATTGTCAAGTCCTCACGTCACGCGCGCATGGCACACCAGGAACCAGCCTTGCGCGTCGCTCCAGGTCCGTACCGCGCCGAAGCCCGCGCGCTCCAGCATCTGCAGGAAGCCCTGGCGCGTGTACTTGTAGCTGTTCTCGGTATGGATGCGCTCGCCCTGGCCGAACCGGCGTTCGCCGCCGGCCCAGCGCACCGTCAGATCGCGGCGGGCTTCAAGATGCATTTCGATGCGCGAGGCGTCTTCATTGTAGAAGGCCACATGACGCCAGTCGCGCACGTCAAAGTCGGCATCGAGCAAGCCGTTCAGGTGCCGCAACAGGTTGAGATTGAATGCGGCGGTCACGCCCAGCCCGTCGTCATAGGCGGCGTCGAGGATGGGCTTGTCCTTGACCAGGTCGACGCCGATCAGCAGCCCGCCATCGCTCTCGCAGGCGCCGCGTATTCTGCCGAGCAGGCCGGCGGCTTCGTCCGGTGTGAAATTGCCGATCGACGATCCGGGATAGAAGAACAGCCGCTTTTCGCGCCGCACCGCGGGCGGCAATGCCATCTCCGTCGAAAAGTCCATGCCGATGCCGGTCATCCTGATCTGCGGGAACTGCTGGCGCAAGCCGTCGACCGCGCTCCTGAGAAATTCGACGGAAATATCGACCGGCACGTATTGCAGCGGCTGCAGCGAGGGAAACATGCGCGCCGCCTTCGCGCAGTTGCCGGCGCCGAGATCGATTAGCGTGCTGCCCCGGCCAATTGCGCGCGCCATGTCGTACAGGTGCGCATCAAAGATCGCGGCTTCGGTCCGCGTGGGATAGTACTCGGGCAATTCGCAGATGGCTTCGAACAATTTCGAGCCGAGCGCGTCGTAGAGAAACTTGGGTGAAGTGCTCGGCTGGGGGGCAAGCAGTCCGGCAACGAGTTCCGCTCGCATCGCGGCGTCGTCCCTCCGGAAGATTTGCAGGAAACCGTTGTGGTTTGAATCCGGGAGGATGGAAGTCGCCATGAATGGTCGCAAGCAGTTTTGCCTTATAGCAGCTTAGGCGGTGGAAGATGGGCGGCAAGAATTCTAGTTATCATAGTGAAGGACTTCCCGGTCTCCTTGAGGCGACACAAGAATTTCCGCATAACGATATGTGCATCAGGTAGAACCTTGCCCCGTTTCAATTGTTCGTCCCGTTCATCAACAACGCAATAACGCGACAACGCAATATTCGAACAACCAGCCATAACATACCAACATACAGGAATCGATGCTGAACCTGCGCGATGTCACCAAATCCTATGCCAGTGGCCGGCAAGTGCTGAGCAGGCTGAGCTATACCCTGGAGGCGGGTGAGTACGTGGCCATCATGGGAGAATCCGGCGTCGGCAAGTCGACCCTGCTCAATCTCATCGCGGGACTGGATGCGCCCGATTCCGGCCGCATCGAGATCGACGGCACGGATATTTCGACGATGCAGGATGATGAGGCAACACGCCTGCGCCGGGAGAAATTCGGATTCGTGTTCCAGGCCTTTCACATCCTTCCGCACCTGACCATTGCGCAGAACGTCGCCCTGCCCCTGCTGCTCAATCGCGATGCGCCCCGGAGCACCCACGCTACCTACGCCGCCCGCAGCGCCGAGGACATGCTGGCCGCCGTCGGCCTCGCCGGCCGCGGCCGGGACTTTCCGCGCCAGCTGTCCGGCGGCGAACAGCAGCGCGTGGCGATCGCCCGCGCGCTGATCCACCGGCCCAAGCTGATCCTCGCCGACGAACCGACCGGCAATCTCGATCCGGACACGGCGAATGACATCCTGAAACTGCTGCGCGACGAAATCAAGCAGAACGGCTCGTCGGCCATCATCGTCACGCATTCCCATGCCGCTGCCGCCAGCGCCGACCGGGTACTCGAATTGACCAAGCACGGCTTGCATCCTATGGCATTGGGAAGCAAGGGATGAAGCCGGGGGCCATCCCTTCGCTGCGCCGCTGGCTGCTGGCGGGAGAATGGCGCGCGCATCCGGTGCGCACCCTGGTCGCCATGGCGGCGATTGCCATCGGCGTTGCGCTCGGCTTCGCCATTCACCTGATCAATGCCGCCGCCTATAACGAATTTTCCGCAGCGGTCAGAAGTCTTTCCGGCCAGGCCGAGCTGCAGGTCCGGGGCGCCCAGGCCTTCATCGACGAAGCCTTGTACGCCAGGCTCGCCCAGCGCCCGGAAATCGCGCTGGCCAGCCCGGTGCTGGAAGTCGATGCCGTGGTGCCGGCCAGGCGCGAGCCGCTCAAGGTGGTTGGCATCGATGTGTTCCAGGCCGGGGCCATCGCGCCGGACCTGATCGGCATGCCAGCGGAAGACCGGCCCTTCGACACGCTCGCCGACGACGCCGTGTTCCTGTCGCCGGCGGCAATGGAATGGCTGGGCGTGCGCCAGGGGGACAGCCTGCGGCTGCAGGTCGGCACGCAGCCGCTGGAGCTGCGCGTGGCCGGCGGACTGGTGCGCGCCCGCGCCGGACAACGCCTGGCGGTAATGGACATCGGCGCCGCGCAGTGGCGCCTGCAGCGGCTGGGCCGGCTGTCGCGCATCGATCTGAAGCTGACCTCCGGCGTGGACCGCGCCGCGTTCGCCGCGCAGCTTGGGCGCGAGCTGCCCGCGGATATCCTGGTCACCGAACCGGAAGACCAGGAAGCCCGTACCGCCAACATGTCGCGCGCCTATCGGGTCAACCTGAACGTGCTTGCACTGGTGGCGCTGTTCACCGGCGCCTTCCTGGTGTTCTCGACGCAGGCGCTGTCGGTGATACGCCGCCGCGGCCAGCTGGCGCTGCTGCGCGTGCTCGGCATGACGCGCGGCCAGGTGCTGTCGCAGATCCTGCTCGAAGGCGCCTGGCTGGGCGTCGTCGGCTCGCTGCTCGGACTGGCCGCCGGCTACGCGATGGCCGCCGCCGCGCTGCGCCTGTTCGGCGGCGACCTGGGCGGCGGCTATTTTCCCGGCGTGCAGCCGAGCGTGCAGTTCACGCCGGTGGCCGCCTGCGTGTTTTTCCTGCTGGGCACCGCGGCCGCCCTGCTCGGCTGCGCCGCGCCGGCCTGGGAAGCGGCGCGCGCCAGGCCGGCGCATGCCATCAAGTCGGGCAGCGAGGATACCGCCCTGTCGCGGCTGTCGCCGCCCTGGATCGCCCTGGCGCTGATCGCCATCGGCGCCGGAATGACGCGCCTGCCGCCGGTGGCCGAACTGCCCATCTTCGGCTACCTGGCGATCGCCCTGCTGCTGATCGGCGGCATCGGCCTGATGCCGCGGCTGGCGGCGCTGACGTTTTCCGCTTTGTCACGCTTCGCAGGACGGGTGCTGCAAGGCTCGGTGCCCGTCCTGTCGCTGGCGCGGCTGGCGAACGCGCCGAACCAGGCTTCCATCGCACTGGGCGGCGTGCTGTCCAGCTTCAGCCTGATGGTGGCGATGGCCATCATGGTCTCCAGCTTCCGCGTGTCGGTTGACGACTGGCTGTCGCAGGTGCTGTCCGCGGATCTGTACGTGCGCTCGGCGGGAGGCGGCAGCAGCGGCAGCCTGTCTGCCGAAGAACAGCGCGCCATTGCCGGCGTGCCCGGCGTCAGGCGCGCGGATTTCCAGCGGGTCTCGCAATTGTCGATCGATCCTGCGCGCCCGTCGGTGACCGTCATCGCCAAGCCTATCGACCTGTCCGATCCCGCCAGGTCGCTGCCTCTGGTCGGAGAATCGATTCCGGTGTCGAACCCGGGCGGTCCGCCGATCTGGGTATCCGAGGCCATGGTCGACCTGTACGGCCATCGGCCCGGCACGCAGGTCACGCTGCCGCTGGGCGGCCAGGCCCGGCAATTCACGGTGGCCGGCGTGTGGCGCGACTATGCGCGCCAGTCCGGCGCGATCCAGATGACGCTGGCGGATTACCGTCAGATCACCGGCGACCGCGAAGTCAACGATGTCGCGCTCTGGCTGGAGAAAAACGCGTCGCTTGCGCAGGTTACCGATGCGCTGAAAAAGCTGCCCTTCGGCGAGGCGCTGGAGCTGGCCGAGCCGGGAGAGATACGGGCGCTCAGCCTGCAGATTTTCGACCGCAGCTTCGCCGTCACCTACCTGCTCGAAGGGGTCGCCATCCTGATCGGCCTGTTCGGCATCGCCGCCACCTTTTCGGCGCAGACGCTGGCGCGGGCCAAGGAGTTCGGCATGCTGCGCCATCTCGGCGTGCTGCGGCGGGAAATACTCGCCATGCTGGCCGTCGAAGGCGGCCTGCTGACGCTGCTCGGCATCCTTACCGGCTTCGTGCTGGGCGGCGCCATCAGCCTGATCCTGATCTTCATCGTCAATCCGCAATCCTTCCACTGGAGCATGCAGCTGCACATGCCATGGGGCGTGCTGGGTGCGGTGGCCCTGGTGCTGCTGGCGTCGGCGGCGGCGACCGCACTGATCGCGGGAAGACATGCGGTATCGGCACAGGCGGTCAACGCGGTACGGGAGGACTGGTAATGCGACGCACAAGACTGGCATCTTCATCCATCGCGGCATGGCGGCTGCGGCTCGATCTCGCCTCGGCGCTCGCGGTGAAAGCCCTCATCGGCTTCATCGTTTTCACTGGCCTCGTCCCGGCATACGCCGCGCCGCCTCGATTGTCGGCGGTCGAACCGGGGCGGCAGCTGGTCTTCCCTCAGGACTTCGGCGCGCATCCCGGCTTCCGCACCGAGTGGTGGTACGCCACCGGCTGGGTGGAGACGCCCGACGGCAAGCCGCTCGGCTTCCAGGTCACCTTCTTCCGCTCCACCACCGACCATGATCCGGCCAATCCGAGCCGCTTCGCGCCAAAGCAGCTCATCATCGCGCATGCCGCGCTGTCCGACCCGGCGGAGGGCAAGCTGCTGCACGATCAGAAAAGCGCGCGCGAAGGCTTCGGCATCGCGCATGCGAAGGAAGGCAATACCGATGTCCGCCTCGGCGCATGGACCTTCGTGCGCAGCGCGCAGGGCAGCTATGAAGCGGTGGTTCCCGCCGGCGAATTCGAGCTGCGCCTGCGGCTGGAGCCGACCCAGCCGGTGATGCTGCAGGGCGAGCAAGGCTATTCGCGCAAGGGGCCGCGGCCGGAGCAGGCCAGCTATTACTACAGCGAACCACAGCTGAAAGTGTCGGGCACCATAGTCCGGCACGGCAAACCGGTACAAGTCAGCGGCAGCGCCTGGCTCGACCATGAATGGTCGACCAGCGTGCTCGACCAGAATGCCACCGGCTGGGACTGGGTCGGCGCCAATCTCGACGACGGCAGCGCGCTGATGGCCTTCCAGATCCGCAACAAGGACGGCTCGCGCCTGTGGGCGCATGCCGCGCTGCGTACGCCCGACGGCCGGGTCACGCGCTTTGCGCCGGAGCAGGTAAGCTTCACGCCGCAGCGCACCTGGCGCTCGCCGCGCACCGGCGCCAGCTATCCGGTCGCCATGCGCATTACCGCCGGCGGCCAGGCCTTCGAACTGGACCCGCTGCAGGACGACCAGGAGCTCGATTCCAGGCAATCGACCGGGGCCGTCTACTGGGAAGGCGCGGTCACGCTGACCCGCGACGGCCGCCGCATCGGCCGCGGCTATCTGGAAATGACCGGTTACGTGAAACCCATCAAGCTATGAGCGCCAAGGACAGACCGAAAAGCAGTCTCGCGACATTGAAGGGCCTGCTGCCCTTCCTTGCCCCCTACCGTAAGCAGTTCATCCTCGCTGGCATCGCGCTGCTGGTGGCCGCCGGCGCAACGCTGGCCATTCCCTATGCGTTCAAGCGCATGATCGATGCCGGATTCGGCCCGTCAGGGGTACAGGACCAGGCGCATCTGGACATGGTATTCCTCGGCCTGTTCGGCGTTGCCTGCGTGCTGGCGATCGCCACCGCCGCCCGCTTCTACATGGTGTCCTGGCTGGGCGAGCGGGTCACCGCCGACCTGCGCAGCGCGGTGTACCGGCATGTGGTGACGCAAAGCCCGGAGTTCTTCGAAACCGCGCAGACCGGCGAGGTGCTGTCGCGCCTGACCACCGACACCACCCTGATCCAGGCGCTGGTCGGCACCAGCATCTCGATGGCGCTGCGCAATACGCTGCTGTACATCGGCGGGCTGGCGATGCTGTTCGTCACCAGCGTCAAGCTCTCGTCCATCATCCTCGTCATGCTGGCGGCGGTGGTGCTGCCCATCGTTCTCTTCGGGCGCAAGGTGAGAAAGTTGTCGCGCGACTCCCAGGACCGGGTAGCCGATGCCTCCGCGCTGGCCGGCGAGATCCTCAACGCGATGCCCACGGTGCAGGCCTTCACGCATGAGCGTCAGGAAGCCGGCCGTTTCGAGGCCTCGGTGGAACGGGCTTTCCATACCGCGATGCAGCGCATCCGCGCCCGCTCGCTGCTGACCGTGATGGCCATCCTGCTGGTGTTCGGCGCCATCGTGTTCGTGCTGTGGCTGGGAGCGCATGCGGTGATACAGGGCCGCATGACGGCGGGCGAACTCGGCCAGTTCATCCTGTACGCCTCCATCGTCGCCGGCGCCATCGGCGCGCTGTCGGAAGTGCTGGGCGAAGCGCAGCGCGCGGCCGGCGCCGCCGAGCGCCTGCTGGAACTGATGGCGGTGCGCTCGCCGATCCAGTCCCCGGCGCAGCCGCTGCCCCTGCCCCGGCGTACCGGGAGCGGTACGGCCAACGGCGCGGCGCTCAGTCTGCAGCATCTCGGCTTCCATTATCCGTCGCGGCCGCAATCGGCGGCGCTGCACGAGCTCAATCTCGAGATCCGCCCCGGCGAAACCGTTGCGATCGTCGGCCCCTCGGGCGCCGGCAAGACCACCCTGTTCCAGCTGCTGCTGCGCTTCTACGATCCGCAGCAGGGGCGCATCCTGCTCGACGGCACCGATATCCGGCGACTCGACCTGGCGGCATTGCGCGGCGCAATCGGCATCGTGCCGCAAGACACGGTGATCTTTTCCGAGAACGCGATGGAAAACATTCGCTATGGCCGCGCCGATGCCAGCGACGCGGAAGTGATCGCCGCGGCGAAGCTGGCCGCCGCGCATGAATTCATCGAACGCCTGCCGCAGGGATATCTATCCTTTCTCGGCGAGCGCGGGGTCAGGCTGTCGGGCGGCCAGCGCCAGCGCATCGCCATCGCCCGCGCGCTGCTGAAGAATCCGCCCCTGCTGCTGCTCGACGAAGCCACCAGCGCGCTCGATGCCGAATCCGAACGCCTGGTGCAGCGCGCGCTGGAGGCGGCCATGGTGGGCCGGACCACGCTGGTCATCGCGCATCGGCTGGCGACCGTGCAGCGGGCCGACCGCATCATCGTGATGGAGCATGGCCGCATCGTGGAGACGGGCCCGCATGCGGAACTGGTGGCGCGCGGCGGGCTGTATGCGAGCCTGGCGGCGTTGCAGTTTTCGCAAGTCTGAACGCAGGCTTTGCAGGTTTTGAACGGGCTTGGCAATTGTCCGGATGCCTGTTGCTTTCTTCGGGCAGAATGGCTTTGTGCAGGCACGGAGGCCTGCACTAGCCTTATCCGGTTTGATTGCGAAGTCGGGCTCAGGCGAATACATTAAAATACGGTGTCTCCAGGAAACCATCCACCATGCGCCAATACCTCGATTTCATGCGCCATGTCTACGAACATGGCACCGAAAAGACCGACCGCACCGGCACCGGCACCCGCTCGGTGTTCGGCCACCAGATGCGCTTCGACCTGCAGCAGGGCTTCCCGCTGCTGACCACGAAGAAACTGCACCTGAAATCCATCATCCATGAGCTGATCTGGTTCCTGGCCGGGTCCACCAATACCAAGTACCTGAAGGAGAACGGCGTCTCGATCTGGGATGAATGGGCGGATTCCGAAGGCAATCTCGGCCCGATCTACGGTTACCAGTGGCGCTCATGGCCGACGCCGGACGGCAAGCATATCGACCAGATCTCGCAGCTGCTGGACCAGATCCGCAACAACCCGGATTCGCGCCGCCTGATCGTGTCGGCCTGGAACGTGGCCGACATCCCGCAGATGAAGCTGCCGCCCTGCCATGCCTTCTTCCAGTTCTACGTGGCCGACGGCAAGCTGTCCTGCCAGCTCTACCAGCGCAGCGCCGACATTTTCCTCGGCGTGCCGTTCAACATCGCGTCCTATGCGCTCCTCACCCACATGGTGGCCGAACAGACCGGGCTGCAGGTCGGCGAATTCATCTGGACCGGCGGCGACTGCCACCTGTACTCCAACCACATGGACCAGGTGCGCGAGCAGCTGTCGCGCACGCCGTTTGCCCCGCCGAAGCTGGTGATCAAGCGCAAGCCGGATTCGATCTTCGACTACAAATTCGAGGATTTCGAAATCACCGGCTATGAATCGCATCCGCATATCAAGGCGCCGGTGGCGGTGTGAGCGAATCGAGCACATCCATGGACAACAGAGGCCTGATTTCCATCGTCGTCGCGATGGATGCCGCGCGCGGCATCGGCATCGACAACACCCTGCCCTGGCGTTTGAAGGAAGACATGGCGCACTTCAAGCGCACCACCACCGGCCATCCGGTGATCATGGGGCGCAAGACCTTCGACTCCATCGGCAAGCCGCTGCCCAACAGGCGCAACATCGTCATCACGCGCAACGCGGACTGGCGGCATGAGGGCGTGGAAGCCGTTGCCTCGGTCGACGAGGCATTGAGCCTGGTGACCGAGGTGCCAGCCTATGTGATCGGCGGCGCGCAGATTTATGCCGAAGTCCTGCCGCGCACCGACCGCCTGATCGTCACCGAAATCGGCAAGACCTTCCACTGCGATGCGTTTTTCCCGGAGATCTCCAGTAAGCAGTGGAAGGAAGCGAGCCGCGAACAGCATCATTCCGATGAAAACGGCTTCGACTACGGATTCGTGATCTACGAAAGAATTTCCTGATTCTCTTATTCACCCATCGCATTCCGGGCCTGTGAAGTCGGCTGGATTCGTTGCCAGTGATTGGCGGTTTTGTACAAGGCAATATAAGCGTCCGCCAGAACGTCGCCAATTACCTCATTGAAGTTCTCGCTGGTATATTTCACCGGTTCCCGAACCCCGTCGCGAAAGCGTGCGATCGTGCCGTCGGTGTCGATCATGGCCACCGTACGGCCCTTGTATTCCGGCAACTGGGTCAGGGCGCACAGTTCGTCTTCACCCGCATAGATGCCCGGAATGCGCACCATCTCCGCATAGACGTCGTTGGGTATTTCAGGCTGGCGGAAGTTCGGCACGTCTTCCGACAATCCCGTCTGCACCACGGCGGCTGCCACCATCTGCGCATTGTAGGCACGCTGCTGCGGAGTGTCGTCGCGTCCGGAAACGAGGTCTGCGATGCGATCGCGGAGTGCGCCGATTCGGCCCTTCTCGATACCTATCGCATAGAAGAGGCAGTCTCCCCCACCCGCGTTTTCTACAAGCTCGACGGACCCAAGGTCATTGGGGTAGATAGGGCGAGACGTCGATGAGGGTTCTGAAGTGATGTACATTTCTGAAACGGGTAAGGCGTCCGCAGGGTTGAATTCAGCACTTTGGGCGGAGGTTTGTCCCGAGATCGCCACTGTTTCGGAATTCTTTGCCCTCTGCGCAGACAAGCGATTTAGCTTTTCGTTGAACGCATTGAACATACCTGGATGAGGCAGGAATGCTTCCGTAGACGTTTCTTGACCGTGAAGAGCAGACTTCATCCCTCCAGCCGCACTCGTCAGAAAACTCTGCCGTCCCGGCGTGATTGTCATGACGTCGGGATAGCGATCGAGAAGCTCCACGATGATCTGTCTGATGACTGTATTTTCGATTTCGCTCATCGCGCTTTGATACACAATCCCGGCCGCATCGAATGCCTCCTGCTGTTCAGGTGTGGGTTTGCCTTGAATTTCAAAATAGACATCCTGTGCAATATCGAAATCGCTCTGTAATTTTTCCGAAAGTTCGGCGACTTTGGCTTTGAAATCGTATGCAGGATTATTTCGGACAAAGTTTTTAATCGGCGCCAGCATCATGAGGAAATCGACGAAGTCGCCCTTCGACGAAGCAGTTTCCCTCACCTTGTTCTCGATAGCCGTTATATTTTTCCGCTCCACCGTTTTTTCAGCGGTGGCTGCATATGACATTTCATCGGCGGGGTCCCACAACCCCAACCTATCGCCGAGCACCACTTCCGCAGCTAGGTGCTGCTCCACTTCCACACCCAACTGAAATGTTTCAAGGACCTCGCTAACGAGTCTGCTCAAAAAAGTCAGTTTTCTCTCGTCTGGCTTGAGCGACAATCTAAGCATGGGCGCCAGCTCAACATCTCCAGCGCACTTCTTGTTCAGTTGTGTAAGTGTGGTTCGAAGAATTGACGACTTTTGTAAACTTGCCGGCCCTGCCCGATAGTTTGCAATAGCTGTTTCCAATGCGAGGGAAAGAAACTTATCGAAACTCGCAGAGCCGACCACATCGCTTTCAAAGTCTGCCGCCGCATGCTCTTTAGCCCTTCTAAAAAAATCTTCGGTCGCCACTGCAGTGATGGCTTTATGTAATTTCTCGCGACGGAACTGATCGTGCGCCCAGGCAAGCAGTTTTTTCTCGGAGTCAAAGCCAAACTTGCCCTGCTCCGCGAACTCAAGAATCACGGCACCCCATAATGTTTCGAAAATCTGCCGGGGATTATTGTGGCAGTTCGCATCGGCACCTTCCGCTGCCGCCGCGAACTTACCGACAAACTCCTCGCTTCCGTCGAGAAGTTCCTTTGCCATCAACAGAATCTTGCGCAACAGGAGTGCTTGCGAAGGACCGGCTTTCCTGAATTCTTGAACCTCTTCAATTCGTCCCATGCACGAAAAAATTATTTCTGCCTGCTTCGAACCGGTCTCATCGATGAAACGCGCGTTTAATCTTGGCCATTCGAGGTCCTCGGTCACAGCACCACGATAGTTATGTCCCAGTCTTGCCTCTTTCTGAGAACATTCCATAAAGAAGCGCACCAATTGTCCGCCAGGATGAGATTTATCCTGCACGCTCCTGACATCTCGCCCGGCATCGATATTTGATAGTGGTGCATTTCTCGACAGCGCATGACGAATTCGGCTGGTTGTACTTGTTTTGGCGGGAAAGTTGCTAGGGTCTATATAGCTGTCATTCAGAATCTTGGAAACTGCCCGCTGATCTGCATCGCTCAAGTCGTTTAAGCGGGTGCGCAAGATTGCGAAGCTTGCTTTCAGCTTTTCCTTGTTTGAGTCCGGCACCGCAGACCAGTTATGTCTTAGCCTGATTAATTGCTCCCTCAAGATACGAAGAGCGTTGTCTTTTGGTCTGTTTCCGCTTCTTGCCCAACTATGATCAATAATGTATGCAGCGCCAAGAGTTGGTGCAAAGCCCATCAGCATCAAAGGCGAATATGGCTTCTTCCCGGTGATGGACAGGTTTGAAGCGCGCCCACTAAGATTGGAGATCACCTTGATTAAATGCTCGGTTGCCTCCGCCGCGTCGCCGACTGGCATTTTGTTTAGCCAGTCTTTCAGGAAAGTCAAGCCACGATATTGCGCGGAACGATCAAAGTGTTCGTGAATTTCCAAAGATGGCAGCATATCGGTCAATCTCGTTACCATGGCTAGACGCTCCGTCGGAGACGTAATGGCTTCGAATGCCGCATTCATTGTTTCCAGCGCCATCTTTTGCAGCGAGCAACGTTCGCCTTCCGCAAAAGGGGGAGTATGCACCGCCATGAGTTGTGCAGCGAATTGCAGTTTTTCGATACGGTTGGATGTTTGGATGAATTGAATGGCGCAGTCGTTGACAAGCTTGAGTTTCTGCTCCCGCTCGGGGCCTTTGTCGGAAGTCTCGCTATTCTTGAGCACATACCGATCGAAGGCATTCGTTAGATCGTCCGCATGATTTTTCCGCTCCGTTTCGTCGGCGTCCATTGGGCATGTGTGGAAATTGTTCAGCGCGCCATGCCATTCAGGCATAGGCATTTCCTTTCGAAAAAATGGCATGCTGAATAATTCATCCAGCAACGGCATCATCGACGCGTTCGGCGAATTTTGGCGCAAATGCGCAACCAGACGACGATCGATGTCGATTATCGTTTTCCGGTTTTGAGCGCTTGCATGCTTATGCTGCCTGTGCATTCCGATTCCCCGCGCAGGATCTTTCCTTCCAAAGAAATGATGCCGCCTGTGCCCGTCATCGATGCGCTTGCCGGAGATTGCACCGGACGAATCTTGCATTTGCGGCGTATCGCCATGTTTGCTCGCGGCCTCGGACAACATATCTCTCATAGATGAGCGCGTAAGGGCCATGCCCAGGGAGCGAAGCATAATGTTTAACCTCCAAAAATTTTGATCAGTGACGAGGGAGCGCGCAGACCCGGGCGCTTGCAGCCGCTTTTTTGCAGCGGCCCGCGGCGATAAGTCCGCAAGGATTTTTAAGTGGCAAAAGGGCATCTGGAGTTCCATTGGCGCGCCAGGTTCTTTTTTCACCGCAATACGACCCCGGGAGGGAAATTGCGTGAACTGGCAGATTCAGCACTTTTCACACACATTTCACTCATATCTGCGAAAATCCCCGTTTTTGCAAATGTCGGCGCGCAAGCTCTCCCGCCCAGGCGTCTCCCTTGTCATCTTCCACCTGGAGACCAAATGAAATTCCGCTTTCCCATCGTCATCATCGACGAAGACTTTCGTTCCGAAAACACCTCGGGCCTGGGCATTCGCGCCCTTGCCGAGGCCATGGAGAAGGAAGGCATGGAAGTGCTGGGCGTAACCAGCTACGGCGACCTGTCGCAGTTCGCCCAGCAGCAGTCGCGCGCCTCCGCCTTCATCCTGTCGATCGACGACGAAGAGTTCGGCGCCGGCTCATCCGAAGAGACTGATTTCGCGCTCAAGTCGCTGCGCGCCTTCGTCGAGGAAATCCGCCACAAGAACGCCGATATTCCGATCTACCTGTACGGCGAAACCCGCACCTCGCGCCATATCCCGAACGATATCCTGCGCGAACTGCACGGCTTCATTCACATGTTCGAGGACACGCCGGAATTCGTCGCCCGTCACATCATCCGCGAGGCGAAATCCTATCTCGACAGCCTGGCGCCGCCCTTCTTCCGCGCACTGGTGCATTACGCGCAGGACGGCTCCTATTCCTGGCACTGCCCCGGTCATTCCGGCGGAGTGGCCTTCCTGAAGTCTCCGGTGGGACAGATGTTCCACCAGTTCTTCGGCGAAAACATGCTGCGCGCCGACGTCTGCAATGCGGTCGAGGAACTCGGCCAGCTGCTTGACCATACCGGCCCCGTCGCGGCTTCGGAGCGCAACGCGGCACGCATCTTCAATGCAGACCATTGCTACTTTGTCACCAACGGCACCTCGACTTCGAACAAGATGGTCTGGCACTCGACCGTCGGGCCGGGCGACATCGTCGTGGTGGACCGCAACTGCCACAAGTCCATTCTGCATTCGATCATCATGACCGGCGCAATCCCGGTGTTCCTGATGCCGACACGCAACCACCTCGGCATCATCGGCCCGATCCCTCTCGAGGAATTCAAGATCGAGAACATCATGAAGAAGATCGAGGCCAATCCCTTTGCCCGCGAAGCGAAGAACAAGAAGCCGCGCATCCTCACCATCACGCAGTCGACCTACGACGGCGTGGTGTACAACGTCGAGACCATCAAGGACATGCTCGACGGCGAGATCGACACCCTGCATTTCGACGAAGCCTGGCTGCCGCATGCCACCTTCCATGACTTCTACAAGAACATGCACGCCATCGGCAAGGACCGTCCGCGCGCCAAGGAATCGCTGATCTTCTCAACGCAGTCCACGCACAAGCTGCTGGCCGGCCTGTCGCAGGCGTCGCAGATCCTGGTGCGCGATTCGCAAACGGTCAAGCTCGACCAGGACATGTTTAACGAAGCCTATCTGATGCATACCTCGACCTCGCCGCAGTACGCGATCATCGCGTCCTGCGACGTCGCCGCCGCGATGATGGAGCCGCCAGGCGGCACCGCGCTGGTCGAGGAAAGCATTTTTGAAGCGCTGGACTTCCGCCGGGCGATGAAGAAGGTCGACCAGGAATTCGGCGAGGACTGGTGGTTCCAGGTCTGGGGCCCGGACGAGTTCGCCGAGAACGGCATTGGTTCGCGCGAAGACTGGATGATCCGCGCCGAGGACGACTGGCACGGCTTCGGCAACATCGCCCAGGGTTTCAACATGCTGGACCCGATCAAGGCGACCATCGTCACGCCGGGCCTGTCCATCGACGGCAAGTTCGGCGAGAGCGGCATCCCGGCCTCGATCGTGACACGCTATCTCGCCGAGCACGGCGTCATCGTGGAAAAGGCCGGCCTGTATTCATTCTTCATCATGTTCACCATCGGCATCACCAAGGGCCGCTGGAACACGCTGCTGACCGCGCTGCAGCAGTTCAAGGACGACTACGACAAAAACCAGCCGATGTGGCGCATCCTGCCGGAATTCTCGGCGAGCAATCCGCGCTACGAGCGCATCGGCCTGCGCGACCTGTGCCAGCAGATCCACGACATGTACAAGTCCTACGACGTGGCGCGCCTGACCACCGAGATGTACCTTTCGGACATGCAGCCCGCGATGAAGCCTTCGGATGCGTTCGCGAAGATGGCCCACCGCGAGATCGAGCGCGTCAATATCGACGAGCTCGAGGGCCGCGTCACCGCTATCCTGCTGACACCCTACCCGCCGGGCATTCCGCTGCTGATCCCGGGGGAGCGCTTCAACAAGACCATCGTCGACTATCTGAAATTCGCGCGCGACTTCAACGAGAAGTTCCCGGGCTTCGAGACCGACGTGCACGGCCTGGTGACGCAGGAAATCGCCGGCCGGCGCGGCTATTACGTGGATTGCGTAAGGCAGGATACGCAAGACAGCTGAGCGGTGTTGCTTTGATAATGTCTGAAATGCCATAGAAAAAGGCACCTTCGCGGTGCCTTTCGTTTATTTGACTGTGGCCGAAGATGCACCGCTGCAAGGGTGTGCAGGCATCCGTGCCTGCACAAAGCCCTTCATCCGAAGAAGGTATAAAACATGAAAGCCCGCATCGCCGAACTTTGATGCATAAATTGCATTGGCACTATAAAATTCGCCCACTGCAATAAAAGGAGGCCAACATGATTCCCGCCCACGAAGCCCTTGAACGCCTGCGCGAAGGCAACCGCCGTTTCGTTTCCGACATCAAGAACCTCAATTCCATGCCGAGCCAGTCGCGCCGGCTGGAGCTGGCTGCAGGCCAGGAACCCTTCGCCATCATCCTCGGCTGCTCCGATTCGCGCGTGCCGGCGGAACTGGTCTTCGACCAGGGCCTCGGCGACCTGTTCGTGATCCGCGTCGCCGGCAACATTGTCGCGCCCTCGCAGATCGGCAGCGTCGAATTCGCCGCCGGCCAGTTCGGCACCCGGCTGGTGGTGGTGCTCGGCCATACCGGCTGCGGCGCCATCAAGGCCACGCTCGACGAGCTGCAGCGCCCGTCGGCGAACCAGTCGCGCAACCTGCGTTCCATCGTCGACCGTGTGCGCCCTTCGGTGCAAACCCTGTTGAATACCGACCTGCGTCATGACCATTGCGCATTGATGCAGCAGGCGGTGCGCGCCAATATCCTGGCCTCGGCCAACCAGCTTCGCCATGGCTCGGATATCCTGGAGAACCTGATCCAGAACGAGGGATTGCTTGTGGTAGGCGCCGAGTATTCGCTGGAGACGGGCGAGGTGGAGTTCTTCGATTCGGTGCCGGGGTAGGCATATACATCGCATTTACCGCTCTATCCGGACATTGTCCGGATAGAGGTTTACCGAGTCTTATGGAGATCGGGAACCGGATGCTTTCCCTGCGTCCGCATCGGTATAACCGGACGAAGCTGCAAACTCTACACGACCGCCTAACTCAAGTCTCTCCCTTTCCAGACGCTGATGGACATCGTTAACTGTCTCAACCAAGGTCCGGAATTGAGGCAGACCGACAAAGATATCCAGATCTTGATCTAGTTGAGGAGGCGCATACGGTCCGAAGTTGAAGACATCTGTCGCATTGGACAAATACAGCAGCTCGCGCAGGGAGTAACGCATGTCTTGTTCCAACGTGTGCACCACGTCATTCGGCTGCCCATTTTCACGTGCCTCCACGACAGCGTCGTACGCCTTCAAGGTGTGATCAAGCAAGCCTACCCACCCCCGCTGCTGTATCTCATTGGCAAGTCCGGGACGCGTTCCTATCGCACGCTGGATCGCTTGCGTAGCGATGGCATGCTTATTTTTATCTGAAATCGAAAGGATGATTGGCAAGGTATCCTGATGAGGTTGAGGCGCCGACGACAGCGTTGCTTCAGGCGAGGCTGGTTTGCCAGTACGCGGACCGAGCCCAAGCTGCTCCCGCAATGTTGCTCTCGTTCGTACGCGCCTTTGCTTTTTGAGGTTTGCCAAGCTCGCATCACCCAGTCTTTCTGTTACTTCTCTCCAATTTATTGGACTGCCCAGTGACGTTGGCCCGGAAGTTTGCCCTGTGTAGGCGGATTCGGTATGTTCCTGGTTCGAGCGCGATGACGATGCTACAGGCTGCGCGAATGCTCCATATCGAGCATTGTCTGTCGGAGTAGGCGCGAAGTCGGGCAGGAATGGTACTCCCCTCGACGTACCTGAAGACGATGCTCGTGGTGGCATCTCCGTCAACTCCATGTCTTTCCTCGACCTGGTCTCGTAAGGTCTTGAAGATCTGAATATTGTTCCAAAACCTGAATGTTCCGACGAAGTTCGGGTGCGTGACTTTCCTTTGCCGGGACCAGGGCCGGCTTTGACTGTGTCACTGGAGAGCGATCCGGGTGAACGGCCAGAATTGGACCGAGCTATCGAATCAGCCGGCAAGCGCATCGGTGTTCGGCCTGCAGCGACTGTTCTGTGCGGACCTTGGATAGATTCAGGCGAACTCGTGGTTGTGTAGGAGGATGAGGCAACCAGCCCCTCGTGTTTTCCGGAAGGCTGCCCTCCGTAAGCCGATGCATCTTCAGTTCGTCTACTTCCACCCGCTTGCGCTTGCCTGGCGGTCCGTGCGTCGTGGCGAGTTTGAACCTCTTTCAGCCCTTGTTGGAATGCTTCCCCGATATGTCGGAGTTCTGCGGCGCGTTCCTCGTGCGTTCTGCCGGAATGCAGACCTCCCGATGCGCCTGGATTGCCGGAAGTGGGAGAACCGTCACCAATGCACCCGCAGGTAGCCTTGTTCAAGAATCGCATTACAAAATTTCTGGCGCTGTTTTCAGACCTATACCTTCTGTTCATCTCAGGACCTGGAACATCGTCCTGCCGAGGCCTTGCATTGAGTGGGATCACGATTCCCGACGCTTGAGCATCTTTGCTCAGTACATCATTTTGTACGAGCACGTATTTCTGGGGATTTGCCGGTGGAATGCCAAGATAGAGATTCATGCCCTGCTTCACTTGCCGCGCCTGAAGCGCCTCATCAAGCACATGAGATGGAAACGTGTGTCGGCCGGAAAGCGTGGTGCCTTGAACATCTTCGTTGACCGTACCGATATCGATAGTGTCCCTGCCGATCCAGTGGGCATATCCGACCCTCGGCTGCCCTGTTGAAATGGTGTGTACATCACTAAGCTGGATGCCGGGTAATAGCGTCATGAAAGCAGGTTCGTTCTGCAAGGGCGGATGAAGTTCCTGCACTGATGCGTGGGCAACAGATGCAATAGTCGGATGGCCGGAGGGAGCGATTCTGGAAAACATTTCAAGCCTTCAATTTGAGTTACTGCCAACGACTTCGTTGGCACAACGGGGTGGCATCAAAATTTTGGTGCTCCCTGAGTGGCGAACAACGTTGGAATAGTTCCAACTTTGTTACGGCAAGTCCCTCCTTAATAGCGCCTTACGTGCTGGCTAAACTGCAGCCTCTTCCGGCCCATCTTATTTAGGAATTTGCTGAACCGGCCAGGATCGAAGATTACATCTGGAAACATTTCTCGCAATTAAGACACATCTACTTCGAACCTTTCCGTTCATCATCCAATCGAATGCCTCCAAGCAACATTCGGGTTGGCTTGTCGAATGGAGAACAACATGCAGTCCCCAAAATTTCGCGTGCTGGTTTCAGCCGCCGCCCTGGCGCTTCTTGCGTCGTGTGGTGGCGGAGGAAGCGGCTCCGGTCCCGGCGTTGGCAGCGGCGCAGGTAATTCCTCCGGTCCCGGTGGCTATGGCAACGGCATCGCCGGCACCCCGGCCGACATGCCATCCATTCCACAGGCTTCGCGAATGCTGGGGCAAGCCACTTTCGGCGCCACCACAGCCGATATGGATCGCCTGACTGCCGGCGGGTACACCGCCTGGATCGAAGACCAGTTCGCAAAACCGCAGGCACTGCATCGCAATTACATCGACAGCATCACCGCCTCGCTCGGCACAAAAGCCACCCAGAACCACTTCCAGGAGTCATTCTGGCAGCAGGCGATCACCGGCGAAGACCAGCTGCGCCAGCGCATGGCGTTCGCGCTGTCGCAGATCTTCGTTGTCTCCGTTCTCGACAGCACGGTCAACAGCTATCCGCGCGGCGTCGCCTCCTATTACGACACGCTGGCCACCCATGCCTTCGGCAATTTTCGCGATCTGCTGGAAGCCGTCGCCCTTCATCCAATGATGGGCATCTACCTGACCTCGATGCGCAACCAGAAGGAGACGGGCACGAGAGTGCCGGATGAAAATTTCGCGCGGGAAGTGATGCAGCTGCTGACCATCGGCCTCAACGAACTCAATGCCGACGGCTCGCCGAAGATGATCGACAACCAGCCGGTGGAAACCTATACCAGCGCCGACATCAGCGGGCTGGCCAAGGTGTTTACCGGCTGGAGCTGGGCCGGCGCCGACAAGGGCGACAGCCGCTTCTACGGCGGCAATGCCGATCCCAACCGGGACTGGCTGCCGATGCAGTCCTATCCCAAGTTCCACTCGACCTCCGAGAAGCGCTTTCTCGGCGTGACCGTGCCCGCCGGCGCCACTCCGGAAGCCAGTCTCAAGATTGCGCTCGACACCCTGTTCAACCATCCGAATGTCGGGCCCTTCATCGGCCGCCAGCTGATCCAGCGCCTCGTCACCAGCAACCCCAGCCCGCACTACATCGGCCGCGTGGCGTCCGCCTTCGCCAACAACGGGCAAGGCATGCGCGGCGACATGAAAGCCGTCATACGCGCCATCCTGCTCGATCCCGAGGCGCGCAGCGATGCGGTGCTCGCCGATCCGCGCGGCGGCAAGCTGCGCGAGCCGGTGCTGCGGCTGGCCAACTGGATGCGGGCCTTCGGCGCCAAGTCGACCTCCGGCCGCTTCCTGATGTCGAGCAGCCTCGACGATCCGCTGACGTCGCTCGGCCAGACGCCGATGCGCAGTCCTTCCGTCTTCAACTTTTACCGCCCCGGCTATGTGCCGCCGAATACGGCGATCGCCGCCGCCGGCCTGGTGTCGCCGGAAATGCAGATCACCGGTGAAACCTCGGTGGTCGGCTATCTGAATTTCATGCGTGACGTCATTGCCAACGGCACCGGCAATACGCGCGACGTCAAGCCGGATTACGGCATCGAACTGACGCTGGCCGACACGCCGGAGAAACTGGTCGACCATGTGAATTTGCTGCTGATGGCGAACCAGATGCCTGCCAGCCTGCGCGGCAGGATCGTCAATGCGGTGAGCTCGGTGCCCGTCTCGGCCACCAATGCCGCCACGGCTGCCACCGCGCGCAGGAACCGCGTCTATCTGGCGGTGTTCCTCACGATGGCATCGCCGGAATACCTGGTGCAGAAATAGGATTCGCCATGACACACAAACCCAATGCCTCGCGCCGGCGCTTCCTGCAGGCCGCTTCGCTGATGTCCGCGGTGGGCACTTCCGGCGCGCCTTTCGCGCTGAACCTGCTGACCGTGGGCGCTGCCGCCGCGCAGACGGCCGGCGACGGTTACAAAGCCATCGTCTGCCTGTTTCTCGCAGGCGGCAACGACCATGCGAACACGGTGCTTGCGACCGATCCGGCTTCCTGGTCGTCCTACACCTCGGTGCGCACCACCAACGAGGCCGGTTCCATCGCCCTGCCCGCCGCCGGCATGCCGGGCGGGGTGCTGCCCATCGTGCCCAATACCGTGCAGCCGGGACGAGAATTCGCGCTGCATCCCGGCCTCGGTCCCTTGAAGGACCTGTTCGACAACGGCCGCGCCGCCGTGATCGCCAATGTCGGCCCGCTGGTGATGCCGACCACCCGGGTACAGTACAAGGCGCAAAGCGTCGCGCTGCCGCCGAAGCTGTTCTCGCACAATGACCAGCAGTCGCTGTGGCAGTCCTCGCGCCCGGAAGGCGCCAAGTTCGGCTGGGGCGGCCGCATGGGAGACCTGCTGGCATCGATGAACGGCAATGCCACATTTACCTCGGTATCGGCGGCGGGCAACGCCGTATTCCTGGCCGGCCAGAGGATCAACCAGTACCAGGTCAATGCGTCCGGAGCGGTGCCGATCGCCGGCGTCAGCGGATCGCTGTTCGGCGCGCCGGCCGGGTCGAATTCCCTGCACGCGATCCTGACCGGCAGCCGCAGCAATGTGTTCGAGCAGGACCATGCCGCCATCGTCAAGCGCTCCATCGATGCTCAGGGCGTGCTGAGCACTTCGATGGCGCCGGCCGGCGCCGCCGGCGTGCCGAATCCGACGCAGTACACCAATCCCAATACCGGAGCGCTGGCCAACAATCCGCTCGCCGTCCAGCTGCAGACGGTGGCCCGGGTGATTGCCGGGCGCGGCGGCCTTGGCGCCCAGCGGCAGGTGTTCTTCGTCAGCATGGGCGGCTTCGATACCCATGATTTCGAGAAGGCCAATCATGCCGACCTGATGGCGAAGCTGGCTCATGCGATGTCGTATTTCGACACTACCCTGGCATCACTGGGCGGCGCCGACCTGCGCGGACAAGTGACTCTGTTTACCGCATCCGATTTCGGCCGCACCTTCACCAGCAACGGCGACGGCACCGACCACGGCTGGGGCGCGCATCATTTCGTGATGGGCGGCGCGGTCAAGGGCAAGGATATCTACGGCACCTTCCCGGTGACCGGACTCAATCATGCGGAAGATGTCGGCTCGGGCAGCCTGCTGCCGGCGATTTCGGTCGACCAGTATGCGGCGACGCTGGCGAAGTGGTTCGGATTGAGCGATGGCCAGATCGCCGACGTGTTTCCGAACATCGGCAATTTTTCAATGCGCAACCTGGGATTCATGGCATGAACCCGGGGCGCGGAATGACCTTCTCCTGAAGGGCTGCTTCCCCGGGTGGGGAAGCTTCGGGTGCGGGCGCGACTGCGTGGAGTACGTGGTATCGCATGTAGCCTCGCCCTTACCTACCCCTTCCCCCGTTTTGGGGGAAGGGTTTTTTTTGGGGCGGCAACTGTTGGGTAGTGCAGGCCTTTGTGCCTGCACAGAGGACTTTGGTCCGGAGATGGTTGAACGCTGGTCTATGCGTGGAGGCTTGCTTTGCCGGGACTGGCCCCGGCGGGCCACCTACTTTTTTGCTTCGCCAAAAAAGTAGGCAAAAAAAGCGACCCCGCTACCGCCGCCCCTGCGGGGTTCCCAAAAGAGCGGATGCCAAAGCGGGAAGCGCAGAAACTCGCCTGCGGCTCAGACATCTGCGCTTCTCTATCCGCTTTGGCATCCGCTCTTTTGGCGTCGTTAGAGGGGACTCTAAAAAGCCTCTCTGCACTACCTTGGAAAAATCAAGTCTTCGGCAACGTCACGCCGCGCTGTCCCTGGTACTTCCCTCCGCGGTCCTTGTACGAAGTCTCGCAGATTTCATCGCTCTCGAAGAACAGGACCTGGGCGCAGCCTTCGCCGGCATAGATCTTCGCCGGCAGCGGCGTGGTGTTCGAAAATTCCAGCGTCACGTAGCCTTCCCATTCCGGCTCGAAGGGCGTGACGTTGACGATGATGCCGCAGCGCGCATAGGTCGACTTGCCGAGGCATATGGTCAGTACGCTGCGCGGAATGCGGAAATATTCGACGGTGCGGGCCAGCGCGAAGGAATTGGGGGGGATGATGCAGACGTCGCCCTTGAAGTCGACGAAGGATTTCTCGTCGAAATTCTTCGGATCGACGATGGTGCTGTTGATGTTGGTGAAGATCTTGAATTCGTCGGCGCAGCGGATATCGTAGCCGTAGGACGACGTGCCGTAGCTGACGATCTTGTGGCCGTCGACATTGCGGACTTGGCCGGACTCGAAGGGTTCGATCATGCCGTGGCTTTCGGCCATGCGGCGGATCCACTTGTCGGATTTGATGCTCATTGTTTTCGCGAGGGTCTTGAGGGAACGGGAAGGCGCACCACGGAGCGCTCCGGTCGGGATCCGGCGCACTTCCCGCGTTGCGAGAATTTCCGCGATTTTACGCGAAAACAGGGGCTGGACCAGCGTTCGCGATGCGACGCGGCCTGATTGAATTGCCGGGCCGGAGAAAGGCCGGGGGCGAGAGGCCCTAGACCGCCTGCCGGGCCGGTTCCGGCTGCAGGCCGGGCGGATTGTGGAAAATCGACGCCTGGTGCACGTAATGCTGCTGCACGCATTCCGCATAGGCATCCTTGAGCACCATCGGATCCTGAAGCAGGCGATCCTTCCATTCGCCGAGGCGCACCTGGTGCTGGATCAGGCCGCGCAGCACGCCGGAATACTCGGTCAGGCCGACGGTATTGCTGCCAACCAGGATGTCGCGGCTGAATTCAAGCCGCATGTACTTGAAATTGGCCGGATCGGCGAATTCCACCCACTGCCCGCCGCGTATGCCCTGCCAGTGACCGAAGGATGCGGATATCAGCCCCAGCGTGTCGAATACGTCGATCTGGCGCACCGAGCGCTGCACCGCGTGCTTGTCGGCCATGTTGAGCGCCGCGCAGTAAGCCTGGTCGCCGGCATTCGGCTGCACGCCGGCGATGACGCTGCGGCCCGCAGCTTCGTCGAAGATTTCGGCGCAGTCGCCGGCGGCATAGATGCCGGGCACATTGGTCTGCATCGTTTCATCGACCACCACGCCCTGCAGGAACTTGATGCTGCTGCCGCGCAGGAAATCGATGTTGGGCGTGCTGCCGGCGCAGTAGACGATAAGATCGGCCTGCAGCTGGGTGCCGCTGGACAGGCGGGCAATGTGCGGCGCGCCGAGCGTCTGCAGGGTGCTGGTGCCGATGGCGACCACCCGCGTCGATGTATGGACCTTGATGCCTTTCCTCTCGCACCAGCGCATCACCATGTCGCCCGCGCCGCGGCACAGCGCACCAGCCATCATGCGGTCGCGCTTTTCGACGACCGTCAGGTCGACGCCGCGCCTGGCCAGCGCTTCCATGACGAGGCAGCCGATGAAGCCGGCGCCGATCAGCACCACGCGCGATCCCGGCTTCGCGAGCGCGGCGATCTTGCGCGCATCCTGCAGCGTCCAGCAGGCATGCACGCCGGGAAAGTCGATGCCGGGAATGGTGGGAACGCGCGGCTTGGAGCCTGTGCAGATGAGCAGCTTGTCGAATTCGATGGCGCTGCCGTCTTCCATCTTGACGGTGCGCGTGCGGCTGCTGACGTGCGCGGCGCGGCCGAACACCTGCTGCACCCTCAGCCTGGAAAAATAATCCTTGTCGCGCCGCAGGCGCATGCTGGCTTCGCTGATCTGTCCCGCGATCAGGCTTGGCAGCGCCGTACGCGAATACGGCATTTCCACTTCGTCGCCGACGAGGATGATGTCATCGGCCGGCGCATTCTTGCGCAGGGTTTCGGCGGCAATGACCCCCGCCGGGCCGTTGCCGAGAATCACATGTCTCATGAGGCTGCCCCGCCTTCGCAGCATGAATGCAGGCTGGTAGCCAACTTGGTGATGGACCGCATTTCCTTCTCCTGTTGGATAGGACTTCTTCAGGTCTCACTATATTGGCCGTGCCGGACAGGTCCGTTGAACAAGCTCAACGGCGTAGCATGAGATAAAGCAAAGGCGTTGCGGGCCTTGCCAGCAGGCACCGCGCGAAGATTCCGCAGGCAAATCTTGCAGCCCGGCGTCCGGGTACTAGAGCGTTTTCACCCTGACCTGCCTGCCGACCCCGGACAGATTGCCGCCGGCACTGCGTTGTGACGCCTTGACCCAGCAGCAATCTGCCTCGGCCTCGACTAGGCCGGTCAGGGCGAAAACGCTCTAACGCTGCATGGACTCCCAGACTTTCTGCAGGCGCTTGGACGATACCGGCATCGGCGTGCGCAACTCTTGGGCAAACAGGGATACGCGCAATTCTTCCAGCAGCCAGCGGAATTCATGCATCCTGGGATCGGCATTCTTCTGCCTGTCCTTCTGCGCGCGCTGCCATGGCGCGGCCACCTGCGCCCATTCGGCCATCAGGCGCGCATCACGCGCCGGGTCGGCACGCAGCTTTTCCAGGCGGATATTGATTGCCTTCAGGTAGCGCGGAAAATGGGCAAGCTGCACGTAATCGTTGTCGGCGATGAAGCGCTTGCCAACCAATGCCTGAAGCTGCGCCTGCATGTCGGCTGCGCTTTGCGCATGGCCTTTCGCCCCCTGCAGCTTCTTGGGCAGGGTGTAGTACTCGGCCAGCACCTGCGCCGCGAGCCGCGCAATCTCGTTGACCAGCAGGCCGATGCGGGATTTGCCCTCATCCTTGCGGCGGTTGAACTCTTCCGCATTCTTCGGCAGCGGGTCCTGCATGCAGGCGCGGTCGAGCGCGGCCTGGATGATCTGTTCGCGCAGTTCCTCCTGCGAGCCGAGCGACATGTATTGCATGCCCATCTGCTGCAGGCCGGGCACGTTCTTTTCAAGGAACTTGATCTGCTCCTTCAGTTGCAGCGCGAACAGCTTGCGCAGGCCCGCATGATGAACGCGCGCCGCTTCCGCCGGATCGTCGAAGACCTCGAGGTCGCAATGCGATCCCTTGTCCACCAGCGCCGGGAAACCGATCAGGCTTTGCTTGCCCTGCTGGATTTCCAGCAGCTCCGGCAGCACGCCGAAAGTCCATGCGGTCAAATTCTGGTGCTCCGCCGCGGCGGTCTTCTCCACTTGGCTAGCGGCATTGCCCGCGTTGCCGACCGAAGTCTTTGCCGGGCCGGCGACTTGCGGCTGCGGCTTGCCGGCGGCACCCGGATCCATCGCCGCTACCGCATTCCTTTCGGCGATGCGCTGGAAGCTCTCCCTCGCCTGTCCGCCGAATTCCGCCTGCAGGTTCGCCAGGCTGCGCCCCATCTCGAGCTGCCTGCCATGCTCGTCGATGATCTTGAAGTTCATGAAGTGATGTGCGGGCAGCGTCTCGAGCTTGAAGTCGGTGGTCTTGACAGTGACGCCGGTCTGCTCGCGCACATCGGCGATCACCGTATCGATCAGGTTGCCCCTGCCGAAATCGGCGCGTTCGCAGAAACCGGCCGCGTAATCCGGCAGCGGCACGCAATGCCGGCGCAGCTTCTGCGGCAGCGATTTCAGCAGCAGATGCACCTTCTCCTTCAGCATGCCCGGCACCAGCCAGTCGCAGCGGTCGGCCGATACCTGGTTCAACGCATACAGCGGCACGGCCAGCGTCACGCCGTCGCGCGGACTGCCCGGCTCGAAGTGATAGGTGAGCGTCATCGGCACGCCGGCCACCTGCATGGTCTTGGGGAACAGATCGGTGGTGACGCCCGCCGCCTCGTGGCGCATCAGGTCGTCGCGGTTCAGGTGCAGCAATTTGGGATTCTGCGCCGTGGCTTCCTTGAGCCACTTCTCGAAGGCGATGCCGGTATGGATTTCCTGCGGAATCAGCTGCTCGTAGAAGGCCGCGATCAATTCCTCGTCGACCAGCACATCGAGACGGCGCGACTTGTGCTCGAGGTTCTCGATTTCCCGCACCAGCTTCTGGTTATGGGCCAGGAACGGGAAGCGGGTTTCATACTCGCCGGCCACCAGCGCGCTGCGGATGAATATCTCGCGCGCTTCCCCGGGATTGATCTGGCCATAGTTGATGCGTCGCTGGCTGTACACCACCAGGCCGTACAGCGTGGCGCGCTCGAAGGCCGACACCTGCGCGGTGCGCTTTTCCCAGCGCGGGTCGCCATAGGATTTCTTGAGCAGATGGCCGCCCACCCGTTCCAGCCACTCGGGCTGGATCTGCGCGATGCCGCGCGCATACAGCCGCGTGGTTTCCACCAGCTCGGCCCCCATGATCCAGCGCCCGGCTTTCCTGGCCAGACTGGAGCCGGGCCAGATATGGAACCTGATCCCGCGTGCGCCCAGGTAATGCGGCTCGTCTTCGGCCTTGTAGCCGACATTGCCCAGCAGGCCGGTCAGCAGCGCGGTATGCAGCTGCTCGTAGGTTGCCGGCGATTCGTTCAGGCGCCAGCCCTGCTCCCGCACCAGCGTCAGCAATTGCGAATGCACGTCGCGCCACTCGCGCAGGCGCAGCTGCGACAGGAAGTTGGCGCGGCAGCTGTCCATCAGCTGCCGGTTGGATTTCTTGTGCTCGATGGCTTCCTCGAACCACTTCCAGATCTTGAGATAGCTGAGGAATTCCGACTTGTCATCGGCGAATTTCTTGTGCGCGTTGTCGGCCGCTTCCTGCGCCTCCATCGGCCGGTCGCGAGGGTCCTGCACCGACAGCGCCGCGGCAATGATCAGCACTTCATTGAGCGCGGCATTGTCGCGCGCGGCAAGAATCATGCGGCCGACGCGCGGATCGAGCGGCAGCTTCGCCAGCTGACGGCCCAGCGGCGTGAGCTGGTTGTCGTCGTCGACCGCTCCCAGTTCCTGCAGCAGCTGGTAGCCGTCGGCGATGGCACGGCCCAGCGGCGGCTCGATGAACGGAAAGGTTTCGACATCGGCCAGGCGCAGCGATTTCATGCGCAGGATGACCGCCGCCAGCGAGGAGCGCAGGATTTCCGGATCGGTGAATTTCGGCCGCTGCAGGAAATCCGCTTCCTCATAAAGCCGGATGCAGACGCCGGCGGCAACGCGGCCGCAGCGGCCGGCGCGCTGATTGGCGGCGGACTGCGCGACCGGTTCGATCTGCAGCTGTTCGACCTTGTTGCGGTAGCTGTAGCGCTTGACTCGCGCCAGGCCGGCATCGACCACATACCGGATGCCGGGCACCGTCAGCGAAGTTTCGGCGACGTTGGTTGCCAGCACGATGCGCCGCGCGTTCGAGATCTTGAATACCCGCTCCTGCTCCTGCACCGACAGGCGCGCGAACAGGGGAAGGATTTCGACATGCGGCGGATGATGCTTGCGAAGCGCTTCGGCGGCATCGCGGATTTCACGCTCCCCGGGCAAAAACACCAGCACGTCGCCCGGACCGATGCGCGCCAGCTCATCGACCGCATCGACCACCGCATCCATCAGGTCGCGCTGCTCCTTCTGCGTTGACGTGCGTCCGTCGGGCCGGTCGGGCTTTTCGGCGGGTTCGACCGGCCGGTAGCGGATTTCCACCGGATACAGGCGGCCGGAAACTTCGATCACCGGCGCCAGCTTGTCGCCGCGCGCGAAATGGCGGGCGAAGCGCTCCGCGTCGATGGTCGCCGAGGTGATGATCAGCTTCAGGTCGGGCCGGCGCGGCAGCAGCTGCTTCAGGTAGCCGAGCAGGAAGTCGATGTTCAGGCTGCGCTCGTGCGCCTCGTCGATGATGATGGTGTCGTACTGCCGCAGCAGCGGATCGGTCTGCGTCTCCGCCAGCAGGATGCCGTCGGTCATCAGCTTGACCGACGCGCCCCGGGACAGGGTATCGGTGAAACGCACCTTGAAGCCGACATGCTCGCCCAGCGGCGAACCCAGTTCCTGGGCGATGCGCTTGGCGGTGGACGAAGCCGCGATGCGGCGCGGCTGGGTGTGACCGATCAGGCCCGCCTGGCCGCGGCCGAGTTCGAGGCAAATCTTGGGCAGCTGCGTGGTCTTGCCGGAGCCGGTCTCGCCGGACACGATGATGACTTGATTGGCGCGCAGGGCATCCGCGATTTCCCGGCGCCGGCCGGAGACCGGCAGCTCTTCGGGAAAGCTGATCGGCGGCAAGGGATTCCGGACGACCGGTTCGGGCGCGGATGCGGCTTTGGGCTGCTGGTGCCGCGGCTTGCCGTTGTCGCGGGGAAGCTGTTGCTTCCTTGGACCCTGCGGTCCTTGCGGCCTATGCGTACCTTGAGGACCCTGCGTTTTTTCCGTCTTTTCCGCCTGCTGGGCGGCGCGCGCATCCTGCCTGGGTTTGTGTAATTGTTCTGGAGCTGACATATCGGGGGAATTATACAGAGCCGGTGCACCAGAGCCGCGGGGAATGCCGGCGCTGCCGGACCGGCTGCGGGGAAGCTCTGTATATAATGCGCATCATGGAAAATCCAATACAGTTTGTGCAATGGCTGCGCTCGGTGGCGCCCTATATTCACGCGTTCCGCGGCAAGACCTTCGTGGTGGCCTTCCCAGGCGAACTGGTGATGTCGGGAGCCCTGCCCGTGCTGGCGCAGGACCTGTCGCTGCTGCACGCGCTCGGCATCAAGGTGGTGATCGTGCACGGCTCCCGGCCGCAGGTCGATGAACAGCTTGCCCTGCGCAACCTGGCTGCCCGGTACCACAACGGCCTGCGCATCACCGATGCGCCGGCGATGGAATGCGTGAAGGAAGCCGCTGGCGAACTGCGCCTCGACATCGAGGCGGCATTCAGCCAGGGCCTGCCGAACACGCCGATGGCGCATTCCGCGATCCGCATCATTTCCGGCAACTTCGTCACTGCCCGGCCGATCGGCGTCATCGACGGCGTCGACCTGGAATTCACCGGGGTGGCGCGCAAGATTGCCTATGAGACCATTCACCCGATATTAAGTGCCGGCGGCCTGGTATTGCTGTCGCCGCTCGGCTTCTCGCCGACCGGAGAAGCCTTCAACCTGACCATGGAAGACGTGGCCGTATCCGCCGCGACCGCGCTGCGCGCAGACAAGCTGATCTTCATCACCGAGACGCCGATGATGACCGATGCCGAAGGCCGCGACATCCGCGAACTCACCGCGGCCCAGGCCGACACGCTGCTCAAGGGCAGCATCTTGCCGCCAGACACGGCCTTCTACCTGCAGCACTGCGTCAAGGCTTCGCGCAGCGGCGTGCCGCGTTCGCATATCGTTCCCTTCGAGCTGGACGGCTCGGCCATGCTGGAAATCTTCACCCATGACGGCGTCGGCACCATGGTCAGCACCGAGAACCTGGAAACCCTGCGCGAAGCGACCATTGAAGACGTCGGCGGCATTCTCAAGCTGATCGAACCGCTGGAAGCCGACGGCACCCTGGTCAAGCGCGGCCGTGAACTGATCGAACGGGAAATCGACTATTTCTCGGTGATCGAACACGATGGCGTGATCTTTGGCTGCGCGGCGCTTTATCCGTTCCCGGCGGAAAAGATGGCCGAAATGGCCTGTCTCACCGTCAATCCCGAGGTGCAGAGCCAGGGCGACGGCGAGCGCATTCTCAAGCACATGGAAAATCGCGCGCGCGCCGCCGGGTTCAGCAGGCTGTTCGTGCTCACCACCCGTACCGCGCACTGGTTCAAGAAGCGCGGCTTCGTCCCGGCTACGGTCGACGACCTGCCAAAAGACAGGCAGCACATGTATAACTGGCAACGCAAGTCAATGGTACTGATCAAGCAACTTTAAAAACCCCGTGTTCTCCAACCGGAGGCACGTTTAACACGTTTTGAATCGACAAGGAGTAGAACATGGCCCGCACGGTCCACTGCGTCAAGCTGAACAAGGAAGCCGAAGGATTGGATTTTCCGCCGTATCCCGGCGAACTCGGCAAGAAGATTTACGAGAGTGTTTCCAAGGAAGCCTGGGCCGGCTGGCTCAAGCACCAGACCATGCTGGTCAATGAAAACCGCCTGAACCTGGCCGATGCGCGCGCGCGGAAGTACCTGGCCACCCAGATGGAAAACCATTTCTTCGGTTCCGGTGCCGATGCCGCCGCCGGTTACGTGCCGCCTTCCGAATGAAGCTCGCGCCCAGCCCCGGGCGCAGCCATGAAAAAAGCCGCTGAATCGCTTCAGCGGCTTTTTTTTCGGGATTGGTCAGCCTCAACCGGTTAGGTCGGGTCCGGTCAGAAGCTCAGCTTCTTCACACCTTCTGCCGTGCCGAGCAGTGCCACATCGGCGCCGCGCCGGGCGAACAGTCCGACGGTGACGACGCCGACGATGTTGTTGATGTCGGCTTCCAGCTTGCGCGGGTCGGCAATCTTCAGTCCGACCAGGTCGATGATCATGCAGCCGTTATCGGTGATCACCGGCTTGCCGTCCTTGACCCGCAGCCGCGGCTCGCCGCCGAGGGCCTTGAGCTGCCGCGCCACGGCCGCCTGGGCCATCGGAATGACCTCGATCGGCAGCGGAAAGGCGCCCAGTACGTCCACCAGTTTTGAACCGTCCGCGATGCAGATGAACTGCTTCGCCACCGAAGCGACGATCTTTTCGCGCGTCAATGCCGCGCCGCCGCCCTTGATCATGGCGCCCGACGCGGTGATCTCGTCGGCGCCGTCGATGTAAACCGACATCGACTCGACGTCGTTCAGGTCGAGCACCGGGATGCCGTGGGAGCGCAGGCGCTCGGCCGTAGCTTCCGAAGAAGCGACCGCACCCCTGACGCGGTCCTTGATCTTGCCCAATTCATCAATGAAGAAATTGGCGGTGGAACCGGTGCCCACGCCGATGATTTCACCGGCCGGCACGTATTCGATCGCGGCGCGCGCCACCGCTTGCTTGAGTTCGTCTTGAGTCATGATGCATTGCATGAAAAATCAAAGGTCGTATTTTAAGCGCTTCAATGCGGGAGTTTAGGTTTTTTCTACGCAGGCCCGGCCGCCGCAGGTGTTTCCAATGATAAACTTGCCATCTAGCACTAATCTGATGTTCCCTGCCTTGAAGTGATGCAAACATGACAACCGTACTCGTGGTCGACGACAGCCGCATTTCCCGCATGCTATCGCGCCAGTTCCTGATTCAGAAACAGCCGTCATGGACCATTGCCGAAGCCGCAAGCGGTGAGGACGCAATCGCCCAGCTCGACAGCCTGACGCCCGACCTGGTGCTGCTGGATCTGAACATGCCGGGCATGGGCGGCCTCGCCGCAGTCGACAAGATCCAGGCCAAATGCCCCTCCGCGCGCATTACTTTGCTTACCGCGAACGTGCAGGACGCCATCCAGGACAAGGCCAGATCCCTGGGAATCGGATTTGCCGCAAAGCCGATTACCGAAGATCGCATTGACCAGATCCTTGCGGATTTCGGGAAATAGCAATGTTCCAGCTCACCGAGCTTCAGCACGACGCCCTCGTCGAGATCTTCAATATCGGTGTCGGCCAGGCCGCGGCGGCAATGAGCCGCATCGTGAACGAGGAAGTCACGATGTCGGTGCCGCATATCGCCTTCCAGAGCCGCGCCGAAGTGGCGCACACGCTCGGCAGCACAGAAGGCAGGCGCATCTGCGCGATCGCGCAGCAGTTCAACGGCGCATTCGATACCGAAGCCTTTCTCATGTTCCCGGAAGAGAAAAGCCTTGAGATCGTGCGCCTGATGGTCGGCCAGAGCCTCTCGCTCGAAGAATTGAGCGAAATGGAACAGGAGGCGATGAGCGAAATCGGCAACATCATTCTCAATTCCTGCATGGCGACGCTGGCCAATGCCTCCGGCAAGGAGTTGCAGGGATCGCTGCCGATGTATCACGTGGGCACCGGCAACGATATCCTCAGCCAGTCGGGCAAGCAGTGGGACGGCGTGGTGTTGACATTGAAGATCGATTTCAATATCGAGCGCCATCACATCTACGGCTATGTCGCCTTCCTGCTCGACCTTCCGGCCTTGCATGATCTCACCCAGTACATCGACAGTTACCTGGCCGGCGTGGCCGGCTAGGTTGCGAAAGACCCCATGCTAAGCTTGCTTGAAGGCGTGCTGAAGGCGGTGCGGACCGGCATCATCGTGCTGGATGCGGGGGAACGCATCGTCGTTTGGAATGACTGGATGGCGCAGCATTCCCGCCTGAAGGAAACGCTCATCCTGGGCAAGACCTTCGGCGAAGTGCTGCCCGACATGATCGACGGCCGCACCCATGTCGCCATCCGGTCGGCGCTGCAGAACAACTTCGCGTCGCTGCTTTCGCAGACGCTCAACAAGGCGCCCTTTCCGCTGTTCGCCAATGCCGCCGATGCGGCTTGCGGCATGCGCATGCAGCAAGCCGTTCATGTGATGCCGCTGGAAGTCCCGACGCTCGGTCGGCACTGCATGGTGCAGATCACCGACGTCAGCATGGCCGTCGCGCGCGAACGCAAGCTGCGCGAGATGGCGGTGGAACTCGAATCGCAGACTCTAGTGGATGGCCTTACCGGCATTGCCAACCGGCGGCGTTTCGATCTGCACCTCGAAGACGAATTCCGCCGCGCCAAGCGCAATGCCGCGCCGGTGTCGCTGATCATGATCGACGTCGATTACTTCAAGGATTTCAACGACAACTACGGCCACCAGCGCGGCGACGATTGCCTGGTGCAGATCGCCGGCGCGCTGAGCCGCGTGCTCAACCGCGCCCGCGACCTGGTGGCCCGCTACGGCGGCGAGGAATTTACCGTGGTGCTGCCGGATACCGACGAGGACGGCGCGATGCAGGTTGCCGAAGCCATGCGCGCCGAGGTCGAGGCGCTCGCGGTCGAGCATGCCTATTCCGGCGTTGCCCGCCATGTCACCATCAGCCTTGGCGTCAGCACCCTGGTGCCGGAATTGTCGACCACGACCGGCAGCCTGATCCACGCCGCAGACCGCGCACTGTATCAGGCGAAGCGGGCCGGCAGGAACTGCGTTGCCGTCTACCTCGACAGCAAGCTTAGCTAAGCCGGGACCCGGACAATCTATCCTTCAAACCCGCCGGTCCGGCTCTGTCCCCATGTCCTTATTTGCGCAGCCGGCTTGCCGCCGCCGCGAGTTCGGTAATCATCTGCCAGTCGCCGTTCTTGAGCGCTTCCTTCGGCGTCAGCCATGAGCCGCCGACGCAGGCGACATTCTTGCACTCCAGGAATTTCGCGGCGGTTTCCTGGGAAATGCCGCCAGTCGGGCAGAAGGTCACGTCGGGCAGCGGCCCGGCGATCGCATTGAGCATGCCGACGCCGCCGGCCGGGACCGCCGGAAACAGCTTGAGCTGCCGGAATCCCGCTTCGCGCGCCGCCATGACTTCCGAAGGCGACATGACGCCGGGCAGCAAGGGCAATCCGCTCGACTTTGCCGCATCGATCAGGCTGGGCGTCAATCCGGGCGACACGCCGAATACCGCACCCGCTTCGCGCGCGGCGCGAAACTCTTCCGGCTGGGTCAACGTTCCGACGCCGACAATGGCGTCGGGCACCTGCTCCGCCATCGCGCGGATGGCGGACAAGCCGTGTTCGGTGCGCAGGGTGACTTCCAGCACGCGGATGCCGCCGGCAACAAGTGCCTTGGCCAGTGGTACGGCATGATCCGGGTTGTCGATGGCAATGACCGGAATGACCGGCGAGGTGCGCATGATGTCGAGCAGTGTCATGATGATTATTGGCGTGTGATGAGTGAATCTTCGTCGGAATAATTGACGGCCTGCGGCGTTGCCAGCGTGTTGTGCTGCTCTTCCTCGAGATGCAGCGCCGGCGGCAGGCCGAAGGTGGCGGCGCCCTCTTCAGCGGCGCTCACCCCGTTGCGGAACAAGGCGAACAGTTCGCGCCCCATGCCGACCTGGGCCGCCGACAGGTCGCCGGGCTCGATGCCGCGGCGGTCCCATTCTTCCTGCGCAACCAGCGCCTGCAGCGTGCCGGCTTCGGCATCGAGGCGGATGATGTCGCCGGTCCGAACCTTGCCCAGCGGCCCGCCGGCCAGCACTTCGGGCGATACATGGATGGCCGCCGGCACCTTGCCTGACGCACCGGACATGCGGCCGTCGGTGACCAGCGCAACGCGGCGCCCGGCATCCTGCAGGTTGGCCAGCGCAGGCGTCATTGCATGCAGCTCCGGCATGCCGTTGGCGCGCGGTCCCTGGTAGCGGACGACGGCGATGAAGTCGCGGTCCAGCTGGCCGGCCTTGTAGGCATCCATCAGCTCTTCTTGCGAATTGAACACGATCGCCGGCGCCTCGACGATGCGGTGCTGCTGCTTGACGGCGGATACCTTGATGACCGCGCGTCCGAGGTTGCCCTGCATCAGGCGCAGGCCGCCGTCCGGGGAGAAGGGTTCGGCCGCCGGGCGCAGCACCTTTTCATCGCCGCTCTTCGGCGCCGCCGGCCGCCAGACCACGGCGTCGCCGTCGAGGAAGGGTTCGGTGCAGTGGGCGCGCAGGCCCTGCCCGAGGATGGTGGTGACGTCGTCGTGCAGCAGCCCGGCATCCAGCAACTCGCGTATGACGAAGCCGACACCGCCGGCGGCGTGGAAATGGTTGACGTCCGCATCGCCGTTCGGATATATGCGCGCCAGCAGCGGCACGACGCCCGACAGCTCGTCGAAGTCGTTCCAGTCGATCACGATGCCCGCGGCGCGCGCCATCGCGACGAGGTGCAGCGTATGGTTGGTGGAGCCGCCGGTGGCCAGCAGCGCGACGATGGCGTTGACGATGGACTTTTCGTCGACCACGCGTCCGACCGGTATGTAGCTGCCGCCCTGCTCGCTGATCTCCACGGCGCGGCGCGCGGCGGCGGCGGTCAGCGCATCGCGCAGCGGCGTGCCGGGCGTGATGAAGGCGGTACCTGGAAGATGGAGCCCCATCACTTCCATCAGCATCTGGTTGCTGTTGGCGGTGCCGTAGAAGGTGCAGGTGCCGGCGCCGTGGTAGGACTGGGATTCCGATTCGAGCAGCGCTTCGCGCCCCACCCTGCCCTGCGCATACAGCTGGCGGGTCTTGGCTTTTTCGGCGTTGGAAATGCCGGTTGTCATCGGACCGGCCGGGATGAACACCGCCGGCAGGTGGCCGAAATGCAGCGCGCCGATCAGCAGGCCGGGCACGATCTTGTCGCAGACGCCGAGATAGACGGCCGCGTCGAACATGTTGTGCGACAGTGCAATTGCGGTAGCCATCGCGATCGCGTCTCGCGAGAACAGCGACAGCTCCATGCCGGGTTGGCCTTGCGTGACGCCGTCGCACATGGCGGGCGTGCCGCCGGCGAACTGCGCTACGGCGCCGGCGCCGCGCACTGCTTCCTTGATGATGCGGGGGAAATGCTCGAACGGCTGGTGGGCCGAGAGCATGTCGTTATAGGCGGAAACGATTGCCACCGACGGCGCCTTGACCTGCTTCAGCTTGAGCTTGTCATTTTCGGGAAACGCGGCGAATCCATGCGCCAGGTTGGTACAGGCCAGTGCGCCGCGATGCACGCCGTTCAGGCGGGCGGCTTCGATCCTGGCGAGGTAGGATGCGCGATATGGCTTGCTGCGGGTGATGATGCGGCGGGTGACCGCGTCGAGCGTAGGATGTACAGGGTGAAGTGACATTTTCGAATTCCACGGTGTTTTTGAAATTTTACTACATCTTTGCCGCTTGCACAGCACTGATGCACGGCAGCACGGTTTCCCATTGGTGATGCGCCATCATGCACTCGCCCGGGGCGTCACTGAGAAAACGCAAAGCCCGACCAAGGGTCCGACCACGCTGTAGTGAATTTACCAAAAAGTATAGTATAGTTGGACGCCACGATTCCTTCAGTTCTTTATTCAGCTTTTATTCAGCTTATAGATTGCCTCGGACCGCACATGCATCAGAACGCCCTTACGGAAACTCCCGCATATCAAGCATTGCTTCGCCATCATGCCGAAGCCAGTCAATGGCAGCTGCGCGATCTCTTCGATCCGCGGCAAGTCGGATCCGGTCAGCCGGACCGCTTTTCCCGCTATTCCCTCGAGGCGGCGGGCCTGTTCCTCGATTACTCGAAAAACCGCATCGATGACACCACGCTGTCGCTGCTGATGACCCTGGCCCGGGAAAGGGGTGTCGAAGCGCATCGCGACGCGATGTTCAGCGGGGAAAGAATCAACAATACGGAAGACCGTTCCGTGCTGCATACCGCGCTGCGGGCGCCGCGCAATAGCCGGCTGGTCGTCAATGGACAAGATGCCGTTGCGGAGGTTCATGCGGTGCTCGACCGCATGTCGGCCTTCGTCGAGCGTGTGCGCTCCGGGCAATGGCGCGGGCGCAGCGGCAAGGCGGTGACCGATGTGGTCAACATCGGCATCGGCGGTTCCGACCTCGGGCCGGAAATGGTATGCCGCGCGCTGCGCTCTTTTGCGCACCCGGGCCTGGCCTTCCATTTCGTTGCCAACGTCGACGGCCATGATCTCGACGCCGTGTTGTCGAAGGTCAATCCGGAAACGACCCTGTTCGTCGTCGCCTCCAAGACCTTTACCACGCGCGAAACCATGATGAATGCGCAGTCGGCGCGCGCATGGTTCCTGCGGACCGGCAGCGAAGCGGACCTTGCCAAGCATTTCGTCGCGGTATCGACCAATACCGATGCGGTGCGCAGCTTCGGCATCGACCCGGAGAACATGTTTCCATTCTGGGATTGGGTCGGCGGCCGTTATTCGGTGTGGTCGGCCATTGGCCTGCCGGTCGCGTTGGCGATCGGCTTCGAGAACTTCCGGCAATTCCTCGACGGCGCCCATGGGATGGACCTGCATTTCCGTAGCGCGCCGCTGGAACGCAACATGCCGGTGCTGCTGGCGATGCTCGGCATCTGGTACCGCAACTTTTTCCACAGCGGCTCCATTTCGATTGCACCCTATCACCAGGACCTCGGACAATTCGCCGCTTACCTGCAGCAGCTCGACATGGAGAGCAACGGCAAGCGCGTCTCGCGTTCCGGGCAGGCGCTGCAGGCGGAAACCGGTCCCGTGGTCTGGGGAGATGTCGGCACCAACGGCCAGCATGCCTACTTCCAATTGCTGCACCAGGGCACCGATATCGTTCCGGTCGATTTCATTGCCGCCTTGAAGCCGACTCATGCTCTGCCCGGCCATCATGCGGTGCTGCTTGCCAACTGTTTCGCCCAGTCGGAAGCCTTCATGCGCGGCAAGGATGCCGGCGAGGTACACGCCGAACTGAAGGCGCAGAAACTGCCGGACGAACAGATTGCCGCGCTGCTGCCGCACAAGGTCTTCCCCGGCAACCGCCCGAGCAATACCATCCTGATGGAGTCGCTGACGCCGACGGCGCTCGGTGCGCTGATTGCACTGTACGAGCACAAGGTGTTCGTGCAGGGCGCGGTCTGGAACGTCAACAGTTTCGACCAGTGGGGCGTGGAGCTCGGCAAGGTGCTGGCCAAGAACATCGAACCCGAAATCAACGGCGCTCCGCGTCCGGAAGCGCATGACAGTTCGACCAATGGCCTCATTGCGCGCGCCAGGGCGGCGCTGTCTTCCTGATGGCGGACCTATTCACGCGGGCAAGGCACCTCGCCCTTATTCATTTTCAACTCTTTCCATAACGGCCCCGCCGGCTTTCGCCGGCGATCCGGACTCCCACCATGGCACTCTCCGATTTCGATCTGGTCCTGTTCGGCGGCAGCGGCGACCTTTCCATGCGCAAGCTGCTGCCGGCACTCTACAACCGCGACCATGCCAAGGGTCTGCCGGAGACCGCCCGCATCATCTGCGTCGGCCGCAACGCCTGGAGCCGCGAGGAGTTCATGGAGGCGATGGAACAGAATGCCCGGCCGCATATCGCATCGGGCAATCCCGATCCGGCCACCTGGGAGCGCTTCCGCGGCCGTATCCAGTATGTTTCGCTCGACGCCGCCGATGCCGCTACCTATGCGGCGCTGAAGGGCGCATTGCGCGACGGCCCCGACGACAGTGCAATCGTGCGCGTGTTCTACCTCGCGATGCCGCCCAGCCTGTTCGCGACCATCTGCCGCAACCTCAAGGAATCAGGCCTGGCCAGCGCCACGTCACGTGTGGTGCTGGAAAAACCGCTGGGGCGCGATCTCGCCAGCGCCCAGCAGATCAACCGCGAAGTCGGGCAGGTGTTTTCCGAATCGCAGATCTTCCGCATCGACCATTACCTCGGCAAGGAAACCGTGCAGAACCTGCTGGCCCTGCGCTTCGGCAATGTGCTGTTCGAGCCGCTGTGGCGGCGCGAGTGGATTTCGGACGTGCAGATCACGATCGCCGAAGAACTCGGTGTGGGCAACCGGCTCGACTACTACGACACCGCCGGCGCATTGCGCGACATGCTGCAGAACCACCTGCTGCAGCTTCTGTGCATCGTGGCCATGGAACCGCCGGTATCGGCTTCTCCCGATGCGGTGCGCGACGAAAAGCTCAAGGTGCTGCGCTCGCTCAAGCGCTTTACCCCCTTCACGCTGGCGCAGGACGTGGTGCGCGGCCAGTACCGCTCCGGCCATGTCAACGGCGTCGCCGTGCCCGGCTACCGCAAGGAGCCCAATGCCAACCCGGATTCGCGCACCGAAACCTTCGTCGCGCTCAAGGCGGAGATCGATACCTGGCGCTGGGCCGGCGTGCCCTTCTACCTGCGCACCGGCAAGCGCATGGCCGACCAGCTGGCGGAAATCGTGGTGCGCTTCAAGAAGATTCCGGCATCGATCTTCGCGCGGCCCAACACCACTTTCCAGCCGAACAGTCTGCTGATCCGCCTGCAGCCGGAAGAGGAGCTGCAGTTGCAGCTGATGGCGAAAACCCCCGGCGACGGCATGCGGCTGCGCCCTGTGGAACTCGAACTCGATTTCAAGGAAACCTTCAAGACGCCGCGCATGGACGCCTACGAACGGCTGCTGCTCGATGTGCTGCGCGGCCAGCTCACGCTGTTCATGCGCAGCGACGAGCTGGAAGCCGCATGGGAGTGGGTGGAGCCCATCCTCAACTATTGGGAACAGGAAGGCGACGAGCCCATGCCCTATACTGCGGGTACCTGGGGACCGGCGGCTGCGAGCGCGCTGGTCGCGCGCGACGGCCTGCAGTGGCGCGAGGAATCGATACCCGAATGACATACGAATGACAGACTGACCCACCATGCTGCTCGACTCCATCAGAACCCAGCTTGACGCCCTGTCCAAGTCGGAAAAGAAGGTCGCCGTCGCGGTCCTGAAGAATCCCGACCTGGCGGTCTCGGGCAACATCACGGCGCTGGCCAAGAATGCCCAGGTGTCGGAACCGACCGTGGTGCGCTTCTGCCGCGCGCTGGGCTATGACGGCTGGCATGAATTCAAGCTGAAGCTGGCGCAGACCCTAGCGCTGGCGCTGCCGAATGCCGACGAATCGCTGCTGCAGGACGACCTCGCCGCGGACCTGGTCAACAAGATCTGCAGCCGCTCGATCAACACCCTGCTCGACCTGCGCAACAACCTGCAGCCGGCGGCGATCGAAAAGGCGCTGGACGTGCTGGCGCGCTCCAACAAGATCGAGTTCTGGGGCCAGGGCACGTCGGGCATCGTCGCCGCCGATGCCCAGCACAAGTTCTTCCGCTCGGGCGTGCCGACGGTCGCCTATGCCGACCCGCACATCCATGCGATTTCTGCCGCCCTGCTCATGAAAGGCGACACGGTGGTCGCCATTTCCCAGCGCGGCAACAGCACCGCGCTGCTGCACAGCGTGCAGCTGGCGCGCCGGGTCGGGGCCGACGTGGTGGCGCTTACTCCCAGCGGCACGCCGCTGTCCGATCTCGCAACCGTGCTGGTGCCGATCGACCTGAGCTTCAATATCGACCCCTACACGCCGATTTCCGCCCGCCTCGCTCACCTGGTGGTCATCGACATCCTGGCGGTGGGACTGGCGCTCAAGGGCGGCCCGGAATTCCGGAAAAAGATGCAAAACGCACAAAAGGCGCTGCAGAAGCTCGACATGCAGTTCGACTCCTTTCTGCGCCATCCGCCGAAAATCTAATCCGGCCGCCTGGAGCTGAATATTGTCCTGACGCATGTCTAACCGCGGCGGCGCGATGCGGTTATCATGCAGCTTTTCCGCCTGCCTTTTACCGCATCGCCATGAACCAGCTCGAACAACTGAAGCAGCACACCACCATCGTCGCCGACACCGGCGATTTCCAGTCGATCCAGGCCTTCGCGCCGCGCGACGCCACCACCAATCCCTCTCTCATCCTGAAAGCGGTGCAAAAGGAAGAGTACCGGCACCTGCTGGAAAAGGCGGCGCGCGATCACGGCGCCAAATCCACCGGCGACATCGTCGACAACCTGCTGGTCGCCTTCGGGACAGAAATCCTGAAAATCATTCCCGGCCGCGTTTCCACCGAAACCGACGCTCGCCTCTCCTTCGACACCCAAGGCACCATCGACAAGGGTCGCGCGCTGATCGCGCTGTACGAAGCCGCTGGCATTTCGCGCGAGCGCATCCTGATCAAGATCGCCTCGACATGGGAAGGCATCCGCGCCGCCGAAGTGCTGGAAAAGGAAGGCATCCGCTGCAACATGACGCTGCTGTTCGCGCTGCCCCAGGCGATCGCCTGCGCCGACGCGCAGGTGCAGCTGATCTCGCCGTTCGTCGGCCGCATCTACGACTGGTACAAGAAATCGACCGGCCAGGAATACACCGGGGCCGACGATCCGGGCGTGCAGTCGGTCAAGCGCATCTACAACTACTACCGGAAGTTCAGCTACAAGACCGAGGTCATGGGCGCCAGCTTCCGCAACACGTCGCAGATCATCGAACTGGCCGGCTGCGACCTGCTGACCATCAGCCCGGAACTGCTGCAGAAGCTGGCCGACGGCGACGCGCAGGTAGTGCGCAAGCTCAGCCCGGAGGAAGCCGCAGGCGCCGACCTGCAGAAACTGACGCTGGATGAAAGGACCTTCCGCTTCTTGCTCAATGAAGATGCGATGGGTACGGAAAAACTGGCTGAAGGCATCCGGCAGTTCTGCGCCGATGCGGTGAAACTGGACAAGATGGTCGAGGCTTTGCGCCAAGGCTAAGCCAACCAGGAGCTGCGTTTCTGGAAATGACGAAGGCATCCCGCCGTCATGGCAGGATGCCTTTTCTCTTTCATGCGGAGTTGCGCCCTCTTCGCTCACCCGGCGCGCAGAGCAACCGCTTCCGCCATCGCCACGGACTGCTCACCGCCCTGCTCCCTCAAGCCCGCTTCCACGCTGGCCCGGTTGCGCGCCGGCTGGTTCTGGCTGACTTTCCATTTTCCCTGCAAGCGCGTGATCTCGATCTCGATGCCAACGATCTGGGACAACAGCGAGTCGATGAAGCCGGCCGGCGCATCGTCGATCGACCACGGCGCTGCGCGTCCTGCCTCGTGCCGCGCGCTCAGGCGGGCCAGCAGCGCATGCACCCACTGCGGATCATCGACCGCGCGCAGCCGCCCATATGCATGCACGACCATGTAGTTGTAGGTCGGCACCACCTTGCCATGCTCTTTCTTGGTCTCGTAAAGCGAGGGGCTGATATAAGCCTGCGCGCCCTGGAACACGATCAGCGATTCGATCTGCGTCTCCTCCCGCCATACCGGATTGCTGCGCGCAACGTGGGCCTGCAGGCGTCCGAACGGCGAACCGTCGCTGACGATTTCGAATGGAATATGGTTAGCCTGCAGACCATCTTCGCCGAGCGTCACCAAGGTGCCCAGCGAATGCTCATGCATCAACCGGTGCATGACATCGGCGCGGTTTTCGGCGAACTGGGCGGGGATATACATGACGGACTCCTGTTCAGGCACCGGTTTCGACCGGCGCCTCGACTACGATTTCGGTTTTGACGGAATTGGCGATGAAGCAGTCTTCATGCGCGCGATGATGCAGGTCGTCGAGCTCCTCGGCGGTCGGCTGACGCTCGCCGCCGAACGCGATGCGCGGACGCAGCGCCACGCGGGTCACCGCGACGCGGCCTTGCTCATTCCTCTTCATCACGCCGACGGCTTCATCGACATAGCGGTCGACCACGAACCCGGCCTTGCCCGCGAGCCACAGGAAGGTCAGCATGTGACAGCTCGAAATGGCGGCGACAAAGGCTTCTTCCGGATCGACCGCGGCCGCTACCGACATCGGTTCCGGCACCACCGAAGGTGAGGATGACGCCGGCACCTCGACGCCGCCGTCGAAACTCCAGCGATGACCGCGGCTGTAGCTGTTGTCCTTGAAATTGTCCTGGCCCCGTTCCCAGGCGATGGTAGCGACATAGGTATGCATGTTTGGCTCCTTCTGTGAAATGCACGCATAGCTTATTGCGGAATTTGGCTATCTGAAAGATCCAATAAGTGATAATTTCGAAATACCAATTTCGGAATCAAGCCATGCACATCGCCCAATCGCTCGCGGCCCTGCAACTCGATGCGCAGTCGGCCACGCCGCTGTTTCGCCAGCTGTACGAAACGATCAAGCAATCCATCCTTGCCGGCAAGCTGGCGGCGGGCATGCAACTGCCGCCCACGCGCGAGCTGGCATTGCTGTGCGGAGTGTCGCGCCAGACCGTTCTCAATGCCTATTCGCAACTGATGGCCGAAGGTTACTTGTCCGGCACGGTCGGCAGGGGCACCTTCGTCAGCGCCAGCCTGCCGATCCCGTCCACGCAGCAGGCGGCTTCCGCCGGACGCCAGGCGACGCAGCCGATGCGGCCGCTCTCGGCGCGCGGCCAGCGCTTCACCGGCAGGCAGGCGCAGCTTCCCTTCCACCAGGGCGAACTGCGCGCCTTTCGCATCGGCATGCCGGGGCTCGACGTCTTTCCCTTTGACGTATGGGGTCGATTGGAGGCGCGCCGCTGGCGCAAGCCGCCCCACGAACTCGGCTATGGCGATCCGGCCGGCTACCGTCCGCTGCGCGAGGGGCTGGCGGCTTACCTGCGCGCGGCGCGCGGCGTGCAGTGCACGGCCGACCAGATCATCATCACCTCGGGCTCGCAGCAGGCGGTGTATTTGATCGCCGCCCTGCTGCTGGCGCCGGGCGAACAGGCCTGGGTGGAAGAGCCGGGGTACCGCGGCATCAATGCCTCGCTGCATGCCGCCGAGGCGCAGGTGTGCCCGGTCGGCGTCGATGCCGAAGGCATGATCGTGTCGCACGGCATGCATGCCTATCCGGATGCCAGGCTGGTCTATGTCACGCCGACCCATCAGCTGCCGCTCGGCGTCACCATGAGCCTGCAGCGGAGGCTGGAACTGCTGGCCTGGGCCTCCGCCAGCAAGGCCTGGGTGATCGAGGACGATTACGACAGCGAATACCGCTACACCGGCCCGCCGCTGGCGTCGCTGCAAAGCCTCGACAAGACCGGCTGCGTGATCTATGTCGGCACCCTGTCGAAAGTCCTGTTTCCCAGCCTGCGCCTGGGCTATATCGTCGCGCCGCCGGCGCTGGCCGAGGCATTTGCGCAGGGCAAGGCCATCCTTGACCGGCATGCGCCGCTGGTGCCGCAGGCGGTGCTGACGGACTTCATCCTGGAAGGCCATTTCAGCCGTCATATCAAGCGCACCCGCGAAGTCTATGCGGAACGGCGCTCGGCGCTGCTGCAGGCCCTCCAGTCGCAATTGGCCGACAGGTTGAACATAGGCGTCACCGATACCGGCCTGCATCTTCCGGTCATGTTTCGGCAGCCATGCGACGACGAAGCTGTCGCTCGCAAGGCGCTGGATCACGGACTAGAGATACGGGCGCTGTCGCATTTCTATAACGCCCGAGAAGCGGACATTCCGCAGCCAAGGGCATGCGGAATGCTGCTGGGGTTTGCCGCCATCCCGCCCGAGGAAATCAGACGGGGCGTGGATGCATTGAGGGTTTTACTGGAGGGATTTCAGCCAGGCAAGGCGATCGGCAGCAAAACGGCCCAGCCGCAGGACCGTTCGCATCGTCTTATCCTGTCCGGCATTAAATGAAGGCTAGCAGGGAAAATCCGGCTGAGGCCACGACCGCACCGGCCGCGCGCAGCACGCGGCCACTGGCAGCCGGCCGCGTGGCCCACATGCCGGCCAGCAGGCCTGCCAGGTGCAGCATGACGGTTGCGGCAATGAAGCCGGCACCGTAGCCGAGCAGCGTTCCACCGGCGGGCGCTTCGATGCCATGGGCAACTCCATGTACCAGGCCGAACAGTGCAATGATGGCCGCGCCGCCTGCCAGCGGCATGCGCACCGCGAAGGCAATCAGCAGACCCAGCACGGCAACCGATGCCGCAATGCCGGTTTCCATCCAGGGCAGCGCTCCGCCTTGTAAGCCTACCAGCGCGCCCAGCGCCATCATGGCCGGAAAGGCCAGCGGCATGACCCAGGCGACGCGGCGCGGCTGCTGCGACGCCCACAGGCCGACAGCCAGCATGGCCAGCAGGTGATCCCAGCCGAGAATGGGATGCAGGAAACCCAGCGAGAAGCTGGCGACCGCATGATGTTCGCCGGGATGGGCGAATGCCGGGGCGGCACACAGGCCGGCCAGCAATGCGATTGTGAGTGCTGCGGCAGTCTTGCGCGGCGCGGATGCTTGCATGAAAAATCCTCCATGGGTTCATTGATCTGATTTGCCGGCTCCGCCATGGTGCAAACGCGCCCCAAGTTTGGGCGAAGACGCCCCGGCATGGGATTGCATGGCGGCTCGGGCACTGTCCAGGTGCAATTGCCGGACTCGAATTCCTCTTAGCAAGAGCCGAGCCTGCCCGGCGGCATCAGAGCTTTTCCGTTTCGCCCGAACGCGGCTGCCACTTCATCAGCCGGCGCTCGATCACGCCGACCAGCATGTCGAGCACCAGCGCAAAAGCCGTCAGCACGAGGATACCCGCGAATACCGTATTGATGTCGAAGGTGCCCTCCGCCTGCAGGATCAGGTAGCCGACGCCGCGCGCCGAACCGAGATATTCGCCGACGATGGCGCCCACGAACGCGAGGCCGACCGAGGTATGCAGGCTGGAAAACACCCAGGACGTGGCCGAAGGCAAGTACACATGGCGCAGCAGCTGGCGCCGGTTGGCGCCCAGCATGCGGGCATTGGCCAGCACCGTCGGGCTGACTTCGCGCACGCCCTGGTAGACATTGAAGAAGACAATGAAGAACACCAGCGTGACCGCCAGCGCCACCTTGGACCAGATGCCGAGCCCGAACCACATCGCGAAGATCGGCGCCAGGATCACCCGGGGCATGGAATTGGCCGCCTTGATGTAGGGGTCGAATATGGCAGAGGTCATCGGCGACAGCGCCAGCCACAGGCCGAGAACCAGCCCGAGCAGCGTACCGATGGCGAAGGCCAGCAGCGTTTCGGTCAGCGTCACCAGCAGGTGGGGATAGATTTCGGCGGGAAAATCGAGGGTGAACCAGGTCGCGTCGAACATGCCGACTTCAAGCGAGCCGCTGCCGACGGTAAACCATTGCCAGATGCGGGCCATCACCTTGAGCGGCTCGCCGAAGAAGAACGCGATCTTCGGATCGCGCGTGGCCAGGTGCCAGGCCATGAACACCACGACCAGGACCAGGATTTGCCAGAAACGCAGCGTGCGGGCTTGGGGTTTGATGAATTTCCACATGGTCTGGATTCAAGCCTTTATTTTCTGCTGCTGATAACCCTTCAGGACTTCTTCGCGCAAGACATTCCAGATCTGCGCATGCAGCTCGACGAAGCGCGGATGCATGCGGATCTCGGCGACGTCGCGCGGACGCGGCAGGTCGACCCTGAACTCGCCGATCGGCCGCGTCGCCGGTCCCGCCGACAGCACCACCACCCGGTCCGACATGGCGATCGCTTCATCGAGGTCATGGGTGATGAACAGCACGGCCTTCTTGCTGGCGTTCCAAAGCTCGAGCACCTCGTTCTCCATCAGCTGGCGGGTCTGGATGTCGAGCGCGGAAAACGGTTCATCCATCAAAATGATGTCGGGATCGAGAATCAGGGTCTGCGCCAGCGCGACGCGCTTGCGCATGCCGCCGGACAGCTGGTGCGGATAGCGGTCGCCGAAGCCCTGCAGTCCGACGCGGGCCAGCCATTCCTCGCCCTGGCTGCGCGCCGCTGCCTCGCCGACTCCCCGGAACTGCAGGCCGGCAATCACGTTCTGCAGGGCGCTGCGCCAGGGCATCAGCGCATCCGACTGGAACATGTAGCCGGCGCGGCGGTTGATGCCGCTCAGGGGTTCGCCGAAGACGCGGACCTGGCCGGAAGACGGTTCCAGCAGGCCGGCGCCGACATTGAGCAGCGTCGACTTGCCGCAGCCGGTGGGGCCGACCACGGAAACGAATTCACCGGGAGCGATATGGAGCGTGGAGTCGGCGACCGCGGTATAGCGCTGCGAGCGGTCGTCCTTGGAAATGAAGGTACAGGTGATGTTGTCGAGAGCGAGCGCAGGTGTCATCTGGTCCGTTGTCGGTTGTCGCGCCCCCGTTGCGGCGAGCGTGTCATGCAATCAGGTAGAAAACATCGGGAGCAAACGTCAGGAAGGACGCATGCAGGGGCAGGCGGGATGTTTGTCCCGCCGCATCGGCCTCGCCTCCTTATTTGAACTTCGCGTTGGCCTTCTGCACCATGTCATTGGTGAAGGTCCTCGACAGGTCGATGTTCTTGCTGGCCAGCTCCGGCTCGAAGGCCTGCAGGGTCTTGAGCGCGGTCCGGGGACCGGCTTCGGGGAACGTGCCGTCGGGTGAAATCGCTTCACGCACCCGCATGAAGGCTTCGATGTAGAGCGCCCTGTCGCCCAGCAGGTAATTTTCCGGCACCACCTTGATGATGTCCGAGGGACCGGCCTTCTGCAGCCACTTCAACGCGCGCACCATGGCATTGGTCATGGCCTGCGCGGTGTTCGGATTTTTCTTGAGGAAGGCTTCGGTGGTGTAGAGCGTGGCGGCCGGCATCGGGCCGCCGAAGACCTCGTTGGTATCCTTCAGCGTGCGGGTATCGGCGATCACCCTCACTTCGTTTTTCTGCTGCAGCATGGTGATCACCGGATCGAGGTTGGCGATCGCATCGATCTGCCCGGAGCGCAGCGCGGAGATCGCGCCGGCCGAGGTACCGACGCCGATGAAGGAAACGTCGCTCGGCTTGAGGCCGGCCTTGGCGAGCACGAAGTTGGTCATCATGTTGGTCGAGGAGCCGGGCGCGGTCACGCCGATCTTCTTGCCCTTGAGGTCGGCGACCGACTTGTAGTTGGGCATGGTCTTGTTGGATACCGCGAGCACGATCTGCGGTGCCCTGCCCTGCAGCACGAAGGCGGTGATCGGCTGTCCCTTGGACTGCATGTTGATGGTGTGCTCGTAGGCGCCGGAGACCACGTCGGCGCTGCCGCCGACCAGTGCCTGCAGGGCCTTGGCGCCGCCGGCGAAATCGCTGATCTCGACCTGCAGGCCTTCTTCCTTGAAGTAGCCGAGCTGCTCGGCGATCGTCAGCGGAAGGTAGTAGAACAGGTTCTTGCCGCCGACGGCGATCGAGACCTTGGGCTTTTCCAGTGTCTGCGCGAACAGGTTGCTGTTGAAGGTGAAATAGCCGGCGAGGAAAAGCGCCAGGGCGATCGCGAACTGCTTCCAGAAGCTCTTGTTCATGCTGTCTCCAATCTTGTTTTTACATGCCGTGAGTGTTGATTACTCCTGATCACTCCTGATCACTCATCTGACTATATCACTCCATCTCGCTTGAGTTGTGTGATGTGCTCATCATCATAACCCAGTGCGCGCAAGACTTCAGCATTGTGTTCGCCGAGTTCCGGCCCGATCCATTTCGTCTCGCCCGGCGTCTCGGACAGCTTGGGCGTGATCGCCGGCAGCTTGATCGGCGTGCCGTCGGCGAAGCTGTGCTGCTCGAACATGCGACGCGCGAGGAATTGCGGGTCGCTCATCATGTCGCGCACCGAATAGATCTTACCCACCGGCACATCGGCAGACTTCAATACGGCAAGCGCCTCGTCGATGCTCCTGGCGGCGCACCAGGCCTGAATCGCGCCGTCGATCTCGGCGGTGCGAGGCACCCTGCCGTCGTTGCGGGCAAGATCGGGATCGTTGGCCATGTCGTCGCGGCCGATGGCCAGCATCAGGCGCTTGAAGATGGCGTCGCCATTGCCGGCGATGACGATGTTCTCGCCGTCGCCGGTGGTATAGGTATTGGACGGCACGATGCCCGGCAGCGCGCCGCCGGTGCGCTCGCGCACCACGCCGGCATGGTCGTATTCCGGTACCAGCGACTCCATCATGTTGAACACCGACTCGTACAGGGCCACATCCACCATCTGCCCCTGTCCCGCGATGCATTCGGCGCCCCGCCTGCCGTTCCAGCGGCCGCCGGTGACGTCGCGATGGCGCAAGGCCATCATCGCGCCGATGACTCCATGCAGTGCCGCTACCGAATCGCCGATGGAAATGCCGACGCGCACCGGCGGCCGGTCCGCATGGCCGGAGACGTAGCGCAGTCCGCCCATCGATTCGCCGATGGCGCCGAAGCCGGGCAAGTCCTTCATCGGGCCGGTCTGGCCGTAGCCGGACAGCCTCACCATGATGGTGGCCGGGTTGACGGCTTTCAACGCCTCGTAGCCGATGCCCCACTTCTCCAGCACGCCGGGCCGGTAATTCTCGATGATGATGTCGGCCTCGAGCGCCAGGCGCCGCGCGATTTCCTGGCCGCGCGCATCCTTCATGTTGAGGGTGACGCTTTTCTTGTTGCGCGACTGCACCGTCCACCAGAGCGAGGTGCCGTCCTTGAGCACGCGCCACTGCCGTATCGGATCGCCGCCGTCCGGCGCTTCGATCTTGACGACGTCCGCGCCGAATTCCGCCAGCATGCGCGAGCAGAACGGGCCGGCGATCAATGTGCCGAGTTCGAGTACCTTGATGCCGGCGAGCGGGCCGGCGGATGGTTGTGCCTGCATGTTCTACCTTGAGGTGAATTGCGGATCCAGAAGAAGCAGTTCGGATCGGAGGTTGTCCCTGGCGGAGGCTTCGAAACGCGAAGCCATCCATGGCGTGAAGTACAGCGCCGGACGGTCTAGGAAGCGCCTCAGCACCTTGGCCCGCCCGGTCCGGTAGTCCTGTTCCGGCACCCATTCGTATTCGCAGCGGATCGCGGCGCGGTACTGCTGGTACACGTCGCGGGGCGCGCCGAGTATCGCGAGATCGAAGTCCAGGAACAGAGGAAGGTCCGGCACGTCCTTATCGGTCACGGCATGATGGATGGTGGCGAGTATGCAGCGCTCGACCTGCGAGGCAATGCCGGCATCCACCCGCATTGCCTGCATGGCTGCGCTTGCCACCGCGGCGCTGGCAACTTCATTGCCGCCCGATTGGGTGTCGTAAATGACGTCATGAAACCAGATCGCCAGTTCGACGACATGCGCATGCGAAAGATGCGCGCAATGCGCATCGGCATGGCGCAGCAAGGCGGCGACATGCGCAAGGTTGTGATAATGCCGGCGAGGTTCGCAGTAGTGTTGTTCGATGAGCTGCCACACGTCCGCGGCCGCCTGCGGCGGGCATTCCAGCGCGGTGCAGAGCGCCTGCCAGCGCGACGCCAGCCAGGAAGCATCCGGCTCGCTCGCCGGCAAATCGTCTCCTGAATCTGCAACGCGCGGCATGGACGATCGCGTGCTCAGGTGCTACGGCGGTCCAGCATCGCGCGGGCAATCGTTCCCGCATCCACGTATTCCAGCTCGCCGCCGACAGGCACGCCGCGCGCCAGCCGGCTCACCCTGATGCCGCGCGCCTTGAGCGTCTCGCTGATGTAATGCGCGGTGGCTTCGCCTTCATTGGTGAAATTGGTGGCCAGCACCACCTCCTTCACCACGCCGTCGGTGGCGCGCGCGATCAGCTTTTCGAGATGAATATCCTTCGGACCGATGCCGTCGAGCGGCGAAAGCCGCCCCATCAGCACAAAGTACAGCCCCTTGTAGGTCAGGGTCTGCTCGATCATCAACTGGTCGGCCGGCGTTTCCACCACGCACAGCAGCGTGGCGTCGCGCTCGGAATCCGTGCACATCTCGCAGAGCTCGTTTTCCGTGAAGGTATTGCAGCTGGCGCAGTGATGGACGCGCTTCACCGCCTGCAGCAGCGCGCGGCCGAGCAGGCCGGCGCCGTCGCGGTCATGCTGCATCAGGTGATAAGCCATGCGCTGCGCCGACTTGGGACCGATGCCCGGGAGCCTGCGCAAGGCTTCGGTAAGAAAATCGAGGCTGGAGGGAGATTTCAATTCGGTTCTCTATCGCCAGATTGTTTGAACGACCCGCGCGAGGGGCCATGCCGGGACGGCGCATGACCCCGCATCCACCACATCCGCCATCAGAACGGCAGCTTGAAGCCGGGCGGCAGCGGCAGGCCGGCGGTCATGCCGGACATCTTTTCCTGCGAAGTGGCCTCGGCCTTGCGCACCGCGTCGTTGAAGGCGGCGGCGACCAGGTCCTCGAGCATGTCCTTGTCGTCGGCGAGCAGCGAAGGATCGATGGAGACGCGCTTGACGTCGTTCTTGCAAGTCATGACCACCTTCACCATGCCGGCGCCGGACTGGCCCTCGACCTCGATCGACGCAAGCTGCTCCTGCATCTTCTTCATGTTGTCCTGCATCTGCTGCGCCTGCTTCATCAGTCCTGCAAGTTGGCCCTTCATCATGGTCTTACTCCCGAATGTTGGTTAGAGGGGTTTGATCGATCCCGGCACGATGGTCGCGCCGAACTCGCGCATCATCGTCTGCACGAAGGGATCGCGTTGCATGCTTTCTTCCGCCTGGCGCTGGCGAGCTTCGCGCTCGGCCACCGCCACAGCATTGGCGGTCTGGCGGACGGCGCCGATTTCTGTGGTGACGCGCACCGTCTTGCCGAAATGCTCGGTCAGCGCCGCCATCAATTTATCCACCGCGCCGGCCGACCTCAGCGTCTCCAGCGGGATGCGCAGGTGCATCAGCACGCCGTCGCCGTTGTCTTCGCACTGGAGCAGTTCGCTCTGCTGCGCCAGCTGCTGGACCACGCCGCGCAGGGGAAGCGCCGCGGCCAGTACCGGCCAGTTGCCATCCCAGCCGAGCGAGGGTATCGGCGTCGGGGCCAGCGGCGGCAGCGCCTCCGGCTTGACGATGGCAATGTCAGGCACGGGCACCGGTACGGACGCAGGCGTGCGCATGGCGGGCGGCGCTTCTTCCAGCACCGCCGTATCCGCGAGCATCAGCTCGGCGATACGCGTATCAGTTTTTTTTTGAACGGCCAGCGGCGTGGAATCGAAAGGAATCGGTTCATGCATGTGCGCTGGCGCATCTTCCCATGGCGCGGGCGCCAGTGCTGCGGCTGCCATGGATGCTGGTGCCGATGCTGGTGCGGCCGCAGGCGCAGCAGCCGAGGGCATCGGGCGGGACTGCGCGGCGTTGACCATCGGCGCCTTGCCGCCATTGCGCGCCGCCTCCAGCGCGGCACGCGCAGGGCTCATGCCAGCGGGTCGCGAGGTGGTGGCAGGAGCTGCGGAAGTTGCGGGAGCAGATGCTGCAGATGCCACGGGCGCTACTGCCGACCTTGCCGCGGACGCCGCAGGAGCAGCGGCGCGCGGCGCCTGCGCCATGGAAGCAGCCGGCGGCTGCGCCTTGCCGGCGCCATCTCCGCCGCCCATGCCGGGGCGGAAGGCCAGCATCCGCAGCAGCGTCATCGTGAAGCCTGCATACTCGTCCGGCGCCAGGCTCAGGTCGTTACGCCCGTGGACGGCGATCTGGTAGAACAGCTGGATCTCTTCCGCATCGAACAAGCCTGCCAGGCGCAGGACATCTTCCCTTTCGGGAACATCGTCGGGCACTGCGGCCGGCACGGCCTGTGCCAGCGCAATCCGGTGCAGCACGGTGCCGAGGTCCTGCAAGGCGGCGTTGTAGGACAGGCTGCGCGTTGCCATTTCGTCGGCAACCGCGAGCATTCCTGCGCCATCTTTGGCGGCCAGCGCATCCAGCACGCGGATCAGATAGGATTGATCGAGGGCGCCGAGCATGCCCTGCACCGCTTCCAGCGTCACCTTGCCGGCGGCATAGGCAATCGCCTGGTCGGTCAGGGACAGGGCGTCCCGCATCGAACCATGCGCGCCCTGCGCCAGCAGACGCAGTGCCTGAGGCTCGAAGGAAATGTCTTCCTGTCCGAGGATATTCTCCAGATGGCCGACGATATGCCCCGGCGGCATCTGCTTCAGATTGAACTGCAGGCAGCGCGACAGCACCGTCACCGGGATCTTTTGCGGATCGGTCGTGGCGAGAATGAATTTCACATGCTCGGGCGGCTCTTCCAGCGTCTTGAGCATGGAATTGAACGCATGATTGGTCAGCATGTGCACTTCGTCGATCATGTAGACCTTGAAGCGCGCATTCGACGGCGCGTAGACCGCCTGCTCGAGCAATTGCGCCATTTCATCGACGCCACGATTGGAGGCGGCGTCCATTTCGATGTAGTCGACGAAACGCCCGGCATCGATGGCGGTGCATGCCTCGCAGACGCCGCAGGGCCTGGCGGTGATGCCGCCGCTGCCGTCCGGCCCCTGGCAGTTCAGCGACTTGGCGAGAATGCGCGACAGCGTCGTCTTGCCCACACCGCGCGTTCCGGTAAACAGGTAGGCATGGTGCAGGCGCCGCTGGTCCAGCGCATGCGTGAGCGCCCGCACGACGTGCTCCTGCCCGACGAGCGTTTCAAAGCTCTTTGGACGATACTTGCGGGCGAGTACTTGATAAGACATGGTTGCGCTGGCTGTTGGTTGTAGCAAGCATTTTACCTGACCTGATGCAAGTTATAGACTGCGGATTCAGTTGTTGAAAAAAGGATACCGGCATGCAATGGCCCACACATGAAGTCACCAACCAGGTACCGGAGCTAACAGACTACAACCTTTTTTCCACCGACATCGCGCTCGGCGACGGCGTGCGCCGCCGCGGCGCCGACTGGAACGGGGAAAAACTGCAAATGCTGGGCGCACGCCTCGGCACGAAGGAAGTGTTGCATCTTGGCGACCTCGCCAACCGGCATCCGCCGGCACTCGAAACGCATGACCGTTTCGGCCGACGCATCGACTCGGTGGAATTCCATCCGGCATGGCATGCGCTGCTGGCGTCGCTGCGCCGGGAAGCGCTGCATGCCCTGCCCTGGATGGAGGCGCGCGGCGGCGCCCATGTCGCCCGAGCCGCCGGCTATTTCCTGCATTCCCAGGTCGAGGCCGGATCGCTCTGCCCGACCACGATGACCTTCGCCTCGATTCCGGTTCTGCAGAAGGAGCCCGGGCTGTTCGCCGAACTCGGACCGAAGCTGTTATCGACTGTACATGATCCGCGCGACCTTCCGCTGGAACAAAAGACATCCATCCTGATCGGCATGGGCATGACCGAGAAACAGGGCGGCTCCGACGTGCGCACCAATGCCACGACGGCGCGCGCGCTGAACGGCGAGGGACGCGGCGCGGCCTACGCGCTGACCGGACACAAATGGTTCTTCTCGGCGCCGATGTGCGATGCGCATCTGGTGCTGGCCCGCACCGACGGCGGCCTATCCTGCTTTTTCGTGCCGCGCTGGCGGCCGGACGGCAGCAAGAACGCGGTACTGGTCCAGCGGCTGAAGGACAAGCTGGGCAATCGCTCCAATTCCAGCAGCGAAGTCGAATTCCAGGACGCCTGGGGCATCATGGTCGGCGAGGAAGGCCGCGGCATTCCGACCATCATCGAGATGGCCAACCATACCCGCCTGGATTGCGTGATCGGCAGCGCCGGACTGATGCGCCAGGCTTTCGTGCAGGCGGCGCACCATGCCCGGCATCGCAGCGCGTTCGGCCGACATCTCGCCGAGCAGCCGCTGATGCGCAATGTGCTGTCGGACCTGGCTCTGGAAAGCGAAGCGGCCACCTTGCTGATGCTGCGCCTGGCGCAGGCGTTCGAATCGCCGCAGGATCCGCTGGAGCGGGCCTGGCGGCGCATCATCACGCCGGCCGCCAAGTTCTGGATCAGCAAGCGCGCGCTGGAATTTACCGGGGAATGCATGGAAGTCTGGGGCGGCAACGGCTACGTCGAGACCGGGCCGATGGCGCGGCTGTACCGCGAAGCGCCGGTGAATTCCATCTGGGAAGGTTCCGGCAACGTGATGTGCCTGGACGTATTGCGTGCCGTCGAGCGGGAAACCGAAGGTTTTCTTCTGCTGCTCGACCAGCTGGCCGGTACAGCCAGCGGACATGCCGGGTTGCAGGGACTGATTGACGGCTTGCGCAGGGATCTCGCCACGCCGCCCGAACAACGGGAAATGCTTGCGCGCCGCTTCGCGCAGAAACTGGTGCTTGCCGCCCAGGCTTGCCTGATGCTGCAGGCTTCGCCGTCGCCGATCGCGGAGGCCTTCATTGCCAGCCGTATCGATGCGGAGTCGGGCCGTGTCTATGGCACCCTGTCAGCCGCCGCATTGCAGCAGGACATCCTGAAACGCGCATGGCCGGCATGAGAATACGGAAATGGCTACGGGAGATATAAGGAATCAGCAGGAAAGGGGCGAGCCTTGTCTACGGCACTTGCGGGAAATGGCTGTGGCTGCTTCGTTCCCGACCTGACCAGGTTGGCCATGCCACAATGCGCAGGGGCCCGCCGACCTGCATTTTAACAGCAAAGCCGAAGGAGCGCCTCCCTATTTCCGGGACCGGGTCCAGGAAGGCGGCAATCGGCATCCGTCTCGGCTCATACCATTCTCATGTCATGGAATGGCTTGGGATTGGCATCAGATACCGAGCTCACCCCAGATCCGGTCGATTTTCGCCTTCACTTCCGGCGTCATTGAAATCGTCGTTCCCCATTCGCGACTGGTCTCCCCCGGCCACTTGTTGGTGGCATCGATCCCCATCTTGCTTCCCAGTCCGCTGACCGGCGAAGCGAAGTCGAGGTAATCGATCGGCGTGTTGTCGACCAGCGTGGTGTCCCTTGAAGGATCGACGCGCGTGGTAATTGCCCAGATGACTTCCTTCCAGTCCCGGATGTTCACATCCTCGTCCACCACCACGATGAACTTGGTGTACATGAACTGGCGCAGGAAACTCCAGACGCCGAACATCACCCGCTTGGCATGTCCGGCGTAAGCCTTTCTGATCTGCACCACCGCCATCCTGTAGCTGCAGCCCTCCGGCGGGAGATAGAAATCCGTGATTTCGGAAAACTGCCTCTGCAGCAGCGGCACGAATACTTCGTTGAGCGCCACGCCCAGCACTGCCGGCTCATCCGGCGGTTTGCCTGTATAGGTCGAGTGGTAGATCGGATCGCGCCGCATCGTGATCCTGTCGATGGTGAATACCGGAAACCTATCCTGTTCGTTGTAATAGCCGGTATGGTCGCCATACGGTCCTTCCAACGCATGCTCATAGCCGCTCGGATGGGATTCATCAGGGTAGATATGCCCTTCCAGAACGATTTCCGCCGAGGCCGGTACGCGCAGTTCGCTGCCGATCGCCTTGACCAGTTCGGTACGGCTGCCGCGCAGCAGGCCGGCGAACTGGTATTCCGACAGGCTGTCCGGCACCGGCGTGACGGCGCCGAGTATCGTCGCCGGATCCGCACCCAGCGCCACCGCGACCGGATACGGCTGGCCGCGATTCACAATGCCGTGCTCGCGGAAATCCAGCGCGCCACCGCGATGCGCCAGCCAGCGCATGATGACCTTGTTATGGCCGATCACCTGCTGGCGGTAGATGCCGAGGTTCTGCCGTTTCTTGTGGGGCCCCTTGGTGATCACCAGTCCCCAAGTGATCAAAGGCGCGACGTCGCCGGGCCAGCAATGCTGGATCGGCAGTTTCGCCAGATCCACATCCTGCCCTTCCCAGACTATTTCCTGACAGGGTGCCGAGCGATGCTCCTTTGGTGCCATGTCCCACAACGCCTTCACCATGCTTCCCAGGCCAAGCACATCCTTCAGGCCTTTCGGCGGCTCCGGCTCCTTGAGCGTGGAGAGCAGGTGTCCAATCTTGCGCAGCTCGCTTACATCCTGCGCTCCCATTCCCAGCGCGACCCGGCGCGGCGTGCCGAAAAGATTGGCCAGCACGGGTATGCGATGCCCTTCAGGCCGCTGGAACAGCAGCGCCGGACCGCCGCTGCGCAGCACGCGGTCGCAGATTTCCGTCATCTCAAGATGGGTGGAAACAGGTACTGAAACCTGCTTCAGCTCGCCAATCTCTTGCATTTGAGCAATAAAATCCCGCAAATCCGAATATTTCATGATTTTTCACAAAGTTTGAGGCTTGTCTGTGTTTGTAGAATGCAAGCCCAAGTAGTTGATTTTATTTATCTTTTATTGCATTGCAGGGAATCTTTATATCTCAAAGTAATAACATAGCTATTTGTTAGTATTGACTCGATATAAACACGCACCTAAAATTCGGCCAGCTTGATGAGCGGCCCTTTCCCCATATCCAGGGATCGGCATGACAATCCGCTCAGTATCCACGGGATCGGGGTCCCATATGACATTTTAAGGAGTGTTTTCAAAAGGCGTCTGCCTTCTCCCCCGGAAAAGTTGTCCATCCAGCCGGCCGTGCGCCGACATTCCAGGACGGACAATCGCGATGTCTGCCGCCAGGCGCTGCGCGCGGCTGCAGACAGTGACTGATTCACGTTGAAATCAAGTGCCTACAGCATCTTGTTGTGGCCCTTCGTTTGCCGTGAGGATTCAGGAGGTTCAATGATAAATCGATATACACAAGCGGCGTACGACTTTACCCGCCAACAGGCCACGCAGTCGGCCGCGTGGGCGGTGTTTGCCCGCGACACGTTCAACGGCTTCATGATTACTGCACGCCATACCCTTACGCTGCTTGGTATCGCTGCATTGGCCCTGCTGGGCATCATGGTCGTCAAGCCGGAAGCTGCCGACCGCCTGAAAACGCTCTCGCCGTTTGTTGCCGCTACCACCGTGCCTTCGAGCTCGCCCCTGGCTGCGGCCAGCACGGTGGCAGAGCTTCCGCGCACGCAGCCTGCGACAGCCACCGCAATCCCGCCTGCCGCAGCGACGTCGTTGATTGCGGTTTCAGCGATGCATACGCCGACGGCGGCGAACGGAGACGCCGCCCATGCAGGCAATGCCAAGCAGCAGCAATGGGTCACCGAATGGCTGTCGAAGCGCTACCGCGTCGCGGCCGATGCCACCAATATGCTGGTCTCCGCAGCCTACCTGACGGCCAAGGAAATCAAGCTTGACCCGCTGCTCATCCTGTCGGTCATGGCGATCGAATCCGGCTTCAATCCTTTTGCCGAAAGTCCGGTCGGTGCCCAGGGACTGATGCAGGTGATGTCCAAGGTGCATCATGACAAGTTCCGCGAACTCGGCGGCGTCAAGGCGGCGTTGAATCCGGTCGCCAATATTCGCGTCGGTTCCCTGATTCTCAAGGATTACGTCGAACGCGGCGGTTCGGTGGAAGCCGGCCTCAAGATGTATGTCGGCGCCGGCGCGCTCGAAACCGATTTCGGCTATGGCGCCAAGGTGCTAGCCGAATACCGGCGCCTCAAGGAAGTGGCAATGGGCAAGAAGGTACCCGTGATCACTTCCACCGCGAAGGCATCCTCACCCAGCCCGGCTCAGGTGAAACCAGCGCCGGCTGAAGTGAAAACGCCGCCGCCGACCGAGGAAGCCACAACGGCAATGAACGAAACCCGCCCGCTGGTGCAAAACGAGGAAAGTCAGCTGGCGCCCGCGCTTTGATGCCAAGCCTCCGATGCCTTGCCTCTGATGCTTTCTGTGGCAAACAATAAAAAAGGAGCCGTTCAGGCTCCTTTTTTATTTGGCATCGCAGGTCGGGCGCTCAGACGCGCTTGGCGTATGCGGCAAAAAACCGTTCGAGCCGGAGCACCGCCTCCTCCAGATTGTCCATCGAAGTGGCGTAGGACAGCCGGATATACTGCCGCGCCGTGGACGGTCCGAAGTCCAGTCCGGGCACCAGCACCACCCCTGCCTGGTGCAGCATGTCTATCGTCAGGCGATCGGCATCTTCCGACAACGCCGAGCAATCGGCATAGACATAGAATGCGCCGTCAGGTGTCACCGGCACCTTGAAGCCGAGTTGGCGCAGCGCCGGCACGATATAGTCTCGGCGGCGCTTGAACTCGGCTTTGCGCTCTTCATAGATGGCGATCGATTCAGGCGCAAAGCAGGCAACGCCGGCATGCTGCGCAATGCCGGATGCGCAGATGAACAGGTTCTGTGCGAGTTTTTCAATTGGCGCGACCATCGAAGGCGGCACCACGAGCCAGCCGAGACGCCAGCCGGTCATGTTGAAATATTTTGAAAAACTGTTGATGACGATGACATCGTCGCCCAGCGACAGCGCGGAGTAAGGCGCCTCGTCATAGGTCAACCCCTGGTAGATTTCATCGACAATCGTGAAGCCGCCCTTCCCGCGCACGGTTGAGACGATGCTCGCCAGTTCGTCATGCGGTATCGACGTGCCGGTCGGATTGGACGGCGACGCCAGCAACACGCCGCGGGTATCTACGCCCCAATGTTCCCTGACAGTTTCATCCGAGAGCTGGAAACGCTGCTCGGGGCCACTCGGAATCATCTTCGCGCGGCCTTCGAATGCGGCAACGAAATGCCGGTTGCAGGGATACGAAGGGTCGGGCATCAGCACTTCGGCATTCTTTTCGACGAGCGCTGCGCACGCCAGCAGCAGCGCCGCCGAGGCGCCAGCCGTTACGATGATGCGGGACGGCGCCACGTCGAGCTTGTAAACGTCTTTGTAATGCGCGGAGATCGCTTCGCGCAATGCCGGAATGCCGATTGCGGCCGTATATTGCAGCCTGCCGTCCGCCATGGCGCGGGACGCGGCTTCAATGACGGGAGCGGGCGCGGTGAAATCGGGCTCGCCGATGCCCATATGAATGATGGAACGCCCGCTGCGCTCGAGTTCTGTCGCCAACTTCGCCAGTTCCATCACATGGAAAGGCGCGATATTGGCAAGGCGAGAAGCCAGTGTCGGATTCATGAAATCAGGATGTTCGGCCGGAAATGTAACTAGTGGCGCGAGTTATGAATTTGTTGTCCAATGATCGAAGAGAATCGCGCCGATACCGCTTCAACAATGCGCGCAAGGCCTCGGCCCTGTTGTGATTCTTTCCTTGTCTCGACAAGATTTCACGACATTTGCATTCAACAAATTTCTAACCCACCCCACTGGAAGGACGTATTGGCGATCAGCGCTTCCTAGCGTCGTCGACTTCGACATTGCGCGCCTTGGCGGCAAATTTGTCGAGCACACCGTTCACATACTTGTGGCCATCAATGCCGCCAAAGGATTTGGTCAGTTCGACTGCTTCATTGATGATCACCTTGTATGGAATCTCGATATGGTTTTCGAGTTCGTAGGCGCCGATCAACAGCGCAGCATGTTCCACCGGGGACAACTGCTCGATGGGGCGGTCGATCAGCGGCGCCAGATTTGCGCGCAGCGCGGCCGCCTGCTTGATGGTGCCGTGCAGCAGCGTATTGAAATGCTCCGCATCGGCTTTATCAAAACCATGCGCTTCGCGGATGTGGGCATCGATAGCGCCCGCATCCTCGCTTGCCAGCAGCCACTGATAGAGGCCTTGCAACGCGAACTCGCGAGCGCGGTGGCGGGGCGTCCGGTTCTTGTTCGGATTGGCGTGAGCGGATTTCTGGTTCATGGCTTACTCTTCGTCTGTAGCTTCGGCGAGTTCTTCCAGCGCAATCGACAGATTGGCCATTTCGACGGCGACGCGAGCTGCATCAGTTCCCTTTTCCGCCATCCGGGCCTCGGCCTGTTCATCCGTGTCGGTCGTCAGCACGGCATTGGCGATGGGAATGCCGAAATCCAGTCCAACTCGGGTAATGCCAGCACCCGACTCGTTGGATACCAGTTCGAAATGGTAGGTTTCACCGCGAATTACGGCACCGATGGCGATCAGCGCGTCGAACTGCTGCGACTCGGCCATTTTCTGCAGGGCCAGCGGAATTTCCAGCGCGCCCGGTACGGTCACATGCAGCACATCCTCATCGGCAACCCCAAGATGCTTGAGCTCTGCAAGGCAGGCGGACAGCAGGCCATGACAAACGTCTTCGTTGAAGCGGGCCTGCACAATGCCGACGCGCACTCCCTCGCCGTTCAGATTCGTCGCATATGTTCCTACAGTCATGGTAATTCCTTCATGCGCAGCTGCGCTTAATGAAACTGGCACCATGCCGCATGCGTATTCGCCAATGAAACTGTGACGGCATGCTGCGGCAGGGTACGGTTGTTATTGGTTGTCAGACGCCCGGCGGTTCCAAACCGCCGTTCAATTCATGGAATTCTTCAGCTTGCTCGGCTTGCTCTCGGTGCGCCCGACCTTACGGCTTGGCCTGATAGCCGACGACTTCCAGGTCAAAGCCCGTCATTGATGGCATCTTGCGCGGGCTGGCAAGCAATTTCATCTTGCCTACGCCGATATCCTTCAGTATCTGCGCTCCGATGCCGTAAGTGCGCAGATCGAGTCGGGAGCCGCGCGGCTGCGGAACGGATCCGGGATTGTTGAGCGCTTCGAACTGGGCAAACATCTGTTCGGCCGACTCCTCGCAATTGAGCAGAATCATCGCGCCGCGTTCCCCTGCCTTGATCGCGGCCATCGCCGAGGCCGCATTCCAGGAATGCGTGGTCACCTCGGTTTCGAGCAGGTCGAGAATGGATACTGGCTGGTGCACCCGCACCATGGTTTCAAGTTCCGGCGAAATATCGCCATGCACCAGCGCAAGATGAGCGCCGCCGCTCGGCTTGTCGCGGTAAGCAATGGTGCGGAACGGGCCGTGCGCGGTATGCATGACCCGTTCGGCCACGCGCTCGACGATGCTTTCGTTCTGGCTGCGGTAATGAATCAGGTCGGCAATGGTGCCGATCTTCAGATTATGTTCCCTTGCGAATTCGATCAGGTCGGGCAGGCGCGCCATCGTCCCGTCATCCCTCATGATTTCGCAGATCACCGCGGCCGGTGTCAGTCCCGCCAGTTCGGCGAAGTCGCAGCCGGCTTCGGTGTGGCCGGCGCGCATCAGCACGCCGCCCTTCTGGGCTTTCAACGGAAAAATATGGCCGGGCTGCACGATGTCGGAAGCCTTGGCGTTCTTTGCGACAGCTACCTGCACGGTTCGGGAACGGTCCGCCGCCGAGATGCCGGTCGTCACGCCTTCCGCCGCTTCGATGGATACGGTGAAATTGGTACCGTAGGACGTGCCGTTGCGAGTGGTCATCATCGGCAGGTTCAACAGGTTGCAGCGCTCTTCGGTCAGCGTCAGGCAAATCAGGCCGCGTCCATACTTGGCCATGAAGTTGATTGCTTCCGGCGTCACGAATTCGGCCGCCAGCACCAGGTCGCCTTCATTTTCACGATCCTCTTCATCGACGAGGATGACCATGCGGCCGGCGCGCAGCTCGGCAACGATTTCTTGAGTTGTTGAAATAGCCATGACTGAAATCCTATTTAGCCCGCTATTTTAAAGGATTTGGATGGGTCTGAACTTTCAAGTTCGAAACAAACCGTGGCCTCGCCGCCGGACTTGCACCCGCCAGGATTTCCCCTTCCGTCCCCCGCTTCCGCCCTTTACCGTTCGTCCCTTATTCCTTCAGGCTGAGCATGCGCTCGACATAGCGCGCAATCAGATCGATTTCCAGATTAACGCGCGTGCCGGGCTTCAGGTGCTTGAGCGTGGTGACCTGAACGGTATGCGGAATCAGGTTGATGGAAAATTCGCATCCCTTTTCTGTATCCCTGACCTGGTTGACCGTCAGCGACACGCCATTGACGACGACGGATCCCTTGTAGGCCAGGTACTTGGCCATGTCCCTCGGCGCTTCCACGACCAACTCCATTGATTCGCCGACCGGATCGAATCGCAGCACCGTTCCCAGTCCATCGACATGACCTGAAACGAGATGCCCGCCGAGGCGGTCGGCCAGGGTCAGCGCCTTTTCCAGGTTGACTTCGCCGATTGCATCCAGGCCCGCCGTGCGGTTGAGGCTTTCGCGGGAGACATCGACCGCAAATCCGTTTCCGGTCTTGCTGACGACCGTCATGCAAGCACCGTTGAGCGCAATCGAGTCGCCCAGCGCGACGTCATCCATCGGCAGGCCGCCCGCGTCGACGGTGAGACGCACGCCGGCGCCGGGCTCCTCGCCCAGGGGAGTTATCGAGGAAATCTTGCCGACAGTGGCCACAATTCCGGTAAACATGGTCGAAATCCGTTCAGATATTCAAGTGAAACGAGCAAGGATACGCAAATCAGGTCCGATCTGCTTGATCTCATGGAAGGAAAGCGGGGTTTTCTGATCGAGACTTGCCGGCGCCTGCAGATCAAACAGGCCTTGCGCGTCGCCCAGGACGGATGGCGCAAGATACAGCAGGAGTTCATCGACGCATCTCTCACGGATCAGCGAACCATTGAGCTTGAAGCCGGCTTCGACATGCAGTTCATTGATCTGGCGCCGACCGAGCTCCTGCATCAGCGCCGGCAGATCGACCTTGCCACGGGCGTTGGGCAGCATGATGATTTCAGCGCCTAGCGCGCGCAGTTGCGCTTCCTTATCGGGATCGGGTACCGCGGCGACTATCCAGGTGCCGCCGCCCGCCAGCACCCGCGCCGACGGCTCGATCTGGAGGCGGCTGTCGATCACGATCCGGCGCGGCTGCCGCGGCGTTTCCACAGCGCGCACGTTGAGTTGCGGATCGTCTTCCTGCACCGTACCGATGCCTGTGAGGATTGCGCATGCGCGAGCCCGCCACCAGTGTCCATCGTCACGCGCCGCCGAAGACGTGATCCACTGGCTTTGCCCATTATGCAGTGCGGTCTTGCCGTCCAGGCTCGCCGCGGCCTTCATCCTTACCCAGGGACGTCCTCGTTGCATGCGGGAGAGAAAGCCGATATTCATTTCCCGCGCGGCGTCGGCGCCGACATCCGTCAGCACCTCGATGCCCGCCGCGCGAAGCTTGGCGACACCCTCTCCGCCGACCAGCGGATTCGGGTCCCCCAGTGCCGCGACGACGCGGCCCACCCCGGCGCGGATGAGCGCATCGGCGCAAGGCGGGGTGCGGCCGTAATGGCTGCAGGGTTCCAGTGTCACGTAGACCGTCGCGCCACGCACGTCCGCACCGCGGCGCGCGGCGTCCTGCAGCGCCTGCACTTCCGCATGGGCCTGGCCCGGAGGCTGGGTAGCGCCGGCACCGACAACCTGCCCGTTCTTCACTATCACACAGCCGACACGCGGATTGGGCGTCGTGATGAACATTGACTTTGCCGCCCATTCGAGCGCCAGCGCCATTCCTTGCGAGTCGTTGATGATTTCCACGTGAACTTTTCCAAAGGCATTGATTGCTGAGGTCGCGCATTCTCCAGGCGATAGAACAGGCGGAGCAGCTGCCTTAACCCAATCCCGCGCCTTTCGTCCCTGACGCCATTTTATCTTGAGTCATCCGACGTCATGCTGCCGGATCGGCTTGCTCAGCAGCTGGCCTCGCCTGCTGTCAACTTGCAGGTACGGGGCCGTCCAAGTGCGTTCAATACGATTTTCCGCCGCTGCTCGCCAAGTTCGAATGAAATGGAACCGGATTGAAACTGCTGCCCGCCCGCGGCATTGGTCCGGGTCCGTCCCGTGCCGTTATAGGCGATATAAAGCTTCGCATTGTCGCTCAGCTTGGATGTGATCGACATCCCTGCCGCCGCAGGTTCGTGCCGGTGGACAATGGTTTCGCCCGAGTCGATCGACTGGTTGTCATTTTCGTCGATCAGGACGACCCAGCCGTCGGTCCAGGCCGTTCCCGCGGGCACGAGATCGACCCGGCGTCCCCGCTTGATCGCTTCCGAACGCGCAAGCTGGATGGATGCAAGGAAGTCGTTGACCGTGCCCGTCAATCGCTGGCTTTCAATGAGCCGGCCGAATGACGGGGCCGCCATGCCGGCGAGCACGGCGGCAATCAACACGACGATCATCAGTTCAATGAGTGAAAAACCCGCCCGTTGCCGGTAGCCCATCCTGTTATTGACAGTCCTCATCCTATCTCCAGCAGACAGGATCGGCCGGCGAGCGCAAGCCGTTGCTCGATTGAGAAAGCGAGCCGCACACCGGATCATAGAACCTCGGCTTGGCTGTCACCGTCACGCAATCGCGGATGGTTTCGCCGGCGCATGCATTTGCCGACAGTTCATAGGCACTGCTGTCGGGATTGTCGCTGGAATAATTCTTGAAGCCCTTGGGCGCCGATACCGAATAGGCGACATAGGTATTCTGCTGGGAGTAATACCGTTCCTGGGCTTGAAGGATCTGCATCATCGCGGCCTTTCCTTCACCGCGTTTGGCGCGCCGGACCGATTCGACATAGGAAGGATAGGCAATCGAGGCCAGGATACCGACGATGACGACCGCGACGAGCACCTCGATCAGGGTAAAGCCGCCTTCGCCTACCGGCCGCGCCTCATTTCTTGAGCAGGGCATTGCGGATTTCCTCCCAGTTGATGATTTCCCGCCAGCTGAACCGCCCGGCGGGCAGCATGGCTTCCACGCGGTCACCGGCAGCTGCATCGCCGCCCTTTGATCCGCCATTGAAGGAAGTGGCACCGCCCGTACCGAAGTTGACGACGCTGACTCTTTTCCTGACCGCCCGGCGACCGACTGCATTGCGATCCCCGACTTCGACGCCTGTCTCGAAAGCGATGGGCGGGCTGAGCATGCCTATCGCCGAAAGCCGGCCAGTCTCGCCACCGGCGGCCATGCCAGTGATCGTGTCGAGCACGTAGCTGCGTCCGCCGCCGAGCTGGCAGGGATCGCTGCCGGGAATGAGGGTGTTGAAGAAAACGAAACCGTTGATCACAAGCGGGTTGGTCACGCTGCGTTCGCCGCTCTTGTCGGATTCCGCGAAATCGACATACCACCCCTTCGGTTGATCGGCGCCGCTGCCGTAATCGATCTCCGGCCCGACGATCTCGAAGCTTCCATTACCCGTCTTGTTGAGCGTGCGCCGCGCGAGATTCGAGCGGCCGAATGTGGCAGACACCTGCGAACCTGGGTCGAAAACGCCGTAGAACGACTGGACCGAATACGTCGCGCTCACCGCATCGTTCGATTCGATGAATTTGCCCGTGCCGAAAAGGACGATGAAGCCGCCGCCGGGCGCGAACACCACGCGCGGCTGCACCGTGATCGGCTGCGGCGCACCCTGGTGATCGGTTGCGCTGAACATTGGCGCCGAACCGGATAGTGCATCGCTCCATGGAGCGGAACCGGTGAAGTTGAAGCGCCACACGTTGCCCTGCAGGTCGCCCGCGTAGGCATAGCGTACGGCGCCATCCGCTCCGGTCACCAGCGCCGGCGCGGAAAGACCGTTCTGCGCGCCAGGCACCTTGCCCGGCACGCGGAATTTGAAATAATTGACACCTGACTGCCACTTGACCGAGGACGGCTTGTCAAGCGAAAGCAGAAACAAGGCGCTTGCACCATCGGCATTGAAGCGGTCGACGCCGTCGTCCCGATAATTGTTCAGTCCGCTGGACACCACGACAAAATACTTGAATTGCGGAACGCCGGCCTGCGTGCCCGCATTGAACTTGGCAATCACCGGGCCGCCCATGATGTTTCCCATGTCCGGATCATCCGCATCGGTGAATTCAAAAAGGGCTTTGGCGCCGGCGGCAAAATTGGCAGGATCCGTTACGTCCAGCGCGAAGACGCCCTGCGCTCCTCCGCCCATTCCGCTCGCCAGCACGGTCTTCCAGGCGCCGCTCACGCGCGCCTCACCCACCGCGATACCGCCGTCGACATAAGGTCTGTGTTTATAGTCGGGCGCGGTCAGGCTGTTCAGGTGCGCCAGCACGGCGCCAGGCACGAAGGCAAACAGTTCCAGCCCGTCGCTTGCCGCGAATGCATGCAGCATGCCGTCATTCGCGCCGATGTAGACTGCCTTGGCACGTTGCTGACGTTCCTTGGCAAAGGTCTCGTAGCCATTTCCGTAGTGGGATGAGGACGGCGCGCCGACAAGGACGGGATTGCTGTTCAGGATGTCGCCCAGCACCCTCTTGCGGCTGCGAAAGATCCCGTTGGGCCGCCCCGCTTCCAATGCCCGATCTCCGCGCAGGTAATCCACGCGCGCCGATCCGTTGCCGTCAGGCTTGCCGTCGTCAGGCGATTGGTCGAGCAGCGCTTGCTGCGCTGCATTCAGCTGGTCCCATTTGAATTCAACGCTCGACATGCCGCCGTCGGAATGGTACTGGCTGGTGTATATGCGGCGGTCGGCGTGCGCAGGCTTGGCGGCCTGCTTGTCGGTACCGGTCAGTATCTGTCCCGCATCCCATTCAGGCGTGCCCGCGATATTGATGACCTCATTCGCGCCGAGCCCAATTTTCAGTTTCCTTAGGCTGCCGCTCCAGCTGCCGGATTCAAAGCCGGGTTGATACACGAAGGCGCCGTCGCTGGAGATTTTCGTGGTCGAAACCGAGACGCCGGAGATCGTGCCGCTGCCGTCGGCAATCGATGCGAATATTTTGCTGATGGACTGCATCATCGCTGCCGGCTGGCCGGCAAGAAAATAGTTGCGCGGGACGGCAGACGGGCCCTCGCCATCGCTCCACTCGGTATAGCTTCCGCTGACCGGCACGCCCGCCGCAGACAGGCTGATGAAAGGATTGTTCTGCGCCGTCTTCGCATCGAAGCCACCGTATTTGGCGGCGAGATAGAGTTGACTGTCCCGCGGTTTCAACGCACGGGTGCTGCCGTCAATCAGGCCGTTGCCGCCCTCGTCGACATCGATGGCGAAAGTCTTCACCCTGACTGGCTTGTCCAGTCGTATGTCGTTGGTGTTTGCCCAATATGCAAGGCCCGCCATGTAGTAGGTGCCATGGCCGGACGCGCCGGAATCTTTGGTGTCGAGTGCGCTGAGGTTGCTGTTCTTCGCCGGATTGCCGTAGCTTCCCGCAGCATCGGTTTCCATGTCGCCGACCAGCTTCGTCCAGTAGGCAACGTCGAATGCAGGTGTCTTGCCCGCGACCTCCGCATCCGCCGGTCGAGCCGCGTCATACGCATCGGCCTGGCTGCCGGCCGGCCCGAACTTGGTGCGTGCATTGCCGGGCACGTAGCGATCCCAGTGCGTGTTGACGTCGGCGATATTGACGATGTAATTGCGCTGGCAAGAGGCGGTGACCGGGTCTTCCCACTTGTCGAGAACGGGGAATCCGTCTTTCATGCCGTTCGTTACATTGCTGATCGCGGAATCGGTGGGCGGTTTGCCTTGATAATAGCGAATGCCTTCATAAAAAAGCTCGCTGACGGGATCGTACTGCTTGTACCGTCCCGTCCTTCCGAACTTGTTCAGGTAATTGATGACTCCGCTGTTGCTTGCGCCGTCCAGGGTGGCAGGGTCGTCGGGATTTGCGTGAAAGACGCCGCTTGCCTCGTCCCATTCCGGTCGATCATTCAGGGTCTCGGCAAATGACGGCGGCTTGCGCTGCCTTGCGCCGACATACTTGATGGGCGAACGCAGCACACCGCCGTAACGCTGTGCGGCATCATCGAGCAGGTATCCCATGGCACCGATTCTGAGTTTGTCGGCATTGCGCTGGATCTGGCCGACCGGCTTGTAGCCGCTGCCAAACTTCATGCACAGGTCAGTGCGCACCGGACCTTCACTGGCATCGCAGACTGCGACACGCACCAGGTAATCGCCGAGCTTCTTGTCGGTTGCATTCGCCGGCATCTTGCCCTTGCCGCTCCATTGCGACGTGCAATACTCAAGCCCGGCGCTATCGCCATTCAAGCCGCTGCTGACGTCGCTGAACAATATCCTGTTTCTACAGGAAACGACATACAGCTCCTTGACGTTGAACGGCGTGACCCGATTGGGTGCGCTGACGTTACCTGTCTGCTCGACTTTCCGCCGCGGGAAGTAAGTGGCGTGGGCATAGAAATTTGCTTCCGGCGTATCGGACAATACGGCGCGCTGGAGCACGGTTTCACCCGGCTTGTCGACGATGCGGTCGCCGCCGGTCAGCGACAGGCGCAGCATGTCGATCGCGGATGATGACGCCCAGTTCATGAAGTTGCCGCTGAAGCCGGTACCGTCGCACTCGTGCAGCGCATCGGCATTCTTGTCGATCTCGAAGTAAAGGCCTTCATAGAATGTCTGCGGATCGTTGCCCGGATTACGGTTGCTGCCCTTGTACCGGTAGCATTTCGCTGGATTGAAGTAGCCGGTATATTCAACGGTCCGGTTGTACGTGCCGCCATCGCCGCGGTAAGCAATCCCGACCGTCGGAAATTCCACCGAAAGACTGAGCAGCAGGTTGGGATGCACATTCAGGCGTCCATCGAACAGCGGCACGTCGGCAATCTCGACCGGCGCATTCGCGGCAATGCCCGACACATGGCCGGCCAGGAGCAGGAGCCATCCGGTTGCGGCAACCACCGCCAGGTATCGCTTGCAGCCCATGTTATTTTTCTCCCTTGCGGTAGTGTGTCTGCAGCACCACTTGTGTTTCGTCACGCATGCCGAAGCCGATAGCCGTAATGCGATAGAACACGGTCGGCATTTCGGCGCTCTGCCCCTTGTAGGTAAATTTCAGGGGTTCGATGATGTATCTCGGACGCCTCGCGGGTAGCGGTCCCGCGCCGGACTGAAAGCTCGCGCCGGTGAACTGTCCGTAGGGGACCGAATTCGCGTTGCCGGATTCATCGAGGAAGTTCACGCTGGCCCAGACCGGCTCCGCGTCCGGCAGGGGCGGCGCGCACAGGCCAAGCCTGATATTGCCTATTCCCGCATTGCACCCGGACTCGGGAAAGCCCTGCATGTCTTCCGAACTGAAGAGATGACTGCGCGAACGAGCGGAATCCGGGGAATGTTCGATATCCATTTCGGCATCCATCAACGCAGCCTCCGCGGCCTGCAGCGCAACCTGGCGATCACGGTCATTTCTTGAGCCTTTTTCAGCCTGCAACGCAATCTGCGCGGCCGATGTGCCCAGCAACAGAATGACGATGAGCATCAGCAGGGACACGATGAGCGACACGCCCCTTTGCGCATGCAAATTGACTCCAGCTCTTATTGCGAAGCGGGCGTGCATGGATGCGGATTCATGGAGGTCGCTCATCGATTGGCCCCATCCGTCGCATTCCGCAACTGGATCGTCGTCGAATAGACTTTCCGGTAGCGGCTCCTTGCGGAAACCGGGAAATCTTCCTTGCGCAAGCGAACACCCTGGTCATCGACTCCATGCCCGTCCGAATAGTCGTTGCCGAACAGGTCATACGTGACGGAAGCATCATTGCCGCGGGCATCCGTATCGGCCTCCCCCCGGACAAGCAGCGACACATTAACGGTGACGACCTTTTTCCAGTGCGTCTTCGCATTGCGGGCTGCGGAATCCCCGGTGTCGACGATTGCATCGTCCAGCGCATTGATTGCCGACGCATTGAGCACCCGGTTGGGCATGCCGTCGTCATCGGTATCCAGGCCGTACAGCACCTGAAATGACTCGATGCCGCGTGCAATGGCTGCCGAAGTCCAGCCGGTGTCGCCGGCATACTTGCAGTAAAGCTGCGGCTCACCGGATTCGTCTCTGGCCACGTAGAAAATGCTGCTGCCGCGCTGTCCGCCCGGCACCGGAAAACCCGCGCAATTGAGCATCGTTTCATCGCCTGCGCCGAAGAACTGGATGGACAGGAGATCGCTGCCATTGACCGATTGTGTCTGGGGCGACGTCATGCCGACCGTACTTGAATTCAGCCTGCGAGCATCCATTCCTTCCATGCTCGGAGACATGGATGGCTGCACGACAGCCGGCGCTTCGTTGCCTCCCCAATCCACATAGGCCGCCTGCCTGACGGCCCTGGCGATGACTTCCAGCGCGAATCGACCTGTATCGTCGATGCGTGCGGCGTCATCGTTCGCCGTGTAAGCATTTTTCGATGACAGGAAGGTTGCCGTGGCGGCAAGGACGATCAGCAAACTCAGCGCCAGGGAGATCATCAGTTCGACCAGAGTCAACCCCTGCTGTCCAGCGCCGATCGGGCCTCCGTACATCGATCCGACGCTCATGGCACGTAGGGTTCCACAACGAATGCGACGCTAGGCGGAAACTGCTTTCCGCCATCGCCGATCAGGGTGCCGTCCGCATTCTTGCCCTGCCAGCCGATCTTGATGACCAGCGACGCATTGCCGTCTCCCCCGGCGCAGTCCCATGTAAATGACTGCACAGACGAATTCCATGGCTGAGCATCGCGGCACACCACGGCTCTCGCATTTGGCAGGGCTGCAGCAAGCCTGCCTTGCCAGGCATGAATATCGAATTGCGCCAATTCCTGGCTGTTGCATGCATTCGTATAGCAGGATTTTGACGGACCGGCGCCCTGCTCCGGACTACCTTGAAAATCGATGCCGAGATAGGGATTGGTCGCATTGGGTGCTTTCATGCTCGCGGAATTCGCCCGCATCTTGTCGGCGAGTTCGCTAGCAAGCTGGACTGCTGCGGACTGGAACGAGGACTGCGTTCCAGTCCGCATTGCCGCGAGTTGCATTCCCGCAGTGCCGATAATGCCTATGGCAAGCACAAGCATGGAGACCAGCACTTCGATCAGGGAAAACCCTCTGGATGCGGCGTAAGACACAGGCCCCTCTTATTGAATTTATCAGATAGGCAACATTATATATTTGCCAATTGAAATAAATGCAATGTTTTGGGAAGGTGCTGTTGTGCGAAAACCGCACTAGTGGAAAGATCCGGGAACGGGTTTTGGATTTGGGCCTAAGTCGATTTGCGCTCGGGGCCAACTTCGGCGATGGCGTCCTGGAATTCCGCGACATCCTCGAAGCTCTTGTACACGGAAGCAAAGCGGATGTAGGCGATTTTGTCCAGGCGCTTGAGTTCGCGCATCACGAGTTCGCCGATATGGCCGCTGAGTACTTCGCGGGCACCGCTGGACAATAACTTTTCTTCGATGCGATGAATGGCTTCGTCCACCGCTTCCGCGGAGACAGGGCGCTTGCGCAGTGCAAGCATGAGGCTTGCCCGCAGTTTTGCGGGATCAAAATCGGTGCGGCTGCCGTTTTTCTTGACTATCACCGGCATGAGCAACTCGATACGCTCAAAGGTGGTAAAGCGCTTGTCGCAATGGGTGCAGCGCCGCCGCCGGCGAATCGCGTCACCCTCTTCCAGCGCACGCGTGTCGATAACCTGTGTATCTTCGTGGTGGCAGAAAGGGCATTTCATAGCATTAAAGGCTACTGATCAAGGATTGGCGGACGAACACCGGGGTGGATGCCAGTATCGCACAGAACATTCCGAAAACGAAAATCCGCCGACTTCGAACATGCGCTATCAACGCACCTGGCAGGATGGCTCCCGACCGGCCGCTTCGGGACATGCGCATTGCAGCGGCGGGACCGGATATGCCGCCACGTTACATCCGGCATATCCGGCACATCCGACGCAGTCAGCAGCAATCAGCCGTAAACAGGGAATGCATCGGCCAGTTTCTTGACTTCCGCCTTGACGCGCTCGATGGTTGCAGCATCATGCGGGTTGTCCAGAACGTCGGCGATAAGGTGACCCACTTTGGTGGCTTCGGCTTCCTTGAAACCGCGTGTCGTCATCGCCGGGCTGCCGAGGCGGATGCCGGACGTGACGAACGGCTTCTCCGGATCGTTCGGAATGGCGTTCTTGTTGCAGGTCATGTGGGCCGAGCCGAGAATGGCTTCGGCTTCCTTGCCGGTGATCTTCTTGGCGCGAAGATCCACAAGCATCACATGCGACTCGGTGCGTCCGGACACGATGCGCAGGCCGCGTTCGATCAGGGCCTTGGCCAGCGCATCGGCGTTCTTCACGACCTGCTGCTGATACGTCTTGAATTCCGGCGACAGCGCCTCCTTGAATGCAACGGCCTTGCCGGCGATGACATGCATCAGCGGTCCGCCCTGGATACCCGGGAAGATCGCGGAATTGATGGCCTTTTCATGTTCGGCCTTCATCAGGATCACGCCGCCGCGCGGGCCGCGCAGGGACTTGTGCGTGGTGGAGGTTACGAAATCGGCATGCGGCACGGGATTGGGATAGACGCCTGCCGCGATCAGGCCGGCATAGTGCGCCATGTCGACCATGAAATAGGCGCCGACTTCCTTGGCGATCTTCGCGAAACGCTCGAAGTCGATGCGCAGCGCATAGGCTGATGCGCCGGCAATGATCATCTTCGGACGCTTTTCACGCGCCAGCCGCTCCATTGCTTCGTAATCGATCTCCTCCTTGTCATTGAGGCCGTAGGAAATCACGTTGAACCATTTGCCGGACATGTTCAACGCCATGCCGTGCGTGAGGTGACCACCTTCCGCCAGCGACATGCCCATGATGGTGTCGCCCGGCTTGAGCATCGCGAAGAATACGCCCTGGTTGGCCTGCGAGCCGGAATTGGGCTGCACGTTGGCGGCTTCGGCGCCGAACAGTTCCTTCAGGCGGTTGATGGCCAGCGTTTCGGCGACATCTACGAACTCGCATCCGCCGTAGTAGCGCTTCCCAGGATAGCCTTCCGCGTACTTGTTGGTGAGCTGGGAGCCTTGCGCCTCCATGACGGCCGGGGATGTGTAGTTTTCGGACGCGATCAGTTCGATGTGATCCTGCTGGCGGGTGTTCTCCTGCTGGATGGCGCTCCAAAGCTCGGGGTCGACGTTGGCGATGGTATGGTTTTTTGTGAACATGAAAACTCCAATCGATTAGGGATGCAAAGTGGGTTTGCCGAAATCGAATGAGGGCCATAGGAAGTGGACAGGCAGCCTCAGTCGTGCATTCCATTTGGGCTGCCCAGGCGAACGGCGTGAGAGCGGTTGACAGCTCTCGTATCCCACGTTCCCCGGTGGATGTCCACCTTGTCGCCGGAATGGAATCCGGCATTCGCCAGTTACGTGGGACGAAATGGACCTAGATTGTAAGATAGGACAAGCAATTGAGCAAGGCGCCCCACGGCAGCATTCTCTTCCCTGTTCAGCTCTTAAATGAGCGCATTTTGGATCGACCTGACGTCTTTCGGCTACAATTTTGCCCAATTCTAATTTTTGGTCGAAAGGAAATCGCAATGATCGTCCTGATTACCGGCGCCAGCTCCGGCTTTGGCGAAGAAATGGCGCGCAAGTTCGTGCAGAACGGCCACAAGGTCATCGCTACCGGCCGCCGCAAGGATAGGCTCGACAAGCTTGCCGCCGAACTGAGCACATCCCTTCTTCCGGTGGAAATGGATGTCCGCGACAAGGCGTCCATCGCAGGCGCGCTCGCCGCCCTTCATTCCGGCTGGAGCGAAATTGACGTATTGATCAACAATGCCGGCCTGGCATTGGGTGTCGAGCCTGCGCAAAAGTCTTCGCTGGAGGAGTGGGAGACCATGATCGACACCAACTGCAAGGGACTGGTGACAATGACCCACGCCGTCCTGCCCGGCATGGTTGCACGCGGACGCGGCACGGTGATCAACATTGGATCGACCGCCGGCGCCTACCCCTACCCCGGCGGCAATGTCTATGGCGCGACCAAGGCCTTCGTCGACCAGTTCACGCTGAACCTGCGCGCCGACCTGGTCGGCACCGGCGTCCGCGCAACCAACATCGCACCGGGTCTGTGCGGCGGGACGGAATTTTCCAATGTACGCCTGAAGGACGATGCCGCTGCGGCCAAGGTCTACGAAGGAACTGTGCCGCTGACGGCGCGCGACATTGCCGAATCCGCTTACTGGATCGCCACCCTGCCGCCGCATGTCAACATCAACTATATCGAGATGATGCCGACCTGCCAGGGCTTTTCGCCTTTCAACATCAAGCGCAATACATAGTAAAACACCAAGCAAGGGAACGGCACTTCAATGCCATTCGATATCAAGACAGCTTTAGCCGCGCACATGCCATGAATAAGGAATTTTTCTGGAATGTGCGCGTTTATTATGAAGACACCGATACCGGCGGCGTGGTCTTCTACGCCAACTACCTGAAGTTCTTCGAGCGGGCACGCACCGAATGGCTTCGTGCGCATGGCATAGGACAGCAGCTGTTAACGGAGACACATCGCGCGATGTTCGTCGTCAAAAGCACTTCCGTGGATTATCATTCTCCCGCGAAATTAGATGATGAACTGAAACTTAGCGTCGTGGTCCAAAAACTCGGTCGCGCTTCGGTGGAGTTTTTTCAGGAAGCCTGGCGCGAACAGGGAGCAGAAAAAACCCTGCTGACCAGCGGAAGAATCCGTGTCGGCTGCGTCCATACTGAAACCTTCCGCCCGAGTCCGATACCGGACGAAGTGTTAGACCGCATCAGAAGGTCGCAATAGAGCGGCAATAGCGTACATATCCTGCAGAGCGTCGTGCCGCCCGAGCAATCGGGCGCATCGACGGAATGCGGCCATTACCTGCAATTACATTAATTAAAACATGAGCGTCACACACGATCTTTCGTTTATCTCGCTGATCAGCAATGCCTCGCTGCTTGTGCAACTCGTCATGGCCTTGCTTCTGCTGGTTTCCATCATGAGCTGGTCTTATATTTTCCGCAAGATGTTTGCGATCCGCAGCGCGCAGACGCAGACCGAAGAATTCGAACGCGCATTCTGGTCCGGGGGCAATCTGAATGCGCTCTACGAGGAAGCCACATCGAACCGGCGCCGCAGCGGCAACCATACCGGCGCGCTCGAGCGCATCTTCGAATCCGGCATGGGCGAATTCATCAAGGCCAAGGCCACCTTCGCGAACAAGGGCCAGATCGATCCGACCGCCACCATCGACGGCGCGCGCCGCGCCATGCGGGCAGCCTATCAGCGGGAGATGGACGCACTCGAATCGCATCTGGCCTTTCTTGCCTCGGTCGGTTCCGTGTCTCCCTATGTCGGCCTGTTCGGCACAGTCTGGGGCATCATGAATGCCTTCCGCGGATTGGCAAATGTGCAGCAGGCGACGCTGGCATCGGTGGCGCCGGGCATCGCGGAAGCGCTGATCGCAACCGCCATCGGCCTGTTCGCCGCAATCCCCGCCGTGGTTGCGTACAATCGTTATTCGCATGACATCGACCGTCTCGCGATCCGCTTCGAAAGCTTCATCGAAGAGTTCTCCAACATCTTGCAACGGCAGGTCCGCTAATGGCAGGCAACAGTTCGATGCGCGGCGGTCGCAGCCGCAAGTTCAAGTCAGAAATCAACGTCGTTCCGTACATCGATGTGATGCTGGTCCTGCTGATCATTTTCATGGCGGCGGCGCCGATGACGAATCCCGGCGTGATCAATCTGCCAACGGCAGCCAAATCCGCGCTGCCGCCGACGGAGTACATCCAGATTTCGCTCAAGCCCGACACCACCGCCACCATCAGCGTCAATGGCGGCAAGAATGGCAGCAGCGCCGCGGAAAAAGTGGGCGGACGCAGCGCATTGCTGCAAAAGCTGCGTGCATTGCATGAAGCCGATCCGGAACTGCCAGTCATGATTTCGGCCGACAAGGAAATCAGGTACGACGACGTCATCCAGGTCATTTCCGAAGCCAAGAAACTCGGCATCAACCGCGTGGGGTTGGCGACAAAGCAATGAGTGCCATGAATGACTCGACTCCCTATAACGTCCCCAAGGAACCGGGCCGCTGGCGTTCCCTGATCCTTGCGGCGCTGGTGCACCTTGCGCTGCTAGCCTTCTTCTGGATCGGGATCAGCTGGCAAAGCGAAACGCCGACCACCATCGAAGCCGAGGTATGGAGTCCGCAGCCGCGCGAAGCCGCGCCCCAGCCGGAGCCGGTAAAGACCGCGGAAGCGAAGCCGGAACCCCGGCCCGAACCCAAGCCGGAGCCGCAACCTGTCGTCAAGGAACCGCCGAAACCCAAGGTCGAGGAACCGCCGGTCGCCAAGCCGGACATCGCGCTCGAACAGGAAAAGAAGCGCAAGGCCCAGGAGGAAAAGCAGCGCCAGGAGCAGGAAGAAAAGGAAAGGCTGGCAAAAGAGAAAAAGCGCCGCGAAGAGGAAGAAAAGGAAAAGCTGGCGAAGGAAAGGGAGCGCCGCGAAGCCGAAGAAAAGCTCGCCAGGGAGAAGAAGCGCCTTGAAGATGAGAAGCTTGCCAAGTTGAAACAGCAGGAAGAAGCGAAGAGGCTCGAAAGGGAAAAGGCGGAGAAGGCAAAGAAGGAAGCCGCCGAGAAGAAGCGCAAGCAGGAAGAAGAAGCCGACGCCAGGCTGGCGGCAAAGATGCGCGATGAAGACATGCGGCGCATCACCGGCGCCGGCGGCAGCGGCGATGCGCCGAAGGCACAGGGCGGACGCGCGGATGGCGCGTATAGTCAACGCATCGCGGCGAAGATCCGTTCCAACATTGCATTCATCGTGCCGGAAAGCCTGCAGGGCAACCCGCCGGTAGAATACGAAGTGCGCCTGTTGCCGGACGGCTCGATTGCGGGACTGCGCAAGCTGCGCTCGTCCGGCGTACCCGGATTCGATGAAGCCGTCGCACGCGCGATCGAACGTTCGCAACCGTATCCGAAAGACAGCTCGGGCGGCGTACCGTCGAGCTTCCTTGGCATCCACAAACCGAAAGACCAGTGAAAGATCAGTAAGCGACCATGATAAAACATCTCTTTTCGCGCACTCTCGTCATACTCACCTTCGGCTTCGCCGCGACGCTGGCACAGGCACAACTGCGCGTCGAAACCTCGGGTGTAGGCGCGACGCAGATTCCCGTGGCAATCGCAGGATTCGCCGACGAGACCATCGCGCCCCAGCAGATCACCGCCATCATCAAGGCCGACCTCGCGCGCAGCGGCTACTTCAAGATCATCGATACCGGAAACACAATGTCGGAAACCGTTCCCGTCAACTACGGCGAATGGAAGGCCAAGGGCGCCGATGCCCTCGTTGTTGGCAGCGTGCAGCGCCTGGCCGACGGCCGTTACGATATCCGCTATCGCCTGCTCGATACCGTCAAGTCGTCCAGCCTGTCCGGCTTCGGCCAGGTCGCCGGCCCCGACCGCCTGCGAGTGGCAGGCCACAAGATTGCAGACGACATCTATGAAAAGCTGATCGGCGTACGCGGCGCATTCTCCACCCGCATCGCCTACGTGACCAAGGTCGGCAACGAATACCGCCTCGAGGTCGCCGATGCCGATGGTGAAGGCACGCAAACGGCATTACGCTCCAATGAGCCGATCATCTCGCCCTCGTGGTCGCCCGACGGCACCAAGGTCGCCTACGTTTCCTTCGAAGCGAAGAAACCCGTGGTGTATGTCCAGGACCTGACGACGCGGCAGCGTACCGTTGTTGCAAACCACCGCGGCAGCAACTCCGCGCCTTCATGGTCGCCTGACGGATCGAAGCTGGCGCTGGCCCTCTCCCGCAGCGGCTATACCCAAATCTACGTCGTCAATGCAGACGGCAGCAATCTGCGCCAGCTGACCAACTCGCAAAGCATCGAGACCGAGCCGCAATTCTCGGCCGACGGGCAAGCCATCTACTTCACCAGCGACCGCAGCGGCGGTCCGCAGATCTACCGGATGAGCGCCAACGGTGGCGAAGCGCAGCGCATCACGTTCAACGGCAGCTACAACATCAGCCCGCGCATCGCGCCGGACGGCAAGACCCTCGCCTACATCTCGCGCCGCGAAGGCCGATTCCAGCTGTATGCGCTCGATCTCGCCAGTGGCCAGGAACTCCGGCTGTCGGACAGCACCAGGGACGAATCACCCAGCTTCTCGCCGAACGGCAAGTACATCATGTATGCAACCGGGCGGGGTTCGCTCTCGGTCGTGTCGGTGGATGGCCGCGTCCGGCAACGTCTGGTTACACAGGCAGGCGACATCAGGGAGCCTACTTGGGGCCCGTTCATGAAATAATATAGGTTTAAGGCAACAATCACTCAGGAGAAATTCGAATGCGCAACACCACCACTTTAGCCCTTATCCTCACGAGCGCGCTGGCTCTCACGGCTTGCGGCTCCAACGTCAAACTGGATGACAAGGCCAAAGTCGAAGACCGTACCGGCACGACGGCTCCCACGACCGCCGATGCACGCACCATCTCGCCGGTGACCACCGGCTCGACCGATCCGCTGAACGATCCGAAGGGAATCCTTGCCAAGCGCAGCATTTACTTCGACTATGACAGCTACACTGTCAAGGACGAATTCAAGCCGGTCGTAGAGGCACATGCAAAATATCTGGCAGCAAACAAGGGCCGCAGGATTATCATCCAGGGCAATACCGATGAACGCGGTGGCCGTGAATACAACTTGGCCCTCGGCCAGAAGCGTGCCGAGGCCGTGCGCCGCGCACTCGGCCTGCTGGGCGTGTCCGACGCGCAGGTGGAAGCCGTTTCTCTCGGCAAGGAAAAACCGAAGGCGACAGGCAGCGACGAAGCCGCATGGGCCGAGAACCGCCGCGCCGATCTCGTTTACCAATAATCCATGAACAACTTCATTCGATCCACACTTGCTGCGGCCGCGGTGGCCGCTTTCACACTGACACCGATGCAGGCGACCGCCGCGCTGTTCGAAGACGAAGAAGCCCGCCGGGCCATTCTCGACATCCGCAGTCGCCTGGCCAACATGCAGAGTGAAATCAATGCCAAGGCTGATAAGACGAACAGTCTCGATCTGAATAATCAGAACGAGCAGCTCAAGCAGGAAATCTCGCGCTTGCGCGGCCAGATCGAGATACTGACCAATGAATTGGCCAATGCCCAGAAACGGCAGAAGGACTTTTACGTCGATCTCGACAACCGCATCCGCAAGCTGGAACCGCAGCAAGTAACGGTCGATGGCAAGGAAGTCATGGTTGATCAGGGAGAGCAGCGTGCATACGATGCTGCCCTCGCCTTCTTCAAATCGGGCGACTACCGGAATGCGGGTGCTTCGTTCCTTGAATTCACCCGCCGCTATCCGCAAAGTGCTCTGGCGCCGTCTGCACAGTACTGGCTGGGCAATACCTATTATGCGCAGCGCGATTATCGCAACGCCATCACGGCCCAGCAGGTTGTGGTCAAGAATTACCCGGACAGTCCCAAGGCTGCGGATGCCTTGCTGAATATTGCAAGCTGCCAGATGGAACTGAAGGATCGCGCTGCTGCCAAGAAGAGTCTGGAAACACTGGTGGCACAGTATCCCGATTCGCCATCGGCGCAAACTGCACGCGAAAGGCTGGTTGCGCTCAAGTGAATCACGTCAATGCGTTCGCAATCCTGCCAGGAAAGCGAATGCATTGCCGCCTTGCCGGCCCAATGATGATTGCAAGCATGCGCAGCAAGGAATTCTGAATGCGACGCATTGACAGCTTGCATAATAACTCTCTATAATCTTGGTCTTCGGGTCGTTAGCTCAGTTGGTAGAGCAGCGGACTTTTAATCCGTTGGTCGCAGGTTCGAGTCCCGCACGGCCTACCAGAATCAGAAGGGTCTAAGTGAAAACTTAGACCCTTTTCTGTTTTTGCCTCTCGTTTTCATTTCTCGTTTTTTATTCCCTCCCACTTTTCATTTTCCGGTCTTGCATTTTGCCGCCTGCAAGGTTCCAGACGGCATTCTCTTGATCTAAGGCCGCTCGTGCTGCCCAGGCATGGCAATCAGTCGCCTGAACTTTCGTCGAAGCGCTTGACCTTACCACCATGGGAAGTCCTATAGTGAGGAGTCCAATCAACGAAGGAGTAATCACCATGTATGAATTGCAAGTTGAAGGCATGAGCTGCAATCACTGCATCAATGCGGTCACCAAGGCGGTACGGGAAGTAGATGCCAGCGCCGAGGTCGACATCGTGCTCGCCGAACAGAAAGTTTCCATCGATTCGAGCGCCGATCTTCAGCGCATCAAGTCCGCTGTGGAGGAAGCCGGCTATCCCGTGCTCAGGACCAGCGCGTCATGATGCCTCAGCCGGCCGTGTCATCCGGGCCAATGCCTCGCTGACATGGCTGTACCGCAGCCGTACGCCCAACTCCGCCTTGATACGCTCATTCTTCAGCCGCCGCGACTCCGACATGAATGACAGCAGCACCGGTGAAACAGCCCGGGACAATTCCTCACGCGGCAGGCGCGGAGCGCGCGGCAGGCGGAAGGCATCGGCCACCGCATCGAAATACTCTCCCATCTTGAGATCGGAATCATCGACCGCGTGATAGACGCGGCACGCCTTCGCGCGAAACAGGGACAGTGCCGCAATGCGCGCCAAGTCATCGGCATGAATGTGATTGGTATACACGTCGTCTTCATCGCGCAAGGCCGGCGTGCCCTTGTTCAGGCGTTCGAGCGGCAGCCGGTCTTGCGCATAGATTCCCGGCACGCGAAGAATGGCGAGCTTCGACCCCGACCGTCGCGCCCAGCCCCGCAATACCCGTTCCGCATCGACTCGCCGTTTGGCCCGTGCGTTCCGCGGATCCACGGCGCGCGTCTCGTCGATCCAGGCACCGCCGCAGTCGCCATAGACACCGGTCGTGCTGATGTAAACGAGCATGCCGCCGTGCGGTAAAATGGCGGTCAAATTGCGGGTACGGCGGTCCTCCTGCCCTTCCGAAGGCGGAGGCGCCAGATGTACTACGTAAGACGCCAACCCGGCAAGGCGTGCGATGGCGGCAGGCTCATCCAGGTTCGCTATCAATGGCACGGCGCCAGCGGCGCGCAACTCTTCGCAGCGCGAGGCCTGGCTGGTCACCGCGAAGACGCGGAACTGGCGGCGCACCAGCGGAAGCAGGCGCATTCCGACATCGCCGCAGCCGAGAATCAGCAGGCGCGGGCGACGCAGCTTGCGGGCAAATTTTATTTCATTGTTTTTCATCATCAGGATTGTATGACTTTCGATGTAACAGTACAGCCGAGCGGTCGGCAATTCACATGCGAGGAAGGCGAAACCGTCCTCACCGCGGCGATTCGCGCCGGTATCGGCCTGCCGTACGGCTGCAAGAACGGCGCATGCGGCAGCTGCAAGGGCAAGCTGCTCGACGGCATGGTCACGCATCGCGCCCATCAGGAAAAGGCGCTGTCGGTTGCCGAGGAAGAAAAGGGCCTGACGCTCTTCTGCTGCGCGACGCCGCAATCCGATATCGTGATCGAAGCGCGCGAAGTGGCCGGCATCGGTGAAATACCTATCAAGAAGCTGCCCACGCGCGTGGCCAAGATCGACAAGGTGACCGATGATGTCGCCATTCTCTCGCTTCAGCTGCCGGCCAATGAGCGCCTGCAGTACAAGGCCGGCCAGTACATCGAATTCCTGTTGAAGGATGGCAAACGCCGCAGCTATAGCATGGCGAACGCCCCCCATCTCGACGAACACCTGACCCTGCATATCCGCCACATGCGTGGCGGCATATTCACCGACCATGTGTTCAACACGATGAAGGAGCGCGACATCCTGCGCTTCGAAGGTCCGCTCGGCACCTTCTTCCTGCGCGAGGATTCCGAAAAGCCGATGGTGCTGCTGGCATCGGGCACCGGCTTCGCGCCGATCAAGGCCATCGTCGAACAGGCAATCCATAACCGGACCAAGCGGCCGATGGTCCTCTACTGGGGCGGCCGCCGCCCGAAGGACCTGTACATGCAGACGCTGTGCGAGGAATGGGTCCGCACCTTGCCCAACTTCAAATTTGTTCCGGTCATTTCGAATGCGGAGCCGGAAGACTGCTGGACCGGTCGTGCAGGCTTCGTTCACCAGGCGGTGATGCAGGACCTGCCCGACATGTCCGGCTACCAAGTTTATGCCTGCGGCACGCCGGTCATGGTGGATTCGGCCAAGCGTGACTTCGTGGCCCAATGCCGCCTGCCGGAAGAAGAATTCTATGCCGACGCATTCACTTCCGAAGCCGATGGCGCAGATGCGGTCCTGACGGTCAAATAGTTTTTGACGCACCCGGCAAAACGCCTTAACATTGAATTCATGAATATGACAGCCAATTTCCTGCGACGCCGTCCCCTGCTGCCCCAGCCAGGGAAACCGTGCGCCTAGGTGTTTGCTGCTCGCTAAGCCACAGGTCCACCCTGTGGCTTTTTTTTTGAGCCAGTCAGCCTAAAGCTTTTTATCTTTTCCCTTTTATTTCATTACCGCCATTTTTCCCAGGAGCCAACACGATGGAATTCAGCCAGTACGACGTCAATGCACTCATGCAAATCACCAATCGGCCCTCCATTGTGTTCACGGAAGGCCGCGGCATGTGGTTGACGGACAATAAAGGCAAGCGCTATCTCGACTACCTGCAGGGATGGGCAGTCAACTGCCTCGGCCACTCGCCGCAGTGCATCGTCGATGCGATTAATGCGCAGGCCGGCAAGCTGCTCAATCCCTCGCCGGCGTTCTACAACGAGCCCTCGATCGTGCTGGCCTCCCTGCTGACCAAGCATTCGGCGTTCGACCGGGTCTTCTTCGCCAACAGCGGCGCCGAAGCCAATGAAGGCGCGATCAAGCTGGCGCGCAAATGGGGCAAGGTCAACAAGAATGCCGCCGGCGAAAACCGCTACGAGATCATTACCTTCAACCACGGTTTCCATGGCCGCACCCTGGCCACCATGTCGGCCAGCGGCAAGGCCGGTTGGGATACCATGTTCGCGCCGCAGGTGCCGGGCTTCCTGAAGGCCGAGCTCAACGACATCGCCAGCGTCGAGCAGCTCGTTACCGACAAGACGGTGGCCGTGATGCTGGAGCCGGTGCAGGGCGAAAGCGGTGTAATCCCCGCAACGCGCGAATTCATGCAGGCGCTGCGCGCGTTGACCAAGCAGCGCAACCTGCTGCTGATCGTCGATGAAGTACAGGCCGGCATGGGCCGCACCGGCGAACTATTTGCCTATCAGCTGTCGAGCATCGAACCCGATATCATGACCCTGGGCAAGGGTATTGGTGGCGGCGTGCCGCTGGCTGCATTGCTGGCGCGCGAAGAGGTTTCCGTGTTCGAACCTGGCGAGCAAGGCGGCACCTACAACGGCAACCCGGTGATGACAGCGGTCGGCATCGCCGTGCTCAATGAATTGCTCAAGCCGGGCTTCCTGCAGTCGGTCAAGGACAAGGGCGCCTACATGCGCGCGGAACTGCTCAAACTGTGCGAAAAGCATGGCCTGGAAGGCGAGCGCGGCGAAGGATTGCTGCGCGCGCTAAAACTGGGCAAGGACATCGGCCCGAAGATCGTGGAGACGGCGCGCGACATGGAACCGGTCGGTCTGTTGCTGAACTCGCCGCGTCCCGACCTGCTGCGCTTCATGCCATCGCTGAACGTCAGCAAGGAAGAAATCGATCAGATGATTTCCATGCTATCCGATATCCTGACCAAAATCGGTCATTGAGCCTTAGAGCAGCAAGGCAAAAAAAGGCGGTTGCCGTGGCAACCGCCTTGTTGTTTCAGTCCGATTCGGCCATGGCCGGATTTACTTTTTGCGCATCGGCGGCAGGTCGGTACACACGCCTTCGAAAACTTCCGCCGCCATGCCGATCGACTCGCCGAGAGTTGGATGCGGATGAATGGTCTTGCCGATATCGACCGCATCGGCGCCCATCTCGATGGCCAGCGCGATCTCGCCGATCATGTCGCCCGCATGCGTGCCGACGATGCCGCCGCCGACGATGCGATGCGTCTCAGCATCGAACAGCAGCTTGGTGAATCCCTCTTCGCGCCCATTGGCCACCGCACGGCCGCTTGCCGCCCACGGGAACAGGCCCTTCTCCAGCTTGATGCCCTTGGCCTTGGCTTCGTCCTCGGTGACACCGACCCAAGCCACTTCCGGATCGGTGTAGGCGACCGACGGAATCACGCGCGCATCGAAATGCGATTTCTGCCCCGCCGCGGCTTCGGCCGCCACGTGAGCTTCATGCACGGCCTTGTGCGCCAGCATAGGCTGGCCGACGATGTCGCCGATGGCGAAGATGTGAGGGACGTTGGTGCGCATCTGCGAATCGACATTGATGAAGCCGCGATCGGTGACCGCCACGCCGGCCTTGTCGGCGGCGATCTTCTTGCCGTTCGGGCTGCGGCCGACCGCCATCAGAACCATGTCGTACAACTGCGGCTCAGGCGCAGCAACCGCAGGGTCCGCGCTTTCGAAGGTGACCTTGATGCCTTCGGCGAGCGCTTCCACGCCGACCGTCTTGGTCTTGGTCATGACCCGGTCGAAGCGCTTCTCGTTGAACTTCTGCCAGACCTTGACCATGTCGCGGTCCGCGCCCTGCATCAGGCCGTCCATCATTTCCACTACGTCGATGCGCGCGCCGAGCGTCGAATAGACGGTCGCCATTTCCAGGCCGATGATGCCACCACCGATGACCAGCATCCGCTTCGGCACCTGGCGCAGTTCCAGCGCGCCGGTGGAATCGACAATGCGCGGGTCCTGCGGCACGAAAGGCAGGTTCACGACGGAAGAGCCGGCGGCGATGATGGCCTGCTTGAACTGCACCGTCTTCTTGCTGCCGTCTGCGGCCGTGACTTCGAGATGATTGGCGCCGACGAACTGGCCCACGCCCTGCACCACATTGACCTTGCGTGCCTTGGCCATGCCGGCCAGGCCGCCGGTCATTTTCTTGATGACCTTGTCCTTGTACTCGCGCAGCTTGTCGATATCGATCTGCGGCTTGGCGAAGGTGACGCCGTGCGCGGCCATCGCCGCCGTCTCGTCGATCACTGCGGCCACATGCAGCAGCGCCTTCGACGGAATGCAGCCTACGTTGAGGCAGACGCCGCCGAGCGTGGCGTAGCGCTCGACCAGCACGGTGTTCATGCCGAGGTCTGCCGCACGGAATGCGGCGGAATAGCCGCCTGGACCGGCACCGAGCACCAGCATGTCGCACTGGATGTCGGCGGAGCCGCTGAAGCTTGCTGCCGTCGGGGCCGCCGCGGGAGCGCCCGTACCTGCGGCCGGGGCACCAGCCGCCGATGCCGCAGGTGTGGATGTGCCGTAACCGGCCGATGCATGCGCGGCCGCCTGACCCGAAGCCGGTGCCGCAGGAGTGGCCGATGCCGCCGAAGCCGACGGTGCCGATGCGTTGGCCTCGGCTTCCAGCATGAGGAGCAGCGTTCCTTCCGACACCTTGTCGCCCACCTTGACCCTGAGTTCCTTGACCACGCCGGCGTGGCTTGAGGGAATCTCCATGCTGGCCTTGTCGGACTCGACCGTGATCAGCGACTGGTCGACCTTGATGGCGTCGCCGGCCTTGACCAGCAGTTCAATGACTTCCACTTCCTTGAAGTCACCGATATCGGGGACCTTTACTTCGATCATGCTCATAGCTTTAGCTCCGTTGTCACGCTTCCCGGCCGCACCGCACCCGGAAGGGCATCATTTTTTAGTCTCTCATCGGAACGGTGTAGATCCGGAACGGTCCCGATGTGCTCTTGTCGAACTCTGCTCCCGCGTGCACGCCGATCTCGGCGATTTCCCGCGCGCTGGTTGCCTTGTCATACACCGCATACATTGCGCCGAGCGCGAAATTGCGGCCACTGCCTATGCCCCAGAAACGATCGAAGCTGAACACTTCCCGGTAGGAGTACACGCCGAAGATGCCATGCGAGTTCGCGATCAGGGCGGTGATCTGCGACGACTCGTAAGGATCGTCTTCATCCTCCTTGGTATTCAGGAAGTACTTCTCCTTCAATATTTCATGGACGCGGGAAAACGTCTCGAACACTTCATCGCGGCTGCCAAGCCTGCACTCCTCGCCCATGCCGGTCAGCAGCTTGCGCATGACCGGAAAATGGGCGGCGGTGCCGGCCAGCGTCACATACGAATCGCCGACCGGGAATATCTTCTCGTTGACTTCATATGCATGCGACAGCCGCGTGTCGCCGAAGGTGACGAGCGAATCCGATGCGATGGCAATCTGGTTGTTTTTCTTGACGACGACGCAAGTGGTCATTGTGAATCTCCGTAAGCAGGGAATGAAGCGCCAGGTCTTCAGGCAAAGAGAGCGATTTTCTCACTTTCCGCTGCAGTAGGCGCTCACCCCATGACTATTGGATTACAGCAAGGTCTTGCGCATGTCCCCGAGAACTTCAGCCAGATAGGCCGCGAAGCGCGCGCCCATCGCGCCGTCGATCACGCGGTGATCGTAGGACAACGACAGCGGCAGCATCAGGCGCGGGGCGAACTGCTTGCCGTCCCATACCGGCTTGATCGCCGACTTCGACAAGCCGAGGATCGCCACTTCGGGTGCATTGATGATCGGCGTGAATGCCGTGCCGCCGATGCCGCCAAGCGAAGAAATGGTGAAGGTAGCGCCCTGCATGTCTGCCGGCTTGAGCTTGCCGTCGCGCGCCTGCGCGGACAGGTCGCCCATTTCCTGCGCGATCTGCGAGATGCTCTTGGTATCGGCATTCTTGATCACCGGGACCACCAGGCCGTTCGGCGTATCGGCGGCGAAGCCGATGTTGTAGAACTTCTTCAGGATCAGGTTCTCGCCCTTCTCATCCAGCGAGGAATTGAAGGCGGGGAATTTCTTCAGCGCCGATACGCTGGCCTTGATCACGAACGCCAGCATCGTGAGCTTAACGCCCGACTTGGCCATTGCCGCGTTGGAGTCCTTGCGGAATTCCTCCAGGTCGGTGACGTCAGCTTCATCGAACTGGGTGACATGCGGAATCATTACCCAGTTGCGGTGCAGGTTGGGGCCGCTGATCTTCTTGATTCGCGACAGCGGCAGCAACTCGGTCTGGCCGAACTTGGAGAAGTCCAGCGACGGCCATGGCAACAGGTCCAGTCCGACACCGCTGCCGGCCTTGGCGGCGGATGCGGCGGGCGCGGCGGCACCGGACATGACCGACTTGACGAAGGCCTGGATGTCTTCATGCAGGATTCGCCCCTTGGGCCCGCTGCCCTTCACGCGGCCGAGGTCGACGCCAAGTTCGCGGGCGAACTTGCGCACCGACGGCGATGCATGCGCCTTCGCGCCGTTTGCCGGCGCGGGGTCGAGTTTTGCGGTCGGCAAGGTCCGGGCTTCCGCTGCAGGGGCAGCCGCTGCGGGGGCGGCCGATGGAGCAGGAGCACTTGCCTGCGCCGGCTGTGCGGCCGGCGCTGCCGCCGGTGCTGCGGACGCAGCGCCGCCGCCTTCGGCAGCCAGCGTCAGGATCAGCGAACCCTTGGAAACCTTGTCGCCTACCTTGACCTTGATATCCTTGACCACGCCCGCGTGGCTGGAAGGAATCTCCATGCTGGCCTTGTCCGATTCGACCGTCAGCAGCGACTGGTCGACCTTGACGCTGTCGCCCGGCTTGACCATCAGTTCAATGACTTCGACGTCCTTGAAATCGCCGATGTCGGGCACTTCAACCTCGACCGTCGAAGGAGCGGCGGCAGGTGACGGGGGAGCCGCAGCAGGGGCAGGAGCAGCAGAAGCTGCGGGAGCGGGCGCAGGTGCGGCTGCGGCGGGAGCCGAAGCAGAAGCAGCGCCCTCCTCCACTACCAGCAGCACGCTGCCCTCGGAGACCTTGTCGCCCACCTTGACGCTGATTTCCTTGATGACGCCGGCGTGGCTGGAAGGAATCTCCATGCTGGCCTTGTCGGATTCGACCGTGATCAGCGACTGGTCCACCTTGACGGTGTCGCCGACCTTGACCAGCAGTTCAATGACTTCCACTTCCTTGAAATCGCCGATATCCGGGACTTTGACCGTTGTACTCATTGTGTTAGCTCCGTTCTCACCCTCTGCTTAAGCAGGCAGGGCCGAGGCGGACGAGGTTCAGCATCCATTGCTGCCTCTCGTCCCGCCCCAACCCTCCCTGGCAAGGGAGGGAGTTGTTAGTCTTGTTGATTGAGAGTTACAGCGTGACAGGATTCGGCTTGTTCGGATCGATGCCGTACTTTGTGATCGCTTCCGCCACCACGGCCGGCTTGATCGCGCCGTCTTCCGCCAGCGCCTTCAATGCGGCCACGGTGACGTAGTAACGGTTGACTTCAAAGAACTCGCGCAGCTTGGTCCGGCTGTCGGAGCGGCCGAACCCGTCGGTGCCCAGGACCTTGTAGTTGCGGCCCTTCGGCATGTGCGGACGGATCTGCTCGGCGAATGCGCGCATGTAGTCGGTCGAGGCGACGATGGGACCGGCCGTGCCCTGCAGCAGCTTCGCCACATGCGACAGGCGCGGCTCTTCGGTCGGATGCAGCAGGTTCCAGCGTTCGACATCCTGGCCGTCGCGCGCCAGCAGCGTAAACGACGGCGCGGACCAGATATCGGAGTCGATGCCCCAGTCGTTCTTCAGCAGGTCGGCCGCCGCGATGACTTCGCGCAGGATGGTGCCGGAGCCCATCAACTGCACGCGCTGCTTGCCGCCGGTAGCGCCCTGCTTCAGGAGATACATGCCCTTGAGCAGGTCCTGTTCGGTGCCGGGCTTGAGGCCGGGATGGCTGTAGTTCTCGTTCATCAGGGTGATGTAATAGAACACGTCTTCCTGGTTCTCGACCATGCGCTTCAGGCCGTCGTGGATGATCACGCCGACTTCATGGGCGAAGGTCGGATCGTAAGGGATGCAGTTGGGGATGGTCGATGCCAGGATATGGCTGTGGCCATCCTCGTGCTGCAAGCCTTCGCCGTTGAGCGTGGTGCGTCCCGCGGTGCCGCCGAGCAGGAAGCCGCGGGCGCGCATGTCGCCGGCCGCCCAGGCCAGATCGCCGACGCGCTGCAGGCCGAACATCGAGTAGAAGATGTAGAACGGAATCATCACCCGGTTGTTGGTCGAATACGAGGTCGCCGCGGCGATCCAGGAACTCATCGCCCCGGCTTCGTTGATGCCTTCCTGCAGGATCTGGCCGGCCTTGTCCTCGCGGTAGTACATTACCTGGTCCTTGTCGACCGGCTCGTACAGCTGCCCCTGCTGGTTGAAGATGCCGATCTGGCGGAAAAGGCCTTCCATGCCGAAAGTACGGGCTTCGTCGACCAGGATGGGCACGACACGCTTGCCGAGGTTGGCATCGCGCAGCAGCGTGGTGATGATGCGCACGTAAGCCTGTGTGGTCGAGATCTCTCGGCCTTCGGCGGTCGGCTCCAGCACTGCCTGGAATGCGGACAGGTCCGGCACCGGCAGTGTTTCGTCGGCCTGCCTGCGGCGCTGCGGCAGATAGCCGCCGAGTGCCTTGCGGCGCTCATGCAGATACTTCATTTCCGGCGCATCGTCGGACGGCTTGAAGAACGGCACTTCGGCCAGCTTGTCATCGGGGATCGGGATGTTGAAGCGGTCGCGCATCTCGCGCACCGCCTGGTCGTCGAGCTTCTTGGTCTGGTGGGCGGTGTTGCGCGCCTCGCCCGACTTGCCCATGCCAAAACCCTTGATGGTCTTGACCAGCAGCACGGTCGGCTGGCCCTTGTGCTCCTGCGCCTGCTTGAATGCGGCGTAGATCTTGTGCGGGTCGTGGCCGCCGCGGTTGAGGCGCCAGATGTCGTCGTCGGACATCTTGCTGACCATTTCCAGCAGCTTCGGATGCTTGCCAAAGAAATGCTTTCGCACGTAGGCGCCGTCCTTGGCCTTGTAGTTCTGGTATTCGCCGTCGACGGTTTCCATCATCACGCGCTGCAGGATGCCGTCCTTGTCGCGCGACAGCAGTTCGTCCCAGTAGCCGCCCCAGATGACCTTGATGACATTCCAGCCGGCGCCGCGGAAATCGGCTTCCAGCTCCTGGATGATCTTGCCGTTGCCGCGCACTGGGCCGTCGAGACGCTGCAGGTTGCAATTGACGACGATGACCAGGTTGTCGAGGTGTTCGCGCCCGGCCACGCCGATCGCACCCATCGATTCCGGCTCGTCCATCTCGCCGTCGCCGCAGAATGCCCAGACCTTGCGGTTGTCGGTCTTGGCGATGTCGCGCGCATGCAGGTACTTGAGGAAGCGCGCCTGGTAGATCGCCATCAGCGGGCCGAGGCCCATGGACACGGTCGGGAACTGCCAGTAGTCGGGCATCAGCTTAGGATGCGGATAGGACGACAGGCCCTTGCCGTCGACTTCGCGGCGGAAGTTGAGCAGCTGGTCCTCGGTCAGGCGGCCTTCAAGAAAGGAACGCGCATAGATGCCGGGCGAGGAATGGCCCTGGATGTACAGCAGGTCGCCGCCGTGGTCTTCGGTCGGCGCATGCCAGAAATGGTTGAAGCCGATGCCCAGCATGTTGGCCAGCGAGGCGAAGCTGGAGATATGGCCGCCGAGATCGCCGTCGGCGCGATTGGTCTTGACCACCATCGCCATCGCATTCCAGCGCATCCAGGAGCGCAGGCGCTCTTCATACTCGAGATTGCCGGGACAGTGTTCGCCGAGGTGGGCGGGGATGGTGTTGACGTAGGCGGTATTGCTGGAGAACGGGATGTGGGCGCCGCGACGACGCGCCAGGTCGACCATGCGCTCCATCAGGTAATGCGCGCGCTCCGGGCCTTCGGTTTCGATGACGGCTTCGAGGGCGTCGAGCCACTCCTGCGTTTCCATTACATCGGGGTCGTTGGCGGCTTGCGCCAGTACTTGATCGAGCTGGGCGGACATGTGGTTGTCTCCTGGTTGTGGGGCCATCCGACCAGTGTGCGGCCGGGTTTTTTTGACAAGAAATTGCCGGGATGGTGCGAAGTGAAAAGATTCTAACAGTACTTTTTCAAGTTTTCAAATTGCGATATGTCTTTTCATGATACGAAATCATATGCGGCAACGCAGCAATTTCAACCGATTGCCGCCACTCTGTCGGTGCTTCATCCTCCGTCAGCCTCGCCTGGAAACTCTGGCTCCAGGCTGCCGCCTTATAATTCCGTTTTAATCGCTTTCTTCCCACCTTTCCACTTTTACCATGACCGCACAGCTCATCAATGGCACCCTGCTCTCCCAACAACTCCGCGCCGACGTCGCCAGGCGCGCCGCCGCCCTGACCGCAAAGGGCAAGCAGCCCGGGCTCGCGGTCGTGCTGGTCGGGGACAATCCCGCGTCGCAGGTTTATGTGCGCAACAAGGTCAAGGCCTGCGAGGACAACGGCCTTCATTCCGTGATGGAAAAATACGATGCCGACATGAGCGAAGAGGCGCTGCTGGCACGCATCGACGCGTTGAACAAGGACCCGAAAATTAACGGCATCCTGGTGCAACTTCCCTTGCCGCAGCACATCAATGCCCATAAGGTGATCGAGGCGATCGCGCCGGAGAAGGATGTCGACGGCTTCCACATCAGCAATGCTGGCCTGCTGATGACCGGGCAGCCGCTGTTTCGCCCCTGCACTCCGTACGGCGTGATGAAAATGCTGGAATCGATTGATTACCCGGTGCGGGGCGCAAATGCCGTCGTGGTTGGCGCATCCAATATCGTTGGCAAGCCGCAAGCCATGCTGCTCTTGCAAGCCGGCGCGACCGTCACCATCTGCAATTCCAAGACCCGTGATCTCGGCCACCACACGCGTGGAGCCGACATACTCGTGGTCGCCACAGGCAAGCGTAATATCGTCACGGCCGACATGATCAAGCCTGGCGCAGTCGTCATCGACGTCGGCATGAACCGCGACGATGAAGGAAAGCTGTGCGGCGACGTCGATTTCGCCAACGCCAAGGAAGTCGCTGGCTATATCACGCCGGTGCCGGGAGGTGTCGGCCCGATGACGATTACGATGCTGCTCGTTAACACCATTGAGGCCGCTGAAAGAACCTGACCCCCATGACTATGAATAGCGCAACCAATCCCCTCCTCGACTTTTCCGATCTGCCGCGTTTCGACGCCGTCAAGCCCGAACACGTCACGCCTGCGATATCCGCGTTGCTCGATGAAGGTCGCGCCGTGGTGGCGCGGCTTGAAGCGCCCATGGACAGGGTGACCTGGGAAGGCTTCGTCGAGCCGCTGGAAAATGTGACGGAACAGCTGGGACGGGCCTGGGGCGTCGTCGGCCATCTCAACTCGGTGATGGACACGCCGGAATTGCGCGCTGCCTATAACGAAAACCTGCCGAAGATCACCGAGTTCTGGACCGGGCTCGGACAGAATCTCGCCTTGTTCCAGAAGTACAAGGCGATCAAGGAAAGCAGCGACTACGCCGGCCTCTCGGCCGCGCGCAAGCAAATCATCGAGAATGCCCTGCGCGATTTCCGCCTCGGCGGTGCCGAGTTACCGGAAGACAAAAAGGCGCGCTACGCGGAAATCCAGGAAAAACGCGCCGCGCTGACGACAAAGTTTTCCGAGAACGTGCTCGACGCGACCAACGACTATGCGCTTTTCGTTAACAACGAAGCCGATCTCGCCGGTCTGCCTGACGACGCCAGGCAAGCTGCGCGGGCTGCCGCGGAGCGGGACGGCAAGCCGGGCTACAAGTTCACGCTGCACTTTCCGTCCTATTTCCCCATCCTGCAATATGCCGACAAGCGCGAGCTGCGCGAGACGATCTACCGCGCCAACGTGACCAAGGCATCCGAGCTGGGCTCGAAGCCGGAATGGGACAATACGAACAACATCGCTGAAATCCTCAAATTGCGCGACGAGGAAGCCAAACTGCTGGGTTTCAGCAATTTCGCCGAAGTCTCGCTGGTGCCCAAGATGGCCGAAACGCCGCAGCAGGTCATCGGCTTCCTGGAAGACCTCGCCGGCCGCGCCCGCCCGTTCGCGGAAAACGACCTGGCCGAACTTCGCGCCTTCGCGAAGAAGGAATTGGGCATCGATGAACTGCAGGCCTGGGATGTTACGTATGCATCCGAAAAACTGCGCGAGCAGCGCTATGCGTTCTCCGAGCAGGAGGTCAAGCAGTACTTTCAGGAACCCAAGGTGATCGAAGGCCTGTTCCGCGTCATACAGAACCTGTTCTCGGTGGAAGTCAAACCCGATACCGCAGCTGCCTGGCACAAGGATGTGAAATTCTTCCGCATCGAGCGGAATGGCCAGTTGCTCGGCCAGTTCTACATCGACCTGTACGCGCGCTCGGGCAAGCGCGGCGGGGCATGGATGAACGATGCGCGGGGCCGCCGCCTGGTGAGCTCCACGGTGCAGACGCCGGTTGCCTACCTGGTCTGCAACTTCACCGAGCCGGGCATCGTCGACGGCCAGCCGCGGCCGGCGCTCTTTACGCATGACGAAGTCATTACGCTGTTCCACGAGTTCGGCCATGGACTGCACCACATGCTGACCGAGGTCGACGAGCTAGGCGTATCAGGCATCTCCGGAGTCGAATGGGATGCGGTCGAACTGCCCTCGCAGTTCATGGAAAACTTTTGCTGGGAGTGGGATGTGCTGCAGCACATGACCGAACATGTGGAAACCGGCGAGCATCTGCCCCGCGCGCTGTACGACAAGATGATCGCCGCCAAGAACTTCCAGTCGGGATTGCAGACCCTTCGCCAGGTGGAATTCGCGCTGTTCGACATGCATCTGCACTTCGATCACGATCCCTACGGCAGCCGGACCGCGCAGGAAGTGCTGAATGATGTACGCAACAAATTCGCCGTCATGATTCCGCCATCGTTCAACCGTTTCCAGAATTCCTTCAGCCACATCTTTGCCGGCGGCTACGCGGCAGGCTACTATAGCTATAAGTGGGCCGAAGTCCTGTCGGCGGATGCCTACAGCGCGTTCGAGGAAGCTGGCGCCATAGGCGGAAACGTGCTTTCCGCCGATACCGGGCGCAAGTTTCTGGAAGAAATCCTGGCGATGGGCGGTTCGCGGCCTGCGCTGGAATCTTTCAAGGCCTTCCGCGGTAGGGAGCCGAGCATCGATGCGTTGTTAAGACACAACGGCATGACGGCATAAAAAAGAATCAAGGGAGTGAAATGAAACGCTTGCTGCAATCCGGTTCAGTGCTCATGCTGCTGTGCGCTGCGACGGCACATGCACAACTGTACAAATGGGTGGGTCCCGACGGCAAGGTCAGCTACAGCGACGTTCCGCCCCCGAAGACGGCCGCCAAGGTGGAAACCAGGGCGATTCCGGGCGGCGGACCGGCTTTCGGAGATCTGCCGTTCGAACTGGCCGCAGCGGCGCGCAGCCATCCGGTGACGCTGTACACCACGGCCAACTGCCCGGCCTGCGACGATGGACGCAAGCTGCTGTCGGAACGGGGCATCCCGTTCCAGGAAAAAACCGTCAGCAGCAATGAAGACATCGCCCATTTCAAGCAGGCCGGAGGCGATGGCAATCTCCCCATGCTGACCGTCGGACGCAACAAGGAAACAGGCTTCGAAGCCGGCGCATGGAATGGCGCGCTGAGCGCGGCGGGCTACCCGGAAACCAGCAGGCTGCCCCGGAGCTACCGCAATCCCTCGCCCGTGGCCGCCGCTCCGGTGCCGCAGGCCGTGAGCGCCGCAAAAACCCGTGCCGCAGAACAGCCGGCGGCCCAATCGTCGGCAACCCAGTCGTCGGCGACCGAACTGCCGCCGGCGATCGGCAATGCGCCGCCTGGCTTCCGTTTCTGACTTGTCAACGCCATGACGCGCATTGATTTTCACAGCAACGTGCCGGACAAGCTGCTTTATGCATGCCGGCTCGCCCGGAAGGCGCGCGCCGCGCAGTGCCGCATCGTGCTGCGGGTGGATGACGGCGACACCTTGGCCCTGCTCGACCAGGCCTTGTGGACCTTCTCCGAACTCGATTTCCTTCCGCATGTAACGGCTGGCGATCCGCTGGCCGCCACCACGCCGATCATCCTCACCGACAGCGACGATGCGGAACTGCCGCACCATCATGTCCTGATCAACCTCTCGTCCGGCACGCCCGCGCATTTCGCCCGTTTCGAACGCATGTTCGAAATCGTCTCGGGCGACGACGCTGACAAAACCGCCGGGCGCGAGCGCTACCGCTTCTACCAGCAGCGCGGCTATCCCCTTACCCACTTCGTTGCGGAGCAGGCATGAGCAACAATACACTCGATGCCGGCATACCGGTCCTGACGGAAATCATCCCGGCACCGGCCGATACGAACGCCGGGGCCGAGGCCGCTACCGAGATTGATACCGAAGCTTCAGGCGAGCCTGCCGTCCCGCCGGCTCTCCTGGACGCGGATCTACCCGTCCCCGCGCGCCGCGCGCCGGAAACCTGGGACGAGGCCGAATGGGAAAAGCTGGAACTCCAAGTGCGGGAACGCGTGCTCGGGCAGGTTCTTGACCGGATCGATGCCGTCCTCGAACAGCGTGTACGCGACAGTCTTGCAGACGTATTGCAGGTCGCGGTCGCGCGGCTCGCCAACGAAATCAGGGAAGGCTTACAGCATTCGATCAAGGATGCGGTGACGCGCGCCGTCACACAGGAAATTGCCAGTCTGCAGGTTTCGAAAAAATAAAGGCAGAAGCCTTCTTTCTTCGATTTTCGAACGTCAAGCCCGGTTTTCCGTCCAAAACCAAAAATTTATCTAGCCCTCTTGATTACTCAAGAAGACGATAACTTTTTACAATGTGGTCATTGTCAAACGGAGAATCCGCGTCATGAAAGTTATCGTACTTGGTTCCGGCATCATCGGCACTGCTTCCGCCTGGTTTCTCAACAAGGCCGGCCATGAAGTGACTGTCATCGAACGCCAGCCGGGCGCCGCCCAGGAAACCAGTTTCGCGAACGGTGGCCAGATTTCGGTATCGCATGCCGAACCCTGGGCCAATCCGTCGGCGCCGCTCAAGATATTGAAGTGGCTCGGCAAGGAAGATGCGCCGCTTCTCTACCGATTCAGGCCGGAGTGGCTGCAATGGAACTGGGGGCTGCACTTTCTGCGTGAATGCACGCCCGCCCGCACTGCGCGCAACATCCGCCAGATCGTCGCCATATCCGAATACAGCCGCCAGACTCTGCAGGCTGTGCGTGCCGACACCGGCCTGGACTATGACCACCTGACCAAGGGCATTCTGCACTTCTATACGGACAGGAAGGAATTCGAGGATTCGCTGCCTGCCGCCAAGCTGATGCGGGATCTCGGCTGCCCCCGCGATTCCATCGGCGCCGACGAAGTCGTCCGCATCGAGCCGGCACTGGCCAGCATCCGCGACAAGATCGTCGGGGGCGATTTCACTGCCACCGATGAATCGGGCGACGTGTACAAGTTCACGACTGGGCTTGCCCAACGCGCCGAGCAGGCCGGCGTCAACTTCCGCTACAGCACCACGATCACCCGCCTGCTGACCGAAGGAACGGGCGCATCGGCCAAGGTTACCGGAGTCGAGGTGATCACCCCTGACGGCCGCCACCAGGTCTTGCGCGCCGATGCCTTCGTGATGGCAATGGGCAGCTTCTCGGTGCCCCTGCTCAAGCCGCTCGGCGTCGACCTGATGATCTATCCGGGCAAGGGCTATTCCGCAACCTACCAAGTGACCGACCCCGATGCGGCGCCGACCGTCTCCCTGACCGACGACGGCTACAAGCTGGTCGTATCCAGGTTCGGCGACCGCCTGCGCGTTGCGGGAACCTGCGAACTGAACGGCTATACGAGAGAACTCAATACCGCCCGCTGCGAAGCGATCACCCGCCGCACGCGCGAACTGTTCCCGGGCGCATGCGACTATGAGAATCCGGTGTACTGGACCGGCCTGCGTCCGCTGACGCCGTCCAATATTCCCTACATCGGCAAATCGAAGATCGGCAACCTCTTTCTCAACACCGGCCACGGCACGCTGGGATGGACCATGGGATGCGGATCGGGTCGCGCGATCGCGGACATCGTTTCCGGCCGCCAGCCCGATGTCGATTTCGCGTTCACCGGCATGCCGCCATCTCCCGCGAGCCGCCTCCCCTCCGCGCATCCTGCGCGCGCCTGAGGCCAGGGCCTCAAGAGCCGAGCCTGACGAATGCCTGCGATGAAGCGGCTCCAGCCGCTTCATCATTCTTTCGCTGCATCACATAGTTGAATCGCCCGATTCCGCTATTGCCACTTCTGCGGCAGGCGCTTATTTCGGCACCCTCACCTGCACCTCTGCCTGCTTTTCATCGAACGCGATCCGCGTCGCGAACTTGGCCCGTTTCATGGGAAAGCGCGACTGGAAATGCCTGACGTTCCCCGAGCCGGAAATCACACGCCGCACGAACTGGTAGTACGCGTCCATATCGATCACGTGGACCACCAGGAAGTAGTCATAGTCGCCCGAGACGAAGTAGCACTGCATCACCTCGGCCTCCTTTCCCATGCGGGCTTCGAATTCCTGCATGTGCTCGTCCGACTGGTTGTTAAGCGACACTTCCAGGAAGGCCAGCATGCCGTAGCCGAGCGCAAATGGATCGACCAGCGCGACATCGGCGCTGATCACGCCTGCCTCCCTCAATTCGCGGATGCGGCGCAGGCAAGTCGGCTGGGAGATGTGCACCTTCTCCGCCAGGGTCCGTGTCGGCGTCTGATTATCCTTTTGCAGAAGGTTCAAAAGCTTGCGGTCCACCCTGTCAAGTGCATGAAGTTTAGGCATATAAAAATCGTTGAATTTTGCAAAAAACCGCAGAAAAACTCTTTGCGAACCCTTTTTTCTGTTGTACCGTCTGCCTGTTCAGTTTTCTGAATGGAAATAGGCTGCTGTCAGACGACGGGGAACATGGCTAGCAACCGGCACTGGAGACACGCCGGAGGCCTTGCATCACACGGTCGCCATGCGGCAAGCCAGAGGTGAGTGTTGCAGTTACCCTGTGTTTTATCAATCCTTAGGAGGATATTTTATGCAGTTCACTACAAAAATGATTCCGTTGGCCGGTGCAATCGCCTTTGCTTTCGCGGGCGCAGCTTCGGCACAGGAACAGGTCGTGAGGATCGGCCACGTCGGCCCGATCTCCGGCGCCATCGCACACCTGGGGAAAGACAATGAATACGGCGCCCGCATGGCGGTTGACGAACTCAACGCCAAGGGCGTGACCATCGGCGGCAAGAAGGTCAAGTTCGAACTGCTGGCCGAAGATGACGGCGCCGATCCGAAGCAGGGCACCGCGGCAGCGCAGAAGCTGGTCGACGCCAAGGTCAACGGCGTCATCGGCCACCTGAACTCCGGCACCACCATCCCGGCGTCGAAGATCTATCACGATGCGGGCATCCCGCAGATCTCGCCGTCGGCGACCAATCCGAAGTACACCCAGCAGGGCTTCAAGTCGGCCTTCCGCGTCGTCGCCAACGACGGCCAGCTGGGCGGCACGCTCGGCCGTTATGCGGCAGAGAAGCTCAACGCCAAGAAGGTTGCGGTCGTGGACGACCGCACCGCCTACGGCCAGGGCGTTGCCGAGGAATTCATCAAGGGTGCCAAGGGCAAGGGCGTGCAAGTCGTTGCGCAGCAGTACACCAACGACAAGGCGACCGACTTCAACGCCATCCTGACAGCGATCAAGGCCAAGAATCCTGACGTCGTCT
>NZ_JAWIIV010000015.1:0-141255 GCF_035916955.1 Noviherbaspirillum album | reverse complement strand
GCGGTGCGCTGCTGATCACCTTCAGCGTGCTGGGCCTCAATATCCTGTCGCGTACTTTGTTCAGCCAGAAAATTCCCAATTGACATGATGACTACTTCCACTTCCCAGCTCGCCCAGCCCAACCAGCTCGCGCCTGCCACCCTTGCGATCTCTGGCCTGAACTTCTACTACGGCAGCTTCCAGGGTCTGAAAAACGTCAACCTGAACGTCTACGAGAAGAAGGTGACGGCCTTCATCGGTCCGTCGGGTTGCGGCAAGTCCACGCTCCTGCGCACGCTCAACAGAATGTACGACCTGTATCCGGGCCAGCGCGCGGAAGGCAAGATCATTTACAACGGTCGCAACATCCTCGACCCCGGCCAGGACGTCAACATGCTGCGCGCCAAGGTCGGCATGGTGTTCCAGAAGCCGACGCCGTTCCCGATGTCGGTCTATGAAAACATTGCCTTCGGCGTGCGTTTGTATGAAAACCTGTCCAAGGGCGAGATGGACGAGCGGGTCGAATGGGCGCTGAAGAAGGCCGCGCTGTGGGGCGAGGTCAAGGACAAGCTCAACAAGAGCGGACTGAGCCTGTCGGGCGGACAGCAGCAGCGCCTGTGCATCGCGCGCGGCGTGGCGGTCAAGCCGGACGTGCTGCTGCTCGACGAGCCGACCTCGGCGCTCGATCCGATCTCGACGGTGAAGATCGAGGAACTGATCCATGAGCTGAAGCAGGATTACACGATCGCCATCGTGACTCACAACATGCAGCAGGCGGCACGCTGCTCCGATTACACTGCCTACATGTATCTTGGCGAACTGGTCGAATTCGGCGAAACCGACCAGATCTTCATGAATCCGGCGAAGAAGGAAACGCAGGATTACATCACCGGTCGTTTCGGCTGAGGCAGTGTAAGCTAACCACGAATCACTAAGGAGAACCTGATGCCAGGCGATCACTCTTCCAAGCAATACGACATGGATCTGGAAGCAATCCGCTCGAAAGTGCTGCTGATGGGCGGCATGGTGGAAAGCCAGTTCAACGATGCGATCAATTGCTTCCGCACTGGCAATATCGCGCAAGCGGAACAAGTCATCAAGGGTGACGAAAACGTCAACAAGCTGGAAGTGTCGCTCGACGATACCTGCAGCCATCTCATCGTCAAGCGCCAGCCGGCGGCCAACGACCTGCGCACGGTGATGGCGACGCTGAAGGTGATCACCGACCTGGAGCGGGTCGGCGATGAAGCCACCAAGATCGCGCGCACGGCGAAAAACCTGCATGAGCGCGGCACCGTCGGCGTACTGAATCACTACGAGTCCATCCGGGTGCTGGCCGCCAGTGCCTCGGAATCGTTGCATGACGCGCTCGATGCGTTTGCCCGCCTGGATGACAAGCAGGCGGCCCGCATCATTTCCCACGACGAAGTCATCGATCATGAATTCCGAGCCATTACCCGTACCATGGTCACGTTCATGATGGAAGATCCGCGCACCATCTCGGCGGCGCTTGACACCTTGTGGGTTGCCAAGGCCATCGAGCGGATCGGCGATCATGCGAAGAACATTGCCGAATATGTCATCTATGTCGTTGAAGGCAAGGATATCCGGCATACCGATTACGCTTATACCAAGCCCGACACCTCCCTTTAACCATGGCCGTTGACAAGACCACAATTCTGATCGTCGAAGACGAACCGCCTATCATCGAGCTGGTGTCGTTCACCCTCAAGGAAGCGGGCTGGAACTGCACCGCGGCGCATACCGTCAGCGAAGCGTGGGAATTCATGCAGATTCGCACGCCGCACCTGGTGCTGCTGGACTGGATGCTACCCGACCAGTCCGGTCTGCGCCTGCTGTCGCGCATTCGCGGCGACCGCCAGCTGCAGGCGCTGCCGGTCATCATGCTGACCGCGAAAAGCATGGAGGAAGACAAGATCGCGGGACTCGACAACGGGGCGGACGATTACATCACCAAGCCGTTCTCGCCGCGCGAACTGACCTCGCGGATCAAGGCGCTGCTGCGCCGCAAGAGCCCCGAGCATGCCCAATCGCCGATGAGTGCGGGGCCGGTGATGCTCGATCCGATCAGCTGCTCGGTCATGTTGAATGAACAGAAGATCGATATCGGCCATGCCGAATACAAGCTTCTCAAGTTCTTCATGGCCCACCCGGAAAGGGTGTTTTCGCGCAGCCAGCTGCTCGACAAGGTGTGGGGCGACCACGTAGCCATCGAAGAACGTACCGTCGACGTGCATGTGTTGCGGCTGCGCAAGGCGCTCAAGGAAGCCGAGTCGCTGATCAAGACCGTGCGCAGCGTTGGCTACATGCTGTCCGAGAAATAATCCGGGCAGACATGAATCCTCGGATGACTTTCTGGATACCCGCCGTACTGCGGCTGGTGATCGTGCTGGCCGGCGGCGGCGTGATCTGGTATTTCTTTGGCCCGGTAATGGGACTGGCCGCCGCGCTGCTGGCCTTGTGCATACTGCTTATCGTGCAGCTGAACTATCTGTATCAGCTTGCCAACTGGCTTGATCATCCAAGCAGCGCGAGACTGCCCGACGGCTGGGGCGCCTGGACCGATATCTTCTCGCGGCTGTACAAGCTGCGCCGCGGCGACGAGCGCAACCAGGCGGAACTGGCGGAATGGCTGGCCCGCTTCCGGCAGGCAATGAGCCTGTTGCCGGACGGTGTCGTGATCATGGATGATGTGCTGTTTCTCGAATGGTGCAACCCGGCCGCCGAAAAGCATCTCGGCCTGCACCTGAACCGCGACAAGGGCATGCGCGTCACCAATCTTATCCGCAGTCCGGAATTCATCGATTACATCATTCTCGGGCGTTATGAGCAGCCGCTGACGCTCGCAGTACGCGACCGCAAGCTGATCGTCCAGATCATTCCGTTCGAAAACCGGCGACAGATCCTGGTGACGCATGATGCGACGGAGTCGGACCGGATCGAAACCATGCGCCGCGATTTCGTTGCCAATGCTTCCCATGAATTGCGCACGCCGCTGACTGTCATCAACGGCTTCCTGGAAATCGCCTGCAGCCAGCCCAACCTGGATCTGAAAACCAGGATGAGCCATCTCAAGCTCATGAGCGAGCAGGGGCATCGCATGCAGAACCTGGTCGAGGACATGCTGACCCTGACCCGGCTCGAATCCGTCGACTACCCGCTGCGGCCCGAGCGGGTGGACATGGACCTGCTGGTCGAGCAGATCCAGCAGGATGCCAACGCACTGTCGAACGGCCGCCACCAGATCACGCTTGAAATCGACGGGCCTGACATCAAGGGCAATACGGAAGAGCTGCGAAGCGCCTTCGGCAATCTCGTCTCGAATGCAATCCGGTACACGCCCGAGAACGGCGCGATCCATATTTCCTGGACCATGGGCGTTGATGGGCCGCAGTTCGCGGTGCGCGATAATGGCATCGGCATCCGGCCGGAGCATATCTCGCGCCTCACAGAACGCTTCTACCGGGTTGACAAGAGCCGTTCCCGCGAGACGCAGGGAACCGGCCTCGGACTGGCGATTGTCAAGCATGTGCTGCTGCGCCACGATGCCATTCTCACGATCGACTCCGAGCCCGAGAAGGGCAGCACGTTTACCGTGCGTTTCCCGCGCCGGATGATTGCGGAATCGTTTGCGGAAACATCGGTTCGGGTCTGACCGCCGGACCAGGCGGTCAGGCCTGGCAGGCCCTGCGGGAGCAGGAAAGAGCGGAGCAGAGAAGACAGGATCGCGGAAAGACAAATCGGCGCCCCATGCGAATGGGGCGCCGATTTGCATTAGAGCGGATTGCGGATGGGTGTAGGGAAGAATCGGTTTGTCTTTGGATGCAGGGCAAGGCGAGAGGAGCGTTGTGTGGCGGGCCACACAACGGGCCACGCAAGAACGAACAACGCTGCCATGCGCCCAAGGCAGGCCGAGGCGACCTTACACCCTGCCGCAATCCGCTCTAATGCCGCGGCCAGTGTGAAGCGCGGCGCTTCCCCGCCTGCCGCCCTGGCCTTTATTTCTTATTTGTAGCCGACGCGGTCGAGGATCTTCTGCGCCGCGATCTGGTTCTTGCCGATGGTGGCAATCGAAACATTCTCAGCCTTGAATTTCCCCAGCGATTCCAGCGCCGGATTGGCTGCCACGGCGGACTTGACCACCGGCCACTCGTTGTTTCCGTTTGCGAAATAGGACTGGGCTTCGTCGCTGGCCAGGTATTCGAGGAATTTGACAGCTGCGTCGCGATGCGGAGCATTCTTGGCGACGCCGCCGCCCGAAATGTTCAGATGGGCACCCGAAGTTTTCTGATTGGGCCAGACGAAGCCGACCTTGCTGATCAATTCCTTGTCTTCCGGCTTGTTGGAGCGCAGCAGGCGCACGTAATAATAGGTGTTCGTCACCGCAACGCCGCATTCGCCGCTGGCCACGCCCTTGATCTGGTCGGTGTCGCCGCCGCGTGGAGGACGGGCGAAATTGCCAACCACGCCTCGGGCCCACTTTTCGGTCTCGGCTTCGCCGTTGCGCTCGATCATCGAACCGATCATCGACAGCATGTAGGGATGCGAGCCGGAACGGGTGCAAACCTTGCCTTTGTTCTTCGGATCGGCCAGCGATTCGTAAGTCGATACATCTTCAGGATTCACGTTGGCCTTGTTATAGACAATGACCCGGCCGCGCGTCGAAAAACCGTACCATTCCGCACCTTTGCCGTCATCCTTGCCGCGCAGGTTGGCGGGAATACGCGCATCCAGCACCTTGGATTTGACCGGCTGGAACAAGCCATCGATCTGGGCGCGCCACAGGCGGGCCGCGTCGACCATGAGAATTACGTCGGCAGGACTGTTCTTGCCTTCATTCCGCAATCTCTCCAGCAAGGGATTGTCTTCGGACTCGATACGGTTGATCTTGATGCCGGTCTGCTTGGTGAAGTTGGAATACAGCTGCTCATCGGTCTGGTAATGACGCGAGGAATAAAGGTTCAGCACGTTTTCCTGGGCGATGGCCGGCGATGCCGATGCAGCGACTACCAGTGAGGCGAGGGCAAAGCCCAGAGATTTTCTGGCAACTCGATTTTTCATGACGCTCCTTTTGCGGGTTTGAATTTATTGTCGTGCAAGTATAGCGTTTTTGCCAATTAATGCTAATCATTCTCATTAAACAGTCGCCTGCTGGCAGGACGCTGTCCGATACAATGCATGCTCGCCGCAAAGAGCTTGCGAAGCGACTCCGCATCATTGTGTTGCAGTCCTGTCATGCTCCTCTGGTTTCCCCGTTATTCGATACGCTGTCATGTTCCTGCCAAGAAGTCCTGCATCCGTCGTTCTGCCGATATTCCTGCTGGTCGCCGGGTGCGCCACGAATCCGCCCGCAGTAAAACCGCCTCTCACTCAGGTGCAGGAGCCCGCCGCAACGAAAGCGCCACGCAGCGTGAAAATCGGCCTGGCACTTGGGGGTGGCGCGGCGCGCGGTTTTGCCCATATCGGCGTCATCAAGGCGCTTGAAGCCCAGGGAATCGTGCCGGACATCGTCGTAGGCACAAGCGCCGGCAGTCTGGTCGGTGCATTGTATGCCGCCGGCAATAACGGCTTTGCATTGCACAAGCTGGCGCTGGAAATGGACGAAGCCGCGATTTCCGACTGGTCGGTGCCGCTCTTTGCAAAGGCAAGCGGCGTGCTCAAGGGCGAAGCCTTGCAGAACTATGTCAACCGCAGCGTCAGCAACGTGCCGATCGAGAAGCTCAAGATTCCATTCGGCGCCGTTGCGACCGACTTGAACAGCGGTAATCCAATACTTTTCCGCAGGGGCAATACCGGCCTGGCGGTACGCGCTTCGTCGGCAGTGCCGAGCCTGTTCCAACCAGTCCGCATCAATGATCATTCCTATGTCGACGGCGGCCTGGTGTCACCGGTGCCGGTACGTTTTGCGCGTGAAATGGGCGCGGACTTTGTCATCGCAGTCAACATTTCTTCGCAGCCCGACGCGCAGCCCGCTTCCAGCTCGGTGGATGTCGTGCTGCAGACCTTCGCCATCATGGGGCAAAGCATCAACCACTATGAATTGCGCGACGCGGATATCGTGATCCAGCCGCGGTTGGGAACCATGAAAGGAAATGACTTCCCGGGGCGAAATGTTGCGATTCTTGCCGGCGAACAGGCGACAGCCCAGGTATTGCCAGAGCTTCGCAAGAAGCTTGCCGCAAAGCGCGAGCAGCCACTTTAGCAGTACCAGGGGAGGGGGGATGAAAGAAACGCTTATTCGGCGGGCTGGTTGATGCGCCTGGCACCGTTGAAGCGGCTTTTCCAGTAACTGATATCCATGCGTTCGATGCGGACGTGTCCGCCTGCGGACGGCGCATGAATGAACCGATTGTCACCGAGATAGATCCCCACGTGGGAAAAACCGCGCCGCAGCGTATTGTAGAAAACCAGGTCTCCCGGCTGCAGCTCGTTCGGTTCCACATTCTGGCCGACGCGGCTGATCTCTTCCGACGTGCGCGGAAGCTCCGCACCCATGACCTGCTTGAACACATAGCGCACAAGGCCGCTGCAATCGAGTCCGCTTTCTGGCGCGTTGCCGCCATATTTATAACGAATGCCGATCATGCTCATTGCCTGCAGCGCGAGCTCGGAAGCGCGAGAAGTAAGACCTTGCAATTTCGCCAAAGGGCCGGTCGGCTCGGCCGGCGGTGCGTCACTTGCAGATACGGGACAAGCAAGGACCATGGCGAGCGCCAGCAAGGAGATTCCTCGCTTTGTCTTTCCATGAATTGAACGCATCCTTGTCATACTGTAAATGTTTAATCTTGGCAACGTCGCCAATGTAAGGGATACGGATGCGCCTGTCAAAAAAAGTTTCCCAAGGGTATGCTTTCACAGTTCCCATCTTTCTGACTACAAATCATGGCTTCAAACGAGATCGATATCGCGGTGAAGCCTCGGGTTCTGATCGCCGATGATTCCCGCATTGTGCGTTTCACGCTGATCAAGCACATCGAGGGCATGTTCGATTTCAGGGAGGCATGCAACGGTGAAGAAGCCTGGGAAATGCTGTTGGCCGACAGGAATATCAAAGTGCTCATCACCGACCTCACCATGCCCCGCCTGGATGGCTATGGCTTGTTGCAGCGGATACGGCAATCGAGCATCACCGGTCTGCGGGATATGCCGGTGGTCGTCATTTCCGGCAGCGACGAACAGGCCGAGCGCGAGCGCGCCCTTGCCGCAGGCGCCAATGACCTGATTACCAAGGGCATGGATACTGCGCACCTGGTCTCGCGCCTCGATGTTCTATCCAGGCTGGTCGCCACGCGGCAGGAGTTCCGGCGCGGGCTTGAAGCTCTGGCGCAGGACAAGTGTGATGAAACCGACTCGGGGCTGCCGCCCAGGGAGCGCTTCGAAATCGATGCGACGATCCTGCTCAGGAATGCCATTCAGGGCAAGCGCAACTTCGTGCTTCTCAATGTCAGGATCGCGCTCCGGCATGCGGATGATGCCGACGATGCGGACAAGCACGGCATCCCGCCGATGGCGACGATGGATGCGGTCGGGCGGCTGCTGCGCCGGACAGTGCGTCAAACCGATCACGTTGCCAGAACCGGCGAGGCAGAGTTCATGCTGGCCACCGGAAGCATCAATTTCGATGCTGCGCTCGTGTTTGCCCGCCGTGTCTGTCACGCCATCGCCGATGCCGACTTGGCCAGCGGCGGGACTGGCATGATCATCGCCTGCTGCGGGGTTGCCTCGCTATCGGACCAAGGCTTGGCGCAGGTTGAAATCAGCCTGGCACAAATGCAGGACATCGCGCGAAGGCGCGCCGGGCTGGGCATCGCGCAGGGCTTTGTCGGAGCGGTCGGCGAAGAGGAAGAACTCGCCGCCGCCGGCGCCGCACTCGCATTACCGGCGGCCGAACCTTCCGATAGCGGCGCTCCGGATGTCGAAACCTTGCTGCGCTGGATAAGGGAAGGCCGGCGCGAACAGGTCATGCCGCATCTCGGCAAGCTTCCCGCCGAACTGCGATCGCTCGCGGAGCTGGTCATGAAACGCAGCCATCCCTGAGCCCATCTGGCACCGGACCATCGGACTTTGCTGCGGTGTGCTGTGCGCGGCGGGGATGCCTGTCGTACAATCCTCGCTTCTTCAGAAGGAGCAGGAATGCAATCAAAACCTATTCTCACACTCGACGACGTTAAAAAAATTGCCGCCGCCGCGGAAGCGGAAGCAAAGGCAAACAACTGGGCAGTTTCGATTTCCGTCGTGGATGACGGCGGCCACCTTCTCTGGCTGCAGCGCCTCGACAATGCCGCGCCCGTCTCGGCCAGCATCGCGCCCGCCAAGGCCAAGACAGCCGCTCTTGGCCGCCGCGAAACCAAGGTCTATGAAGACATGATCAACAACGGCCGGTATTCCTTCATTACCGCACCGGTCATCGAGGGCATGCTCGAGGGTGGCGTTCCCATCATGGTGGAAGGGCAGTGCGTCGGCGCGGTCGGCGTATCGGGCGTCAAGTCTTCGGAAGACGTGCAGATCGCCAAGGCCGGCATCGCCGCGCTCGGCCTCTGATTGATGCCTTTTCTTCATTGCCGCAATGGCAATGAATCCGCCCGGCGGAGAAGGGAATGCCGGCATTTGTCTGGCGTTTTCGCTCTCCTCCGGGTTTGCAGTGAGGGTGGTTCTCGGCTATAATCTCGGGGTTTAACTAATCCAGTCCGCCGTAGCGCATACCCCTTCCATTTCGTCCCAAAAAGACCCGCAACATCCAGCGCAAGCCGTTTGGTTGACGGTCGTTCTGGCGCGGCGCAGCGGCGGTAACCATCTCAGGAGTTACCCTTGCTGCCATTTTTTTCTGGCCAATCAGTTCCGGCCATCCTTGCGCTCGCAGACGGGTCGATTTTCCAGGGTTTTTCCATTGGTGCCCCCGGTCATACGATCGGTGAAGTCGTGTTCAACACGGCAATGACCGGTTACCAGGAAATCCTGACCGATCCCAGCTACAGCCGCCAGATCGTCACACTGACCTATCCGCATATCGGCAACGTCGGCGTCAATGATGAAGACACCGAGGCCGACCGCATCCACGCCGCCGGCCTGATCATCAAGGATCTGCCGCTGATGACCTCGAACTTCCGTTCGAAGCAGAGCCTCTCGGATTACCTGAAGTCGGAAAACGTGGTCGGCATCGCCGGAATCGATACCCGCAAGCTGACGCGCATCCTGAGAGAGAAGGGCGCGCAGAACGGCGCGATTCTCGCCGGTGAGGCCGATGTCGAGAAGGCGCTTGCCCTGGCGAAGTCCTTTCCCGGACTAGCCGGCATGGACCTCGCGAAAGTGGTGTCGACCAAGGAATCCTACGTCTGGACCGAGACCGAGTGGAAGCTTGGCCAGGGTGTCGGCAAGCAGTCCGATCCCAAGTACCACGTGGTTGCCTTCGATTATGGCGTCAAGCGCAACATCCTGCGCATGCTGGCCGAGCGCGGCTGCAAGATCACGGTGCTGCCGGCGCAGTCGACTGCAAAAGAGGCGCTTGCCCTGAATCCCGACGGCATCTTCCTTGCCAACGGACCGGGCGATCCCGAGCCTTGCGACTATGCGATCGCGGCCACCCGCGAGCTGATCGACCGCGGCATCCCGACCTTCGGCATCTGCCTCGGCCACCAGATCATGGCGCTTGCCTCCGGCGCGAAAACGCTCAAGATGAAGTTCGGCCACCATGGCGCGAACCACCCGGTGCAAGACCTCGATACGAAGCAGGTGATGATCACGTCGCAGAACCATGGTTTCGCCGTGGACCAGGAAACCCTGCCGTCCAATTGCCGCGTCACGCATGTGTCGCTGTTCGACGGATCGCTTCAGGGCTTTGCCCGTACCGACAAGCCGGCGTTCTGCTTCCAGGGCCACCCGGAAGCATCGCCCGGACCCACCGACGTCGCCCCCTTGTTTGATCGCTTCGTGGCGATGATGGAGAAACACAAAAATGCCTAAGCGCACAGATATTAAAAGCATCCTGATCATTGGCGCCGGCCCGATCATCATCGGCCAGGCGTGCGAATTCGACTATTCCGGTGCGCAGGCCTGCAAGGCGCTGCGCGAAGAAGGCTACCGCGTGGTCCTGGTCAACAGCAATCCCGCGACGATCATGACAGACCCGGAAATGGCCGATGTCACCTACATCGAGCCGATCACCTGGCAGGCGGTCGAGCGCATTATCGACAAGGAACGTCCGGACGCCATCCTTCCCACCATGGGCGGACAGACCGCGCTGAACTGCGCGCTGGACCTGCATCGCCACGGCGTGCTCACCAAGTACGGCTGCGAACTGATCGGCGCCACGCCGGAAGCCATCGACAAGGCCGAAGACCGTTCCAAGTTCAAAGAGGCGATGACCAAGATCGGCCTCGGCTCCGCGCGCTCGGGCGTGTCGCATACCCTGGAAGAATCTTGGGCGGTGCAGAAGGAACTTGGCTTCCCGGTCATCATCCGTCCTTCGTTCACGATGGGCGGCACCGGCGGCGGCATTGCCTACAACCCGGAAGAATTCGAAACCATCTGCAAGCGCGGACTGGAAGCGTCTCCCACTTCGGAACTGCTGATCGAGGAATCGCTGATCGGCTGGAAAGAGTACGAAATGGAAGTGGTCCGCGACAAGAAGGACAACTGCATCATCGTCTGCTCGATCGAGAACCTCGACCCGATGGGCGTGCACACCGGCGACTCGATCACCGTCGCGCCGGCGCAGACCCTGACCGACAAGGAATACCAGATCATGCGCAATGCATCGCTGGCGGTGCTGCGCGAGATCGGCGTCGATACCGGCGGTTCCAATGTGCAGTTCGCGGTCAATCCCGCGGACGGCCGCATGATCGTCATCGAAATGAATCCGCGCGTGTCGCGTTCTTCGGCGCTGGCTTCGAAGGCAACCGGCTTCCCGATTGCGAAAGTCGCCGCCAAGCTGGCGGTCGGCTTCACCCTCGATGAGTTGCGCAATGAAATCACCGGCGGCCAGACCCCGGCATCGTTCGAGCCCAGCATCGATTACGTCGTGACCAAGGTGCCGCGCTTTGCGTTCGAGAAATTCCCGACCGCGGACGACCACCTGACCACCCAGATGAAATCCGTCGGCGAAGTGATGGCCATCGGCCGTACCTTCCAGGAATCCTTCCAGAAGGCGCTGCGCGGTCTGGAAGTCGGCGTCGACGGCATGAATGAAAAGACCACCGACCGCGAAACCATCGAGGAAGAACTCGGCGAGCCGGGCCCGGAGCGCATCTGGTATGTCGGCGATGCGTTCGCCCAAGGCTTCTCGCTGGAGGAAGTGCACCAGCTCACGCATATCGATCCGTGGTTCCTGGTCCAGATCAAGGAAATCGTCGACATCGAATTGTGGCTGGAAAAGCAGTCGCTGGAATCGCTCGACAAGGCCACCCTGTTCAAGCTCAAGCAGAAGGGCTTCGCCGACCGCCGTCTCGCCAAGCTGCTGAAGACCACCGACAAGGCAGTCCGCGAGCGTCGCCGCGAACTCAACGTGCGTCCGGTCTACAAGCGCGTCGATACCTGCGCCGCGGAGTTCGCGACGCGGACCGCGTACATGTATTCGACCTATGACGAAGAGTGCGAATCGCAGCCGACCGACAAGAAGAAGATCATGGTGCTGGGCGGCGGTCCCAACCGCATCGGCCAGGGCATCGAGTTCGACTACTGCTGCGTGCATGCTGCGCTCGCCATGCGCGAGGATGGCTATGAGACCATCATGGTCAACTGTAATCCGGAAACCGTCTCGACCGACTACGACACGTCCGACCGACTCTATTTCGAGCCGCTGACGCTGGAAGACGTGCTGGAAATCGTCGATAAGGAAAAACCGTACGGCGTGATCGTGCAGTACGGTGGACAGACTCCGCTCAAGCTGGCGCTGGACCTGGAAGCCAACGGCGTGCCCATCGTCGGCACTTCGCCCGACATGATCGACGCCGCAGAAGACCGCGAGCGTTTCCAGAAGTTGCTGCAGGAACTCGACCTGCGCCAGCCGCCCAACCGCACCGCGCGCACCGAAGAGGACGCACTGCGCCTGGCGCAGGAAATCGGCTACCCGCTGGTGGTTCGTCCGTCCTACGTGCTCGGCGGCCGCGCGATGGAAATCGTGCACGAGCAGCGCGATCTCGAGCGCTACATGCGCGAGGCGGTCAAGGTATCGAACGATTCGCCGGTGCTGCTCGACCGCTTCCTCAACGACGCCATCGAAGTCGACGTGGATTGCCTGTCAGACGGCCAGCGCACCTTCATCGGCGGCGTGATGGAGCACATCGAGCAAGCCGGCGTGCACTCCGGCGACTCCGCCTGCTCCCTGCCGCCGTATTCGCTGTCGAAGGAAACGATCGAGGAGCTCAAGCGTCAGACTTCGCTGATGGCTAAGGGCCTCAACGTCGTCGGCCTGATGAACGTGCAGTTCGCGATCCAGCAGCAGGAAGTCGATGGTGCAATGAAGGACATCGTCTACGTGCTGGAAGTGAATCCGCGCGCATCGCGCACCGTGCCCTACGTGTCGAAGGCGACCGGCCTGCAGCTGGCGAAGATTGCCGCCCGCTGCATGGTCGGCCAGTCGCTCGACAGCCAGGGCGTCAAGCATGAAGTCGTGCCGCCGTATTACTGCGTCAAGGAAGCCGTTTTCCCGTTCAACAAATTCCCGGGTGTGGACACCATCCTTGGTCCGGAAATGAAGTCGACCGGCGAAGTCATGGGCGTCGGCAAGACCTTCGGCGAAGCGTTCGTGAAATCCCAGCTCGGAGCCGGCGTCAAGCTGCCGACATCGGGCAAGGTTTTCCTGAGCGTGAAGAACAGCGACAAGCCTCGCGCGGTCCAGGTTGCCAGGGATCTGGTGGAACTCGGCTTCTCGCTGGTGGCCACCAAGGGTACTGCAGCCGCCATCAGTTCCGCCGGCATTCCGGTGGCCGCGGTCAACAAGGTGGTGGAAGGCCGTCCGCACGTGGTCGATATGATCAAGAACAACGAGATCGTCCTGGTCATCAACACGGTCGAGGAAAAGCGTACCGCCATTGCCGATTCGCGTGCCATCCGCACGTCGGCGCTGCTGGCGCGGGCAACCACGTACACGACGATTGCCGGTGCGGAAGCGGCGGTGGAAGGCTTGCGTCATCTCGATGAACTGCACGTCTACGATTTACAAGGCCTGCATAAGTCTTTACACTAAGCTGACAAGTTTCACCTTAGCCACAGAGGTCACAGACGGTGCCGGGAGTATCCGGTGCCATTTGTGACCTCTGTGGTTTTCATTTCTTCAAAAGAAAATTATGAGCACAGTTCCTATTACCAAGCACGGCGCCGAGCTTCTGAAAGAAGAGTTGCACCGCTTGAAAACCAAAGACCGTCCTGCCGTCATTAATGCCATTTCCGAGGCGCGGGCCCAGGGGGATTTGTCGGAAAACGCCGAGTATGATGCCGCAAAAGAACGCCAAAGCTTCATCGAAGGTCGCATTGCCGAACTCGAAGGCAAGTTAAGCGCAGCCCAGATCATCGATCCCAAGACACTCGATGCCGAAGGGCGCATCGTCTTCGCATCCACGGTGGATCTCGAGGATCTCGAATCCGGTCAGAAAGTGACTTACCAAATCGTCGGCGAGGACGAGGCCGACCTCAAGGAGCTCAAGGTATCGATCACTTCGCCGATCGCGCGTGCGCTTATCGGCAAGTATGCGGGCGACGTCGTCGAAGTGAATGCACCCTCGGGCATTCGAGAGTATGAAGTGCTGGAAGTGCGTTACGTTTGAAGCAAGGGCTGAATGCGGTGGCGATCCGCGTGCCGGACCGCCATTCGCCCTTGGCAGGGTTGAAACCGGTGGCGTGTCGGAATCGGGAGTGATGCCGCCTGCGATGCGCAGCAGGGTTCGAGGTGGTCCGGCAGTCTAGTGTCAGGTGTTGGGCGGATTTTATCTTGCTACGAACCTTTCGGAGCGCGGTTGGCGCGCCTCGCGCTCGTGATCCATGGTAATGTGCACCTGACCGTCGAATAACGGAATGGCCGTAGGCGGAGTTCAGCGGCGAAAATCAGCGGCGGCCGAGCGCGAGTTTCTTGGAACTGGTCTGGCGCGGCTTGGCCCGTTTGACGTTGCCGCCTGCGGTCACGCGCTCATTTCCCTTCAGGACAACCTTGCTGACCGTAGGACGCTTGGTTCCGCTTGGACTTGGCTTGACAATGGTAACCTCGCGCAGGCCCTTGCCGCGTTTGTCGCTGCGCTCCTTGGCAGCTTCCTTCTTTGGGCGGTAGAGCACCAGCAGCTTGCCGATATGCTGGATCGGCGCCGCATCGAGTTCCTTGCAGATAGTTTCGTACATCCCGATACGGGCTTCGCGATCGTCGCCGAAGACCCGAACCTTGATCAGCCCATGGGCATTCAGGCTGGTATCGATTTCCTTGAGAACCGAAGGCGTCAGTCCCGATTCGCCGATAATGACGACCGGATTGAGGGCATGCGCTTCGGAGCGAAGCGCGCTCCGCTCCGCAGGGGTAAGTTTCAACATAGTTAGTGATTCCTTAAAAGCGGTATTCTACGCGAATGGCCAAGAACAAATTCAACAAAAACTGGTTGCACGACCATATCAACGACCCTTACGTCAAACTGGCGCAAAAGGAAGGCTACCGCGCGCGCGCCGCTTACAAGCTCAAGGAAATCGACGAGGAAGAGAAGCTGATCCGTCCCGGGCAGATCATCGTCGACCTTGGATGCACGCCGGGCAGCTGGTCGCAGTATGTGCGCAACAAGCTGGCAGGGCAGGACGGCGGGGGCATTCACGGCACCATCATTGGACTCGACATGCTGCCCATGGAACCCATCGCCAATGTCAATTTCATCCAGGGCGATTTTCGCGAACAGGCGGTGCTGGAGCAGCTCGAAGCGGTGGTCGGCGGACGCAAGGTGGACCTGGTCCTGTCCGACATGGCGCCCAACCTGTCGGGGATAGCCATCAGCGACGCCGCCCGCGTCGAGGATCTGATCGATCTGGCCATCGAATTTGCACGTGCGCATATGAAACCTTCAGGCGCGCTCCTCGTCAAATGCTTCAATGGGACTGGGTACTCGCAGCTCGTTGAAAAATTCCGCCAGGAATTCAAGACCGTCACCCAGAAGAAGCCCAAGGCCAGCAGGGACAAATCCTCCGAAATATTTTTGCTTGGAAAAGTTCTGAAACACCCTTCCTCATGACAAGTTAATTTCTTGTCAACCCTTGATTTCCCTCTTTCCAATCGCACATGCGGCCTAGCAAGCACTGGTTAATGCGAGTAGAATCAATTTTACAAGTTATGTAAATATAGGCGCAGTTGCGTCTAAGGAGTTCTAGTGAACAACATGTTTTCGAAAGCCGCCATATGGGTGGTGATCGCCCTGGTGCTGTTTACCGTCTTCAAGCAGTTCGACGGACGTACCCTCGCCGGAGGCGCGACACCCATTCCTTATTCCGATTTTCTGGATGAGGTAAGGGCGAAGCAGATCCGCGAAGCGACTATCGAAGATCGCACCATCGTGGCGACGACGAACGATGGCAAGCGCATCAAGACCTCTGTCACCTATCTCGATCGGGGCCTGATTGGCGATCTGGTCAATAACGGCGTCAAGTTCGACGTGAAGCAGCCGGAAGAGCAGTCATTCCTGTCGCAAGTTTTCATTTCCTGGTTCCCGATGCTCTTGCTCATCGGCGTCTGGGTATTCTTCATGCGCCAGATGCAGGGCGGCGGCAAGGGCGGCGCCTTTTCGTTCGGCCGTTCGAAGGCGCGCATGCTGGACGAAGCCAGCAACACCGTGACCTTTGCCGATGTGGCGGGTTGCGACGAAGCCAAGGAAGAAGTCCAGGAGCTGGTCGATTTTCTGCGCGACCCCACCAAGTTCCAGAAGCTGGGCGGACGCATCCCGCGCGGCGTGCTGATGGTCGGTCCTCCGGGTACGGGCAAAACCTTGCTGGCCCGTGCGATTGCCGGTGAGGCCAAGGTACCGTTTTTCACCATTTCCGGTTCCGACTTCGTCGAAATGTTCGTTGGTGTCGGCGCATCCCGTGTCCGCGACATGTTCGAAAACGCGAAGAAGCATTCGCCGTGCATCATCTTCATCGACGAGATCGACGCGGTCGGCCGCCATCGTGGTGCAGGCATGGGCGGCGGCAACGATGAGCGCGAACAGACACTCAACCAGCTGCTGGTCGAGATGGATGGCTTCGAAGCAAATTCCGGCGTCATTGTGATCGCAGCAACCAACCGCGCTGACGTGCTGGACAAGGCGCTGCTCCGTCCCGGCCGCTTCGACCGCCAGGTGATGGTCGGCCTGCCCGACATCCGCGGCCGCGAACAGATCCTGTACGTCCACATGCGCAAGGTGCCGATCGCGCCCGACGTCAAGGCAGACATCCTCGCCCGCGGTACTCCCGGCTTCTCCGGTGCGGACCTTTCCAATCTCGTGAACGAGGCCGCGTTGTTCGCGGCGCGGCGTAGCAAGCGTCTGGTCGAGATGCAGGATTTCGAAGATGCCAAGGACAAGATCGTCATGGGTCCCGAGCGCAAGTCCGCTGTCATGCGCGAGGAAGAACGCCGCAACACGGCTTATCATGAATCGGGACATGCCGTTGTGGCGAAGCTGCTGCCGAAGGCTGACCCGGTCCACAAGGTCACCATCATGCCGCGCGGCTATGCGCTTGGCCTGACCTGGCAGCTTCCGGAGCATGATCGCGTCAACATGTACAAAGACAAGATGCTCGAAGAGATCGCCATCCTGTTCGGCGGCCGCATCGCCGAAGAGATCTTCATGCACCAGATGTCGACCGGCGCATCGAACGACTTCGAGCGTGCCACCAAGCTCGCTCGTGCGATGGTTACCCGCTATGGCATGTCCGAGACGCTTGGCACCATGGTGTACGAAGACAGCGAGCAGGACGCCTACTTCGGCCGCATGAGCTCCAAGACGGTGTCTGAAGCCACGCAGCAGAAGGTCGATACCGAAATCCGCTCGATTCTCGATGCGCAGTACGCGCTGTCGCGCCGCCTGCTGGAAGAGAACAGGGAAAAGGTCGAGATCATGGCGAAATCCTTGCTTGACTGGGAAACGCTGGATGCCGACCAGATCAACGACATCATGGAAGGCCTGGAGCCGCGTCCGCCCAAGGCCGGCATACCGGTCAAGCGCTCGCCGTCGGACAGTGCATCGGGCGGCGTATCGCCTAACGCAACCGCGCCGGCCTGAACTAAGTAGCCTGTTCAGGTGGTATAAGGGTGAGGAGAAATCCTCACCCTTTTTCATTTCCGGCAACCGACATGAAGATATGAATAAACAGTTTTTGCAGTGCGGTCGCTATCGCCTGCCAACGGGCGGAGAGGGAAGTGCTCCGCTGGTCATGGGCATACTCAACGTCACGCCTGACTCCTTCTCCGACGGCGGTCAGTTTCACACGCTTGATCATGCGCTGTCGCGCGCCGAGCAAATGATTGCCGATGGCGTGGACATCATCGATATCGGAGGCGAGTCCAGCCGGCCCGGGGCCGAGCCATTGCCGCTCGAAGAAGAACTGCGGCGTGTCATGCCGCTGGTGTATGCGCTCCGGGATTGCGGGAAGCCGCTTTCAGTCGATACCTACAAGCCGGAAGTCATGCGTGAAGCGATCATCGCCGGCGCGGACATGATCAACGACATCAACGGATTCAGAGCCGAGGGGGCGTTGCGTGTAGTCAATGATTCCGATTGCGCCTTGTGTATCATGCACATGCAGCGCGATCCGCAGACCATGCAGAAGGAACCGCATTATGCCGATGTCACCGGAGAGGTCATCGAATTTTTGCGGGAACGGATCCATGCATTGAGCGGGGCGGGGATAGTGCATGAACGCATGTGCATCGACCCCGGTTTCGGATTCGGTAAAACCCTGCAACACAATCTGACGCTGCTCAAGGACCTCGGCAGGATGGCGCAGGAACTGGAGATGCCCGTCTTGGCAGGCCTCTCAAGAAAGTCCATGATAGGCGCAATCACCGGCAAACCGGTTGAACAGCGCCTCGGTGGAAGCATCGCCGCAGCACTGAGTGCGGTCGAGCATGGTGCCCGCATCGTGCGCGTTCACGATGTCGCGGCAACGGTCGATGCGATCAAGGTCTGGCAGGCAGTGGAATCAATGAAGAAGGACAGCAAATGACACGCAAATATTTTGGCACCGATGGCGTGCGCGGACGTGTGGGCGTACTGCCAATAACACCGGATTTCGTGATGCGCCTCGGCTATGCGGCCGGCAAGGTACTCGCTCAGGAAGAGACCAGCAGCGGCAAGCCCGTGGTGCTCATCGGGAAGGACACCCGCATCTCGGGATACATGCTCGAAGCCGCGCTTGAAGCGGGCTTCGCGGCCGCAGGCGTCGATGTGATGCTCGCCGGCCCCATGCCCACGCCGGCCATCGCCTACCTGACGCGGGCGCTTCGCCTGTCGGCTGGCGTCGTCATCTCCGCCTCGCACAATCCCTACGGCGACAATGGAATCAAGTTCTTTTCCGCTTCGGGCAACAAGCTGCCGGACTCGGTGGAAGAGGCCATCGAAGCCTCCCTCGACAGCCCGATGGAGTGCGTGTCATCCGAAAAGCTTGGCAAGGCAAAGCGCCTGTTCGATGCCCAGGGACGTTACATCGAATTCTGCAAGAGCACCTTCCCCAATGAGCTCGACCTGCGCGGCTTGCGCATCGTCGTCGATTGCGCGCATGGCGCCGCCTATCACATCGCGCCGGACGTTTTCCACGAGCTCGGCGCCGAAGTGATCGCCATCGGCAACCAGCCGAACGGCACCAACATCAATGACGGCTTCGGCGCAACTGCGCCAGGCGCGTTGTCGGCTGCAGTCAAGGAGCACCGCGCCGACCTGGGTATTGCGCTGGACGGTGATGCCGACCGCCTGCTGATGGTCGATTCCAGCGGCCGCCCCTACAACGGCGATGAACTTCTGTATGTGATGGTGATGGACCGCATGGCCACCGCGCCGGTGGAAGGCGTGGTGGGCACCCTGATGACCAACATGGCGCTGGAAGTTGCGTTGCGTGAAATGGGAGTCAGTTTCGCCCGTGCCAAGGTCGGCGACCGCTACGTGCTGGAAGTGCTGCAGGAGCGCGGCTGGCTGATCGGCGGCGAAGGATCCGGGCATCTGCTGTTCCTCGACAAGCACACCACCGGCGATGGCATCGTTTCCGCGCTCCAGGTGTTGTCGGCACTCAAACGCAGCGGCAAGACCCTGCAAGAGGCGATCGCGCCTCTGCAGTTGTTTCCTCAGAGTCTGATCAACGTGAAGGTTACCCCCGGGTTCGACTGGCAGAAGAATGACGCAGTGGGTGAGGAAAAGCGCATTGCAGAAAGTGAACTTGGGGACAGCGGACGGGTGCTGATCCGTGCATCCGGAACGGAACCGCTTGTGCGCGTGATGGTGGAGGCGAGAAATGCCGATCTCGCACAGACGATGGCACGCAGAATCGCCGACAAGATCGCCGCCTGAGTGCGGTAACCGCCGGGCGGATGATACTCATTCGATCCGGCAATTTATGTTGCTACGCAAGTTATAAATTGACCAGCAGCCCTGACATCGGTATGATGCAAGGCTCTCGGGGCGTAGCGCAGCCTGGTAGCGCACCTGATTTGGGATCAGGTGGTCGCACGTTCGAATCGTGTCGCCCCGACCAGAAATTGCAGCAATGATATGGCTTGCCATCCAGACCCGGATCGCAAGCCATTTTCTTTTTGCGCTATCGTCAACGCGAGGCAGGCTTGTTTCTCATGGATAGCCAGCCCGGGCAATCACTTTCGCTTCACTGCGCAATGGACATTGCCGACATTGCTGGTTTCCTGCAGGCCGCCTTTCGCAGCGCACCAGTCTTCGTTAAACATGCGCATGCATTGGGTCGAGGTGCCTCCACTGGAATATTCGTTAGAACGGCTTGATGCGGGACATCATCGCTTTATCTCGCCGCTCACGACGCACAGCCGCTTTTCACTTGCCTGTAGTTGCTAGAGCGTTTTCATCCGGACCTGCTTGTCGATCCCGGGCGGATTGCCTCTGGTACCGCGTTGTGCCTCCTTGCCATGGCCCGGCCATGTCGCGTCGCCACGCCTCGTTCCAGCGGCAATCTGCCTCGGCCTCGCCTGAGCCGGTCAGGGCGAAAACGCTCTAGCGCCGGTCAGCGCGTTGCCGAATAATTTCACGCATGTCGGCAGCATCTACCCGAAGGGGCATACGCTTTCAATTCGATTGAGGATTATCACGCCGCATATTCAAGCCATGCCTTTATTGAGGCGCTTATAGATCGATGCGCTCGCGATCTACAGGTCCCTTGCGAACGACACACTTAATGGGAGCGATGCAAGCATCGCGAAAGTGATTGCCATCGAAGGACGGAAGACGTCGCAATATCCCAACTTCCCGCGCAAGCCGCGCTGCAACCCGATGCAGAGATAATCGCCAAGCAGGTCCACTGCCAAGCTGTGAGGCAGTGGACGATGTCTGCTGCCGTTACTGCAGGCTTCCATCATGCACATGAACATTGAAAGCAATGGCCATTACAGGTAATATCCGCAGGCCTGAAGCAATAATTGCTTTGCGTACGCCTCATCCGCATCATTGCGATTACGCTCGTAACGCGCGCTTTTTTCGATACGATGCTGGCGGAATTCCGCACACTGCCCATAGCTCAGCTGGATAGAGCAACGGCCTTCTAAGCCGTAGGTCACAGGTTCGACTCCTGTTGGGCAGGCCACCAGCCTTTGATGCGGCGGTAGCACCTGCAAATCTTTGCCGTTCAATCCCGATTGCACTGCCGGGTTGGACTTTCAACCCGAGCATCTCCAAATCCTTACTTCCACGGCTTTACCTTCCCGACGTCAGGCGGAAGTCAAGGCTGTCGCATTGATTCGCGGCGATGTTGGTCGCCGTTGGTGTGATATGGACTGGTAACGCAGTGGGGCACGGCTGGAACAAATGTCTGCCTGGATGGAGAGCGGCCAGTACGGCCAAGTCCTTGAGTAACGGTAACTGCGGATTGGCAGTCAGTGTAGCGATGGACTTGAAGGAGTGGAGGGGCTAAACACCTTCGTGGCTTCCATCTCGAACTCGTGCATGTCCAAGGGTTTGATCAGATACTTCGAGACACCGAGCAGGGCGCTCCGGTACTTATCCTCTTCGGTATTCGACGCGCTGAGAATAAAGATGGGAATCGCGGAGAGCGCGGGATTGGTACGGATGAGTTTAAGGACCTCGAAACCATCCAGTTCGGGCAACTTCAGGTCAAGCAGGATGAGCGACGGATTGCCCGTCGTCCTGTTCTTGTAGCCGCCCTGGCAGGTGAGATAGGCTATTGCTTCCATGCCATCGCGCACGACATCGACTGACACCGTAAAACCGGAGGCTTTGAGCCTTTTCAGCGTGACGTAGGCGGCGCTCTCGTCGTCTTCAAAGAGAAGCAAGTGGGATGTCATGTCGCGATAGTACACCTTAAAGATGTTGGATGATACGCATGAAGTCGTGCGGTGACAAAAGCATTTGCGAAACGGGCAGATCTAATGCTGCTCTTCAGATGCTTGGCTGTCGAGCGCGATTGCGACAATGCAAGACGAGTTCCATCTGTCGCGGCCGATGGCCCCGGCATCAGGAATGATTTGTGTGCGATTCAGAAAAGCATGCCGGCGCTGGCCTTAGTTTTCAAATTCAACAATACGGCAATGCTGAATTTTCCATCGCCCATCCGGGATGGGACGTGATCAATGCTTTTATTGCAGGCGTTTGGCCTGTTCGAACATTTGCTCGATATCCTGACCGGTCGTTGGAATGTCGTGCGGATGTTCGCTCAAGTAATGCGCCATCCTTACCAGGGCGGCTTGATCATCCTCCGTCATGGATTCATAGATTTCCAGCAATTCCTCTTCGTCTGGAGTGAGTTCGTCGTGGTTTGAATGACTCATGGTCGCGGCCTCATGGATGAATATCGGGCAAGGAATCACGGAAGAGACTTTGCATCCATCGATAGGACACCGACTTTCATGCCAGGTTGCTTTGTAATCCACGAGCGGACTCCCGCGGGCCGGGCAAGCATGAAATGTACGCAGGGCAGTTCGCCGAATAGTCTTCAGGACGCCTGCATTGGCCGGATGCGCTTTGCCGCTGCGCATTCCTGCTCGTACACCTCGGCGGCACGCTGCGCTTTTTTCCTGGCTTTGTCCGCGGCCTTGCCGGCGGCGGCCGCCGCTTCGTCACTGGTCCAGCGCTGGCGGCGTTCGAGTCTTTCGCAGCGTCGGTCAAACGCCGCTTGTTGCCGTGCCGCACGCTGACGCTCCTTAGCTGCCGCCGCCTCGCTTTTCTGCCGTTCCGCTTCCAGTTGCTTCAACTGCTTTTTGCCGGCGGCCAGCTCCTTTTCGATGCGCTGCGCATTGCTCGCCGCATCGGGCGGGGCATCGGCGATATCGAGCTTGCGGCCTCCGTCGCATGGCTGGTCGTTGTAACTGATCTTGCCATCCGCATTGCATCGGTACACGGCATGGGATGAACCGGACGCTGCCATTAGTACTGCAGTCAGTGAAAGAATAAAGATGCGCATCTGGTTCCCAAATATTCCTCAGATAACCTTGCCCGGGTTCATGAGGTTGTGCGGATCGAGCGCCTGCTTCAGCGTGCGCATCAGCCGCAGTTCGACATCGGATTTGTAGGCGCGGACCTCGTCGCGCTTGAGCGCGCCAAGCCCGTGTTCGGCTGAAATCGAACCGTTGAAACGGTGAACGCTGTCATGCACGACGCGGTTGATGGCCGACTGGTGCTCGATGAATGCATCCTGCGATCCGATTTCAGGCGGCGACACGTTGTAGTGCAAATTGCCGTCCCCCAGGTGGCCAAAGGTCACCATGCGGCAGCCGGGGAATTGTTCCTGCAGCTGTACGTCGGTGACGCGGATGAATTCGCCGATCAGCGAAATCGGCACCGATACGTCATGCTTGATGTTCTTGCCTTCCTCCGCCTGCGCCAGCGGAATATGTTCCCGCAGGTTCCAGAGCGCCTTCGACTGGGCAATGGACGAGGCGATGACCGCATCCTGCGCGATTTCCTGTTCCAGCGCTTCCGTGATCAAGCCTTCGAGGAGCGTATTCGCATGCTCTTCCGACTCGCTGTCGGACAGTTCGAGCAGCACATACTGCGCATAGGGCTGGGGGAAGGGCAGGCGCATCTGCGGGAAATGCTTGGTCACCAGCTGCAGGCAGAAATTCGACATGAGCTCGAAGCCCGTCAGCGCGGCGCCGCAACGCTCCTGCGCCAGCGACAGCAGCCGCAGCGCATGTTCGGGCGCCTCCACTGCCGCCAGCGCGGTGAGCTGTCCCTTGGGCTGCGGGAAGATCTTCATGACCGCGGCGGTGATGACGCCCAGGGTCCCTTCGGCGCCGATATACAGGTCGCGCAGGTCGTACCCGGTATTGTCCTTGCGCAGGCCGCGCAGGCCGTCCCAGACTTCGCCTTCGGCAGTGACGACTTCAAGGCCGAGGCAAAGCTCCCGCGCATTGCCGTAGCGCAGCACAGCGGTACCTCCGGCATTGGTCGCGAGGTTGCCGCCTATCGTGCAGCTGCCTTCCGCTGCGAGCGAAAGCGGGAAGAGCCGCCCTGCGTCCGCCGCCGCATTCTGTATCTGTTCGAGAATGCAACCGGCTTCCACCGTCATGGTGTTGTTGATGGTGTCGACGCCGCGAATCCGGTTCAGGCGCGAGAGGGACAGGACGATGGCCGTGCCGCTCTGATCCGGCACGCTGCCCAGCACCAGGCCGGTGTTGCCGCCCTGCGGCACGACCGGGACCCGGTGCTCGTTGCAGAGGCGGATCACCGCGGCCACTTCCTCTGTGCTCGCCGGCCGTACCACGGCCAATGCCTTGCCGGTAAAGCGCCGCCGCCAGTCGGTCAGGTAGCGCTCCAGGTCGGCGGAGTCGGTTAGCACGTTGGCAGCACCGACAAGGGTGCGGCAGGTATCGATGAATTCACTCATTTGGATGCTTTTTGTATGGCTTGCTGCGCAAGTTTCTTGGCCGCCTGCTTGTAGGGGCGCAGGAACATGATGGTGCTGACGAAGAATACGGATACCAGGCCGATTTCGATCATTCCCAGCGTGGCGGACAAGCCCTTGTCGCTGGTGGCACGCACGATTCCCTCGGTCAGGTAAAGCAGTATCAGCATGGATGACCATTGCATCGTGTAGATGTTCCGCTTTAGGACGCCGAGCAGCGGCAGCAGAAGAGGCAGCACCTTGAGCACCATCCAGGAGCCGCCCGGTCTCAGCGGGTCGAGAAACAGCTCCCATGCCACGCAGAGCAGGATCAGGATCACCAGGCTGCCTGCCGCGCCGTAATAGCAGGCTGTTTGCAGTTTGCTTGTCATGCCGCGCTCCTCAACCGCACCGCGGTTTCGGCGAGGCGCCGACCGAGCGCCACGGCGAGCGTGCGCGAATCGTCGGAAAGCGGCTGGTTGCCTCCCGACCCGGACCAGTGGCTGGCGCCGTAGGGTGTACCGCCGGTTGCGGTTGTCATCAGTTGGGGGTGGGTATAGGGCAGGCCGAGCAGCAGCATGCCGTGATGCATCAGCGGAATCATCATCGACAGCAGTGTCGATTCCTGCCCTCCGTGCAGACTGCCGGTCGAGGTGAACACGCAAGCCGGCTTGCCCGCCAGGGTGCCCGACAGCCATTCGCTAGTGGTCCCGTCAAGAAAATACTTGACCGCGGCCGCCATGTTGCCGAAGCGGGTTGGCGAGCCGAGCGCCAGACCCGCGCATTGCTGCAGGTCCTGCAGGTCGACGTAGGGCGCGCCTTCGGACGGGATGTCGGGTTCGACCGCCTCGGCCACGGTAGAGACCGCAGGTACGGTGCGAAGCCGCGCTTCGCAGCCGGGCACGCTCTCCACGCCCTGGGCGATCAGTTCGGCCAGTTTGCGGGTGGAACCATGACGGGAATAATATAAAACGAGGATGGAAAGTTCAGGCGAATTCATGCTTGGTATTATAGGATGCTTTGGAACCTGCAAGACACGCATGCCGCTGCCTCCGCCAACTCGCCGGGTGTTTCCGTTCACCTTGTCCATCTTCCGCAACTTCCCGCTGGAGGACGTGCAGGGGCTGGTCCAGTTCGCCCGCCGCCGACTGAACGAGGAGCGACTGCCCCAAGTCGTGGGGAGCCTGACCTTCACAACGGTGCTGGCACTGGTGCCGATTCTCACGATCGCGTTCGCCATCTTCACCACATTTCCTTTGTTCAACACATTCAGGGCGGCGCTGGAGGCCTACTTCATCAAGAGCCTGATGCCCGTGGCCATTGCCCATACCATCCTCGGCTATCTCAGCCAGTTCGCCGGCAAGGCGACGCGCCTGTCTGCCATCGGCGCGGTGGTTTTGATCATGACGGCGCTCATCATGATGCTGACTGTCGACAGGGCATTCAACCAGATCTGGCGGGTGAGGACGCCGCGGCCGTTTGCGCAGCGGCTGGTGATCTACTGGGCCATCGTGACGCTGGGGCCGCTGCTGATCGGCGTTTCGCTCACGTTTACTTCCGACCTGTTCCGCGCAACCGACGGCCTGATCACGGGCCTGCCCGTGATCGGCGCGACCTTCTACACATTGCTGTCGGTGCTGCTGGCGATGTGCGCCTTCACGCTTCTTTACATGACGGTGCCGAACCGGACGGTGGACTGGCGGGATGCGGCCTGCGGCGGTCTGCTGGCAGCCGTTGCCTTCGAAATCGCCAAGAAGGTCTTCGTCATCTTCATCACCAAGATACCGACCTATACCGTGATCTACGGCACCCTGGCCGCCTTGCCGCTGTTCCTGATCTGGATCTATGTGTCATGGTGGATCACCTTGATGGGCGCGGTGCTGGCATCGGCGCTGCCGATCGTCAAGTATGAGCGCTGGTGGCATGTGCCCACGCCCGGCAGCGGATTCATCGACGCGATGGCGCTTCTCACGGTGCTCCACGAGGCGCGGGTGAAGGGCGCCAACGCGGCGGTCGACGCGCGTACGCTGCGCTCGCTGACCCGTCTCGGATTTGATGAGTCGGAAACGCTGCTGGAGCAGATGCTCGATGCGGGCTGGGTAGGGCGCATCCGTGCGGAACAGAAACGGCGCGTCAAGTTCGGCGCCAAGCATGCCGAAGGACTGGATGCCTGGACCCTGCTGGCCAACCCGGAGCAGATCAGGGTAGCCGATGTCTACCGGGTGTTCGTGTTCAACACGGGCGGCAATGCAGCCCTTGCCAGGCAGGTCGAGACTGCGGTCGAGGACGGGCTCGGCCAAAGCCTTGCCGCCTACTTCGAGACCGGAAAGATTCCAGTGTCGAAGCGTCCGCAACCTGCCTGACTTTTCGTCAGAAGGACGCCTGGCCGGTCAGCATCTGCCAGTACATCACCCAGTCGCCCATGAACGAATAGATTGGATGCCTGAAGGTGGCAGGCCGATTGTTTTCGAAGAAGAAATGGCCGGTCCAGGCGAAGCCGTAGCCGCAGACCAGGGCGGCAAGCAGCCACCAGAAATTGCTTGTCAGCAGCAATGCGCCTAGACAGAACAGGGACAGGGTCGAGCCGATGAAGTGAAGTTCCCTGCAGGTCCGGTTCGAGTGCTCGGCGAGATAGGCCGGATAAAACTCGGCGAACGATGAAAATTCCCTCTGCATGACATCTGCCATCACATTCTCCTCATGAACGATTGCGACCACGGTAAAGCGGTGGAACGTCGAGCAAAGCTGTTGAGTTTCAGATGCGCTCCGCGAACATGCTGCATTCATTCCATGCAGGCATGATGCGGATATTTACAGAGTAGTCGCCTCCGCACCGGCATGCAACAGGAATCCCGTTGTGCGGTGCGGCGGAGCAACCGGAAACGCTCACCCGGCGCTCTTCATGAAGTCGAACAGCGTATCGAGCACCGCATCCGGTTGCTCCGACATCAGCGCATGTCCGCTGTCTTCCAGCTGTACCGTCCGCGCATGGCGGATGAGCGCGGCGAGGCTGGAAGCCGCTTTCGGCGGCGTCATCATGTCGCGCCTGCCGAGCAGGAAAAGGGTGGGGCAGGCGACCGTGCCTGCCGCATGTTCCCCGTTGGCATAGGCGTTGCAGGCTGCGAAATCGGTGTGGAACACCGGGGCGTGCTGCGTGGCGGAGATGCGCTGCATCAGTCGGCGGTTCACGCCGAGGGCGGAAAAGCCCGGTCCGGGAAATGACGGCTTCTGCATGAAGGTCGAATGTGACCAGATATTGACCATGTCGATCGCCTTCTGCTCTTCGTTCATGGAAGCTTCCAGCAGCGCCGCCGAAACCCGCATAGGGTAAGCGGTGCCCACCAGCGCCAGTTTGCCGACGCGTTCCGGAGCCCGGCAGGCGGCTTCAAGCGCAATCAATGAACCCATGCTGTGCCCGACCAGTGCGGCCTGCTTTACGCCCGCGGCGTCCAGCACGGCCAGCAGCCAGTCCGCCATCGCTTCCACGCTGGCCAGCGGTACTCCCTTGCTGAGGCCATGGCCCGGCAGGTCCACCGCCAGCACGCCGAAACCGTGGTGCGCGAAATAGCGTGTCTGCAAGGCCCAGACCGAATGATCATGCTGCGCGCCGTGGATGAACACAACGGTGGGGAGCTCCCGGGAGAAGGACTTCCCGCCGGTATAGCAGTAGGCTTCATGGCCGTTGACTGTCATCCGCATCTCATGCCCCCTTTCCTGCCGCATGCGGCGCCTGCGATGCCTGCGATGCCTTGAGGCCGCGGTTCAGGTCTTCGATCAGGTCATCCGGATCCTCCAGCCCGATCGACAGGCGCATGGTGCCCTCCGTGATGCCCGACGCCGCGAGCTGTTCGGCCGGCACTCGGAAATGCGTGGTGGATGCGGGATGGATCACCAGCGACTTGGCATCGCCGACATTGGCAAGGTGCGAGAACAGTTTCAACGCTTCGACAAAACGCCGGCCGGCCGCACGATCGCCCCGGATACTGAAGGAAAATACCGCGCCGCAACCCTTTGGCAGCAAGGTCTTTGCCAGTGCATGATCGGGATGGCTTTCCAGTTCGGGATAGGCCACCGATTCCACCGCCGGATGCGACGCCAGGAAATCCACCACCTTGCGGGTATTGGCGACATGGCGGTCCATGCGCAGACCGAGCGTCTCGATGCCCTGAAGAATCGCGAACGCATTGTGCGGGCTCATTACCGCGCCGAAGTCGCGCAGGCCTTCGCGGCGGGCGCGCAGCGAAAAAGCGGCGACGCTCGATTCCTCGGAAAACACCATCCCGTGAAAGCCGTCGTAAGGCGCGCAGAGCTCGGCGAAACGGCCGGTTTTTTCATAAGCCTGCTGCCAGTCGAAAGTGCCGCCGTCGACCAGCAGGCCGCCGACGGCGGTGCCGTGTCCGCTCAGGAACTTGGTGGCGGAATGGAAAATCAGGTCGGCGCCATGGTCGAACGGCTTGAGCAGGTAGGGCGTGGTGAAGGTGGCGTCCACCATCAGGGGCAGGTGGTGTTCATGCGCAAGCGCGGCGATGCGCGGAATGTCGAGCACGTCCAGGCCCGGATTGCCCAGCGTTTCCCCGAACAGCAGCTTGGTGTTGGGACGGATGGCATTGCGCCAGGCATCGATATCGCGCGGATCGACAAAGCTGGTCTCGACGCCGAAGCGCTTCATCGTGTAGGCGAGCAGGTTCTGCGAACCGCCGTACAGCGCGCGGGAAGCGACCACGTGCGATCCCGCGCCGGCGATGGTGGCCAGTCCCAGATGCATGGCGGCCTGCCCGCTCGCCACCGCGATGCCGGCCACGCCGCCTTCGAGTGCGGCGATACGTTCCTCCAGCACCGCATTGGTCGGGTTGGAGATGCGCGAGTAGACATGGCCGGCGCGTTCCATGTTGAACAGCGACGCGGCGTGGTCGGAATCCTTGAAAACGAAGGAGGTGGTCATGTAGATCGGCGTGGCGCGCGCGCCGGTCACAGGGTCGGGCGTGGCGCCGGCATGCAGCGACAGAGTGTCGAAGCCGGGGTATTTGGGGGCGCTCATGGCGGTTGGTCTCCGTATTGTTATTGCGTCGCAGGCTGCATCGCACTGCATGGCGCACATGCTAGCATCGAACGCAATGTGCGGTTGCCGGAGCGGCAGGGCGGCTGCTCTGGATTTTCCGTTCGTGGTAAGCTACATTTAAACATGCCATAACTACAATTCACGTTGGGATCCATTCATGAAAGTCTCCGAAATCCTTAAAGTCAAAGGCGATATTCTTTATACCGTCACGCCTGAAACGCTCATGGCCGAAGCGGTCAACACCATGGCGGAAAAGGATATCGGTTCGCTGGTGGTCATGGAGTTCGGTGAACTGGTGGGGATGCTGACTTTCCGCGAAGTCATCAAGACGCTGCATCAGAACAAGGGCGAGATCGGCGCCAGCACGGTGCGCAAGCACATGGACGATCATCCGATCACGATCACTCCCGATACGGAAGTCAACGAAGTGCGCCGGCTGATGCTCGAGCGCCATGCGCGCTACGTGCCGGTGGTCAGCGCAAGGACCCTGCATGGCGTCATCTCCTTCTATGACGTGGCCAAGGCGGTGTTCGAAGCCCAGAGTTTCGAAAACAAGATGCTCAAGGCCTACATCCGCGACTGGCCGGCGGAAAGCGACGAGTGACCGCGCGATCCGGCTGCGCTGGGAAGCCGGCGCCGGCTGCGGACGTATTCACGAGCCGTTCATGGTTTGCGCCATGAACGGTTTTTTCATTTTTTCATAATGCCGCCCCGCTGCCTTCACCGAACGTAGCATATTTCGCGACTCCCCCAGCGCACATACGCAAGCGCTTGCGGCTCGGCTACACTGCGCATGTCGTTGCTGCGGCCGGCGAAACGAATCGTACCGTGGCGTACCGTGGCAGCGACCCGTCGCATCGATTTCCAGACAATTAATCCATTTATCGCAATGAGCCAATCCAGCCAGTTTTCCCTGCTTGGGCAACGCCGCTTCGGACCGTTCTTCTGGACGCAGTTCCTCGGCGCATTCAACGACAATGTGTTCAAGACCGCGCTGCTGACCGTACTGACCTATGACGCGCTGAACTGGACCGCGCTCGATCCGGGCTTGCTGAACAACCTGATTCCCGGTCTGTTTATCCTGCCTTTTCTCCTATTTTCGGCAACCGCAGGGCAGCTTGCCGACAAGTTCGAGAAGGGGCGCGTGGCGCGCTATGTAAAGCTGCTGGAGATTGCCATCATGGCGGTGGCTGCCTTCGGCTGGATGAACCGCGATCTCTGGCTGCTGGTCGCAGCGGTGGTTGGCATGGGCCTGCATTCCACCATGTTCGGTCCGGTCAAGTACGCTTACCTGCCGCAGCACCTGAAACCCGAGGAACTGGTCGGCGGAAACGGGGTGATCGAAATGGGCACCTTCGTCGGCATTTTGCTGGGCGAAGTGCTGGGCGCGCTGCTGGTCGTGTACAAGCCGATCGGGATTGAGCTGGTGGCCTTCGGTACCATCGGCATTGCCATGCTCGGATGGTTCTTCAGCCGGGGTATTCCGCATTCTCCAGCGCCGGAACCGGAATTGCGGATCAACTGGAATCCCGTCACCGAAACCGTGCGCAACCTGCGTTTCACGCGCCAGAACCGGCCGGTGTTCCTGTCGGTGCTGGGCAATTCCTGGTTCTGGTTCTACGGGGCCGTGATCCTTGCGCAGTTTCCGGTCTATGCCAAGGATTACCTGCACGGCGATCACAGCGTGTTCGTCCTCATGCTGACGGTGTTCTCGGTCGGCATCGGCGCCGGCTCCCTGCTGTGCGAACGGCTATCCGGCCACAAGGTGGAAATCGGCCTGGTGCCGTTCGGCTCGATCGGCCTGTCGGTGTTCGGTTTCGACCTGTATCTTGCCAGCCTTGCGTACACCAATACCGCCATGGTCGACATGGCGGGTTTTGTCGCACAGGCCGGCAGCCTGCGCATCCTGTTCGACCTGGTGATGATCGGCGTCTTCGGAGGTCTTTACATCGTGCCGCTGTTCGCACTGATCCAGACGCGCTCCGACCCCAAGCATATGTCGCGCACCATCGCCGGCATGAACATCATGAATGCGCTGTTCATGGTGGTGGCTGCCGTATTCGCCATGATCCTGCTGAAAATCGGTTTATCCATTCCCGAACTGTTCATGGCAACCGCCCTCGCCAACGCGCTGGTAGCCATCTACATATTCTCGCTGGTGCCGGAATTCCTCATGCGCTTCCTGGCGTGGCTGCTGATCCATACCGTGCACCGCGTCCATACCGTCGACGAGGAACGCATTCCGAAAGAGGGTGCCGCAGTCCTGGTGTGCAACCATGTCAGCTACGTCGATGCCGTCGTCATCATGGCAGTCAGTCCGCGCCCCATTCGCTTCGTGATGGACCACCGGATTTTCAAGATTCCCTTGCTGTCATGGATATTCCGGACCGCCAAGGCAATTCCGATCGCGCCGGCGAAGGAAGATCCGTGGCTGATGGAAAAAGCGTTCGTCGACATCGCGCAAGCCCTTCATGAGGGCGAACTGGTCTGCATTTTCCCCGAAGGCAAGCTCACTACCACCGGTGAAATGAACGAATTCCGCAATGGCATCAGCAAGATCGTGGAGCGCACGCCGGTGCCCGTCATTCCCATGGCACTGCGCGGCCTGTGGGGCAGCATGCTCACCCGCAGTCCCGGCAATCCCTTCGGCCGCTCATTCCGGCGCGGCCCGTTTTCCCGGCTATCCCTCGTGGTCGGCAAGCCCGTCGTGCCGACGCAGGCGACGCCGGAACATCTGTATGAGCAGGTGCTGACCTTGCGCGGGGACTGGAAGTAGGTCGGCAGTGATATAAAGACCTGGAACAGGCGGCTTGCCGGCTCAGATCGCCGAATGCTGACTTAACGGGTCTTCCTCGCTCTGGCGCTGCGGCGCGATCATCGGCATCGACAGCACGAATGTCGTCCCCATCCCGAGTTCGCTATGGACACGGATGCGCCCGCCGAGGATGCCGGTCACGATATTGTGCGTAATGTTCAGGCCGAGTCCGGAACCGCCTGCACCCAGCTTAGTCGTGAAGAAGGGATCGAAGATGCGGTTCAGGTTGGCCTGCGGGATGCCGACGCCATCGTCGGCCACCGTGATTTCGATCCAGCCGTCGCCTGCCATCTCGGCGGAAATCTCCACTGTTCCCGACTGCCTGCCTTCGAAGCCGTGCAGCAGGGTGTTGTTGACGAGGTTGGTGATGACCTGTCCTAGCGGACCGGGATAGCTGTCCATGCGCAGGGCGGCGGGAATGTCCTGCTTGACGACGAAGGAAGTCTTGCGCAAGGTGGGCCATAGCGTCAGCATGATTTCCGAAACGGCTTCGGCAACGGAAAACTCGCGCCGCTGCGAACTGGTCTGGTCGACCGCGACCTGCTTGAATCCGGTGACCAGGTTGGCGGCGCGATGCAGGTTGCGCACCAGGATGTCGCCGGCGCGGTCGGCGTCGCGGATGAAGGCTTCCAGCGTGGAGCGTTTCAAGCCGTTGGCCTCGTAAGCCGATGTGAAGGTCCTGGTCTGGTCGGCCAGCGTGCTGGCCACCATCAGGCTGTTGCCGATGGGCGTGTTGAGTTCATGCGCGACACCGGCTACCAGCGAACCGAGCGCGGCCAGTTTTTCGCTGCGCACCAATTCCTCCTGGGCGATGTTCAGGGTCTGCACGGCAGAGGCGAGTTCCAGGTTGGCTTGCTGCAATTCTTCGGTGCGCTCGACCACGCGCTGTTCGAGATTGGCATTGAGCTCGCGTATTTCATTCTCGATCGAATGCTTGTAGGTCATGTCCACGAAGGCCACGATGGCGAAGCTTTCGTCATTGAGCGAAAAGGTGTGCGCCGAGAATTGCACCAATACCCTGCCGCCGTCGCCGCGGTTCATCCAGATTTCACGCTGGCTTTGGGAGATGCCGGTTCGTTCCAGCCCCGCAACGAGCGACACCCTGTCGGCCACATCGCAGTACAGCTCAAGTTCATCGGAGTTGCGACCCACCACCGAGTTCCGCGGGCGCCGGAACAACTGCTCGAACGCATGGTTGACATCCTTGATCGCATAACGGCCACGGATCTCGGTTACGAACATGGCCACCGGCGACCATTCGAAAATGGCGGAGAGCCTGCGTTCGCTGTTGAGCAGCTTTTCTTCGGTGCGCTTGCGTTCGAGTTCCGCCGATGCGCGCTCGCTGAACACCCGGAGCAGCGATTTCACCAGATCGGGATTGCTCAGCGGTTCGGAATGCATGATGGCCATGACGCCGATGGGGCGGCCGGCCGCGTCGCGCAGCGGGGCGCCTGCATAGCTTTCCCAGCTCTTCTCCAACGGGCCCGAGTCGATCGGAAAGCTTTCGCGCACGCCCGAAGGCACCACATGGAGTTCGCCGGCAAGTGAGCGCGCGCACGGCGTTCCGATGCTCTGGTAGTCGAAGTCATCCACCATATGGCCCCGAACGTGGGCGGCGATGGTATGCAGCCTGGTCTTTTCATCGGGCTCGCACAAAGCAATGACCGCACAATCCGTTCGCAGCGCCGAGGCGAGGTCGGCCACAAGCAGTTCGAAGAACGATTCGCCTGTCATGTCGTGCGTTCCCTGGGCCAGCCGCATCAGCGCGCGGTCGGCTTCGGCCTTGCGTTCCTCCAGCAGCCGCTGGTCGGTAACATCCCGGATCACCGCCAGCATGTAGCGCTCATTGCCGGCATTGAAGGCAGTGGCATTGGTCATGCATTTGCGCAGCGTGCCGACCTTGGTTCGCATCTCCCATTCGAAGTTGCGCACCATGCGGTCGCCGCTGACTTCTTCAAGCAATAACTTGCGCTGATCCGGCCTTACCCAGAGGCCGAGGTCGAACGCGGTCTTGCCGACGATCTCCTCGCGGCTGAAACCGGACAGATCAACAAAGCTTTCATTGATGTCGATCAGCACGCCATCGCTGAAGCGGGAAATCGAAATGGAATCCGGATTGCCACGGAAGGCGCCGGCGAATTTCGCCTCGGACAGGGTCAGCGCCTGCTCCGCGCGCCGCTTTTCCGTAATATCTTCCGCGATCGACAGCAGCCGGCCGGTCCTGCCTGCTTCGTCGGCGATATGAGTGTGGCTCCATTGGCAGGTGATGAGCTGGCCGTCGGCACGGAGATTGAGGCTGATGCTGCTGGAATCGCCCCGGCCCTCGGTGAGCGGGCGGAACAGCATTGCAAGACTATCCGGGCCGGCTTCGTACATGATGAACGAGGCGCTGCGGCCGATCGCGTGCTCGCGCGGATAGCCGAAGATGCGCTCTGCGGCGGCATTCCACTCGATGACCTTGAACTGCGTATCCCATTCGATGATGGCTATCGGGCTCTGCTCCACGAGTGCCCGATAGCGCTCCTCGCGTTCATGCAGTTCCTGTTCTACGCGCTTGCGCTTGTCGATATCTTCTTCCAGCTCCCGGTTCTTCTCGTCGAGTTCCTCGAACAGCTTGCGCAGGCTGATGCGGGTATCTTCCATGCGCCGGCTGAGCAGGCCGATTTCATCCAGCCGCTGCCAGGTGAACGGACTGTCGAGTTCGCGGCTGGCCAGCCGTTCCGCGCCGGCACCGAGACGCTGCAGCGGGCGCACCAGCCGGCGGTCCAGCAGGATCAGGATCAGCACGATGGAAAGCACGGCCTGGGCCAGCACCGCCGTGATGGAGCCGATCAGGCCCTTGATCATGACCTGACGCAGCTGCGTGCTGCCGACCTCGATCTTGACCGAGCCTATCGTATTGCCGCGGTACATGACCGGCTTGTCGGTCATCGCGGTATATCCTTCCCGCCGCTCCGGCCTTTCGCTGGCCACAAACACGCCGAGCGCATTGTCGCGCACCTCGATGCGCACGATGTCCGGATTGCGGGCCATCATGGCTTCCATCAGCGCATTCCCGCTTTCCTGGTTGATGTTCCACAAGGCTTCCTGCATGCCGTTGGAAAGAATGTCGGCATTCTGCTGCAGCACTTCCCAGGTCTGTTTCCGGATGTCGTCGGTGTACTGCTTGAACCAGGAGTATCCGCTGATGAGCAGTACCGGAATCAGCAGGCCGAGCACGACCGTCAATACGATGGCCCGGCGAAGGGTCAGAGTGCGTCCACTAAGCATGGTCGATGTCCTGTGTTTCAACTGGTAGGATCGCGCGGCGGAGGGATGTCACGCCCGCGAGGTTGCCCGGCCTGTCCGCGGCGGCGAAGCCGGAATTGCGGCTCAGCGGACGCCGTTTTCCTTGAGCCAGCCGGCCAGTTGTTCGAACGGCATCGGCCGCGCGAACAGATAGCCCTGTGCCAGGGGACAGCCGAGCGAGGACAGGATGGCGGCCTGGCGCTCGTCTTCCACGCCTTCCGCAACCACCGACATGCCGAGATTGCGGCCGAGCTGGATCACCATTTCAGCGATGCTGCTGCCGCGCGACGCGCTGGTGATTTCGGTGACGAAGATTCGGTCGATCTTTAGTCGGTCAGCCTGCAGCCGCTGCAGGTAACTGAGCGACGAGAAGCCGGTGCCGAAATCGTCGATCGCGATGCACACGCCGGTCTGCTTGATCTGCCCGAGGAGATCGATCAGCACGTCGGGGTCATCCATCGCGATGGATTCGGTGATCTCGAGTTCGATATGCGACGCCGGCGCACCCGTTTCGGCCAGCACGCCGGTTAGCATGTCGAGGAATCGGGGGTGGCGGAACTGCACCTGCGACACGTTGATCGACATGGTGAAGTCGGTGAAACCCAGCGCCTGCAGCCTGGTCAGCTCGCGGCAGGCTTCCCTCAGCACGCGCTCGCCGATCTTGATGATGAGCCCGGAAAATTCCGCGATTGGAATGAAGCGGTCGGGCGGAATGAAACTGCCATCCTTGGTCTTCCAGCGCAGCAATGCCTCGGCTCCCACCGGGCGGCGTGTCGCCAGGTCGATCTGCGGCTGGTAGACCACGAACATTTCCTGTTCGTCGATGGCGGTGCGCAAGGCGTGCATCATCCGCACCCGTTCCCGGATGTCGACGCCCATGCTGCGGGTGAAGTAGAAATGACCCGCGCGCTGCAGCAGCTTGGCGCGTTTTAGGGCGATATCGGCGTCCTTGAGCGCATCGGTGCCGCTGCCTTCATAGTCGTCGAGGCGAAGCAGGCCCGCCGTCGCGGAAAGCTGGACCTCCTGTCCGTCGATGGTGAACGGCCGGCTGAACAGTTCGAGAATGATGCAGGGATTGACCAGCGCCGCTTCGCCGAGCACGCCGAAGGTGTCGCCGCCGACGCGGCCGATGACCAGCTGCGTGCCAAGATGCTTTTTCAAGCGGGCTGCAACGCCCAGCAGGAGCAGGTCGCCGAACTGATGGCCCAGGGCGTCGTTGGTTTCCGAAAAGTGGTCGATATCGACCAGCGCCAGCGTGCAGTCGTGGCGGGCCTGGCTCCCCAGCGCCTGATCGACGAGCTCCTTGAGGCGCGTTCGGTTGGGCAGTTTGGTGAGCGGATCGTAGAACGCAAAGTTTTCCAGCCTGGTCATCAGCATGACGTTGTCGAGCCCGACCGCGATGTTGCGGCAGAAGACTTCCATCAGGCTTCGATCGATGTCGTCGAGCGACCTTCCCGCATCCAGTACCGCCACGAAATGGCGGCCGCCATTCCCTCCAAGGTAAAGCGCCACGCCGTCGGCATCGAAGATACTGCGATGTTCGCGGAGCGCAAACTGCAGCAGGCGCTCGAGGCGGGCATCCTGCCGATCGCCGAGCGCGGTGTCGGCGATCGGGGCGTAGCGGCCGGAGGCGGCGATGACGAACAGTTCCTGCTCCTGATCCGGGCCATGCGCCCGCATGCATACCAGGCCATTGTTGGGAATGTCGAATATCGCCGATGCATGATTGATAATGCCGTAGGCGAAGTTTTCAAGGCCATGCGCCAGCATCAGGTCGGTGCTGGCGCGGGCGATGCGGTCGAGCCGCCGCCGGCTTGCATTGATCGAGCGTATCTGCTCGTAGGAACGGATGGCGGTGGTGACCGTCGTGTAGAGCTTGATCCGCGTCAGGTCTGACTTGGTCTTGTAATCGTTGATGTCGAAATCGCGAATCGCATCCATTTCCGGCGCATAACCTGGCTGGCCGGTGCGAAGAATGATGCGAACTTCACTCAGTCCGAGTTCTTCCCTGATATGCCGTACCAGCTGGAGTCCCGAATCTTCCTGCTCCATCACCACATCGAGGAGGATCACGGCCAGGTCGGTCTGGGCAGCCAGGATCTCGCGCGCCTCCAACGCCGAATACGCATGCAGGAATTCAAGCGGGCGGCGCTGCATCTCCAGGTCGCCCAGGGCGAACAGGGTGGCCGTATGCACATCGGTATCGTCGTCGACGATCAATACGCGCCAGACCTCGCGCGCGGCCGGCTTCACTTCCGATTCGGGGGCGACCGGAGTTTCGGCCAAAAATACAAGTTCGTCATCGGCCGCATCCCGCCTGTTCATTTTTCTCTCCAGCAGTCCGTCCGGTTCATTCATGGTCATTCATGCATTGCTTTTCGGGCAAGTCTGACGCCTGAGAGCATTGAGCCTTGCAGTCATTGGCAAGATTAGTGACTTACAACCCTGCGGTGGATGTTGCACCATATTTACTTGACTTGCAATCCGGAAAGCAAGTGCGGATGGAAGTCGAATACTGGAATAAAAAAATTGTCCTGAAGAATGTAGCAAATTGGAGGCATTCCTTGCTCTTTCAGCAAGGCTGTCCATCGCCAAGCCGGTTTCGGGGCCTGCGGCTCCGGCCACGCGGCGCCACTGCTCAGCGAGACATTTCGGCCGGTCGGACCTGCCAATACGTTAAAATCACAACTTTCCCGACTCCCTGCATACCATCATGTCCGGCAATACCTTAGGCACACTCTTTACCGTTACCACTTTCGGCGAATCGCATGGGCCTGCCATCGGTTGCGTGGTCGACGGCTGCCCGCCCGGGATGGAGTTGTCGGAAGCGGACATCCAGCCGGAGCTTGACCGTCGCAGGCCGGGCACGTCCCGCCACGTCACCCAGCGCCAGGAGGCGGACCGGGTGGAAATCCTGTCGGGCGTCTTCGAAGGAAAGACCACCGGTACGCCGATCGCGCTTCTCATCCGCAACGAGGACCAGCGCAGCAAGGACTACGGCAATATCCTCGACACCTTCCGTCCTGGGCATGCCGACTACACCTACTGGCACAAATACGGCATTCGCGATCCCCGCGGCGGCGGACGTTCGTCGGCGCGCCTGACCGCGCCTGTCGTCGGCGCCGGCGCCATCGCCCGCAAATGGCTGGCGCAGGCGCATGGCATCGCGTTCAGGGGCTGCATGAGCCAGCTGGGCGAAATTGCCATCCCTTTCGAATCCTGGGAACATGTGCACGCCAACCCGTTCTTCGCGGCCAATGCCACGCTGATTCCGCGGCTGGAAGAGTACATGGACCAGCTGCGCAAGGATGGGGATTCCTGCGGCGCCCGTATCGATGTGGTCGCGCAGAACGTTCCCGTCGGCCTCGGCGAACCGCTGTTCGACAAGCTCGATGCGGACATCGCCTATGCGATGATGGGCATCAATGCGGTCAAGGGCGTGGAAATCGGCGCCGGCTTCAGGTCGGTATCGCAGAAGGGAACGGAACACGGCGACTCGCTGACGCCGCAAGGCTTCGCAACCAATAACGCCGGCGGAGTGCTGGGTGGTATCTCCACCGGCCAGGACATCACCGTGTCCATCGCCATCAAGCCCACCTCCAGCATACGCTCGCCCCGCGCCTCCATCGACAAGGCAGGCAATCCGATCAATGTCGAAACCTTCGGCCGCCACGATCCCTGCGTCGGCATCCGCGCCACGCCGATCGCCGAAGCCATGCTGGCGCTGGTGCTGATGGACCATGTGCTGCGTCACCGTGCGCAATGCGGCGACGTGCGTGTCGATACACCGGATATCGCGCCGCGGTCCAGGTAAGTGCCGGCCGCTTCCTGGTCCGGGCAACGCTTCAGTTTCGGGCTGTTCTTCTTTGCCTACTACGGCTATGTCGGCGTATTTTCGCCCTATGCCAGCCTGTACTTCGCCGACAAGGGCTTGAGCGCCACGCAGGTGGGCGTGCTGCTCTCGCTGATGCAGGCCATGCGGGTCGTCGGCCCCAATCTCTGGGGCTGGGTGGCGGACCGCCGCCGGCAGCGCGCGCTGGTGCTGCGGCTGACCGCATTCGCGGCGCTCGCCAGCTTCACCGGCATCTTCTTCGGCCAGACCTTCATGCATTTCTTCCTGGTCATGGCAGTGTTCACCCTGTTCGCGAGTGCGCAAAATCCCTTGTCGGAAGCACTGATCCTGGCTGAAATGCGCGGCGACTATTCACCCTACGGCCGCCTGCGGCTGTGGGGCTCGGTCGGATTCATCGCGAGCGTCGCGGCCGCCGGACCCCTGCTTGACCGCCATGGCGTCGATGCCATGCCATGGATCGCTTTCGCAATGCTGGTCCTGGTGTGCGCCAGCAGCCTGCGGATGCGCGAGACGGCGCACGACGACGGTGCCAGGCCGAAAGTGGCCTTGCCCGATCTGCTGCGGCGGCGCGAAGTCATCGCCTTCTTCGCTTCCACATTCCTGATGATTGCGGCGCATGCCTCGCTATATGTGTTTCTTTCCTTGTATCTTGCGCAAATCGGTTACAGCAACACGGTGATAGGCTTGATGTGGTCGGTAGGCGTGATCGCCGAGATCCTGTTCTTTTTCTATCAGGCACCGCTGTTCCGCCGTTTCGGCGTCAGGAATCTCATGCTGGCCAGCCTGGCGGTCGCGGCGGTGCGCTTCATGATGATCGGTTTCGGCGCGCAGTCGCTGGTCCTGCTGCTGGCCGCGCAGGTGATGCACGCGGTGACTTTCGGCATGCACCATTCGGCCTCGATCATTACCTTGCAGCGCTGGTTTTCGGGGCCGCTGCAGGCACGCGGGCAGGCGCTTTTCACCAGCATCTCCTACGGTTTGGGCGGGACCCTGGGCGGATTGATGCTGAGCGGTCTGTGGGATACTTTTGGCGCCCATGCAGTCTACCTGGCGGCAGCTTTGCTTTCCGTGGCGGGAGCGCTTGCCGCCGCCTTGTCATATCGATGGCAGAACGATGAGGAGAAACAATGAAATACAAGTCGATGCTCAAGCAGGCAGTGCTTGCCTCTTCCATGTTGGCCCTGACCGCCTGCGAAACCGTGCAGACAACCCAGGGCGGCGTGGTAGGCGTCAACCGCGAACAAAAAATGGCGGTTTCCGCCGACGCGCTCGAGCAGGCGGCGCGCGAACAGTATGCACAGTTGATTGCCGCCGAAGCACGCAAGGGCACGCTCAACACCAATCCGGCCCAGGTCGCGAGAATCAAGGCCATCGCCGCCCGGATCGTTCCTCAAACCAACGTGTTTCGTCCCGATGCCAGGTCATGGGCCTGGGAAGTGAATGTGCTGACTTCGCCGGAAGTCAATGCCTGGTGTATGCCTGGCGGCAAGATGGCTGTCTACAGCGGATTGATCGAGAAGCTGCAAGCGACCGATGACGAACTGGCGGCGGTGATGGGGCACGAAATTGCCCATGCCTTACGGGAACATGCGCGCGAACGCGCTTCCCAACAAATGGTTGCCAGCGGCGTGATTTCGGTCGGCAGCGCATTGCTGGGCCTGGGTCAGATCGGCCAGCAGGGCGCCCAATATGCCTACATGGGTCTGGTCGGCCTGCCGAACTCGCGCGCGCATGAGACCGAGGCCGACCGCCTCGGCATCGAGCTTGCGGCGCGTGCCGGGTATGATCCGCGCGCAGCGGTTACGCTGTGGCAAAAAATGGGGCAGCTCGGCGGCGGCGGGACTCCCAAGTTTCTCTCCACGCATCCTTCGCAGGCCGACAGGCTGAGTGACCTGACCGCCTATTCGCAACGGGTGATGCCGCTCTACGAGCAGGCAAGAAAGACCCGCTGACAGCAACACAACCCGGGGAGTGGAGACGATCCGGAGAAAAGCTCGCGGAGAGTCCGATTGCCAGAACTTCAATAAAACGCCCGCGGCGCGCGCCAGCGGGCGTTTTTCATTGGGCATCGGGGCTGCCTTCGTCGTTTGAGCTTGCTCAACTATGGCATAATCCAAGGCTATTTTCTCCGTTTTGCGCTGCTCTGCACGCTCTTGAACATGGTCCGAACGCTCTACGACAAACTCTGGGAATCGCACGTAGTCCACACCGAAGAGGACGGGACTGCCATTCTGTATATCGATCGTCACCTCGTGCACGAGGTCACCAGCCCGCAGGCTTTCGACGGCCTGAAGCTCGCGGGGCGCCAGCCCTGGCGCATTTCCGCCAACCTGGCGGTGGCCGACCACAACGTGCCGACGACCGACCGCGCCAACGGTATTGCCGACCCGGTATCGCGCCTGCAGGTCGAGACGCTCGACGCCAATGCGAAAAACTATGGCCTGACCTACTTCAGCATGGCCGACAAGCGCCAGGGCATCGTCCACGTGATCGGGCCGGAACAGGGCGCGACGCTGCCGGGCATGACCGTGGTGTGCGGCGATTCGCACACCTCCACGCATGGCGCATTCGGCTGCCTGGCGCATGGCATCGGCACCTCGGAAGTTGAACATGTGCTGGCAACCCAGACCCTGTTGGCTAAGAAGTCGAAAGCCATGCTGGTGCAGGTCGACGGCGCGCTGCCTGTCGGCGTGACCGCCAAGGATATCGTGCTGGCCGTGATCGGCAGGATTGGCACCGCGGGCGGCACCGGCTACGCGATCGAATTCGCCGGCTCCACCATCCGCTCGCTGTCGATGGAAGGCCGCATGACGATCTGCAACATGGCCATCGAAGCCGGCGCCCGCGCGGGCATGGTGGCGGTCGACGACACCACCATCAATTACGTCAAGGGCCGTCCGTTCTCGCCGGTTGGCCCGCATTGGGACCGCGCGGTGACCTACTGGCGCACGCTGCATTCGGATCCGGGCGCCAAGTTCGACATGGTGGTCACGCTCAATGCCGCCGAAATCAAGCCGCAGGTTACCTGGGGCACCTCTCCCGAAATGGTGGTGCCGATCGACGATCGCGTGCCCGATCCCGACAAGGAAAAGGATGCCGTCAAGCGCGACGCGATGGAAAAGGCGCTGGTCTACATGGGACTGACACCCAATACCGCGATTTCCGATATCCGCATCGACAAGGTGTTCATCGGCTCCTGCACCAACTCCCGCATCGAGGACTTGCGCGCCGCGGCCGCCGTCGTGCGCGGCAAGCATCGCGCATCCAACGTCAAGCTGGCGATGGTGGTGCCGGGTTCCGGCCTGGTGAAAGCCCAGGCCGAAGCCGAGGGACTCGACAAGATATTCAAGGATGCGGGCTTCGAATGGCGCGAGCCGGGCTGCTCGATGTGTCTGGCGATGAATGCCGACCGGCTTGAGCCGGGCGAGCGCTGCGCCTCAACCTCGAACCGCAACTTCGAAGGGCGCCAGGGGCAGGGCGGACGCACGCACCTGGTGTCGCCGGCCATGGCCGCCGCCGCCGGCGTGGAAGGCCATTTCGTCGACGTTCGCTCGATCCGCTGATCCGGGACCAAGGGAGAAAAACATGAAAACAATGTTTGCATTGCTGCTGTCCGCATTGGTATTGGTACTGGCCGGCTGCAACACCGTGCAGGGTGTCGGCAAGGACGTCCGGAAGGTCGGCGAAGTAGTCGAGAGCGCCGCGAAGAGATAAACGAAAACCGGCCGACGGCAAATCCCGCCTGCGATCAGCAGATCGGCGGCAGGGAAAGTCGCCGGAAGCCGACAGGTCAGAAATCATGGATAAATTTACCGTACATGAAGGTTTGGTCGCGCCGCTGGATCGCGCCAACGTCGATACCGATGCGATCATCCCGAAGCAGTTCCTGAAATCGATCAAGCGGTCCGGCTTCGGTCCCAATCTGTTCGATGAATGGCGCTATCTCGATCATGGCGAACCGGGCATGGACAACTCGAAGCGTCCGCTCAACCCGGACTTCGTGCTGAACCAACCCCAGTTCCAGGGTGCGTCCATCCTGCTGACGCGCAAGAATTTCGGCTGCGGATCGTCGCGCGAGCATGCGCCCTGGGCGCTGCAGCAGTACGGCTTCCGCGCCGTCATCGCGCCGAGCTTTGCCGATATCTTCTTCAATAACTGTTTCAAGAACGGCTTGCTGCCGCTGGTGCTGAGCGAGGCGCAGGTCGATCAGTTGTTCAATGAAGTCAAGGCCTTCCCCGGCTATCGCCTGGTGGTGGACCTGGAAGCGCAGGTGGTGCGCACCGTGAACGGCAGCGCCAGTTTTCCGTTCGAGGTAGACGGATTCCGCAAGTATTGCCTGCTCAACGGCCTGGACGACATCGGGCTCACGCTGCGCCAGGCGGACAAGATCCGCGCATTCGAGGAGCGTCACCTGGCCACCAATCCCTGGCTGGCCAACACGATCTAGTCATGTGCCGGTTCCAGCGGAAGGACCGCTAGCGCAACGGCCGGCCAGCAATGTGCAATGATCATAGGCCGGCGTGCCGTGTGCGCGGGATGATCGAATAATTAAGGCATCGAGAATAGAACAATGAAAATCGCAATCTTGCCGGGCGACGGCATCGGACCGGAAATCATCGAGCAGGCGGTTCGCGTGCTGAACGCGCTGGATGAAAAGTTTGAAATGGAAACCGCTCCCGTCGGCGGCGCGGGCTACGAGGCGCACGGCCATCCGCTGCCGGAGGCCACGCTGGCGCTGGCGAAAGCGGCCGACGCGGTGCTGTTCGGCGCGGTCGGCGATTGGAAATATGACAAGCTCGAGCGCGCGCTGCGTCCCGAGCAGGCTATTCTCGGCCTGCGCAAGAACCTCAATCTGTTCGCGAATCTGCGTCCGGCCATTCTTTATCCGGAACTGGCAGGCGCTTCGACCCTCAAACCCGAGGTCGTATCCGGGCTCGACATCCTGATCATTCGCGAACTGACCGGCGACATCTATTTTGGCCAGCCGCGCGGCGTGCGCACAGCGCCCGACGGCGCATTCAAGGGCGAGCGTGAAGGTTTCGACACCATGCGCTATGCCGAAACGGAAATCCGCCGCATTGCGCATGTCGCCTTCCAGGCGGCCCGCAAGCGCGGCAAGCGCCTCACCAGCGTCGACAAGGCCAACGTGCTCGAGACTTTCCAGTTCTGGAAAGACATCGTTACTGACGTGCACAGCGAGTACCAGGACGTGACGCTGGACCACATGTATGTCGACAACGCGGCGATGCAGCTGGTGCGCGCACCGAAGAAGTTCGACGTCATCGTCACCGGCAACATGTTCGGCGACATCCTGTCCGATGCGGCGGCGATGCTGACCGGATCGATCGGCATGCTGCCGTCGGCATCGCTGGATGCAAACAACAAGGGTTTGTACGAACCGTCGCACGGTTCGGCGCCCGACATCGCCGGCAAAGGCGTCGCCAATCCGCTGGCGACCATCCTGTCGGCCGCAATGATGCTGCGCTTCTCGCTGAACAGGGCGGAGCAGGCCGACCGCATCGAGAATGCGGTCAAGGCGGTGCTGGCGCAGGGCCTGCGCACGCCGGACATCTACGAAGAGGGCACGACCAAGGTCGGCACGAAGGAGATGGGCGATGCGGTCGTGCAGGCGCTAAGGTAACAAATTGATTTTTTTGATGGGCACTTGAGGGAGAAAATTGTGAAGTTAGTAGGCCTGGTGGGTTGGCGTGGTATGGTGGGCTCGGTCCTGATGCAGCGCATGCAGGAAGAGGGCGATTTCGCTCATATCGAGCCGGTATTCTTTTCGACATCCAACACCGGCGGCAAAGCCCCGGCGATGGCGAAGAACGAAACCACACTCAAAGATGCAAATAATATTGATGAGCTGAAAAAATGCGAAATCATTATTACCTGCCAGGGCGGTGACTACACGACCGAGATTTACCCCAAGCTGCGCGGCGCCGGCTGGAATGGCTTCTGGATTGATGCGGCCTCCACGCTGCGCATGAAGGATGACGCGATCATCGTTCTCGACCCGGTCAATCTCAACGTCATCAAGGATGCGCTCCAGCGCGGCGTCAAGAACTACATCGGCGGCAACTGCACGGTATCGTGCATGCTGATGGGCTTGGGCGGCCTGTTCCAGAACGACCTGGTCGAATGGATGACTTCCATGACCTACCAGGCCGCTTCCGGCGGCGGCGCGCAGCACATGCGCGAACTGCTGACCCAGTTCGGCTCGATCAATGCCGAAGTCAAGTCGCTGCTTGACGATCCCGCATCCGCCATTCTGGAAATCGACCGCAAGGTGCTCGCCAAGCAGCACTCGATGTCCGCGGAAGAAACCAAGCAGTTTGGCGTTCCGCTCGGCGGCAACCTGATCCCCTGGATCGACAAGGACCTGGGCAACGGCGTCTCCAAGGAAGAGTGGAAGGGCGGCGCGGAAACCAACAAGATCCTCGGTCGCGGCGAAGGTTTCGGCGTGTCCGCCAAATCGGCCATACCGGTCGACGGCCTGTGCGTCCGTATCGGCGCAATGCGCTGCCATTCGCAGGCACTGACGATCAAGCTCAAAAAGGATGTTCCGCTCGACGAGATCGAAAGCATCATCGCCGAAAACAACCAGTGGGCGAAAGTCGTGCCGAACACGCGCGAAGCGTCGATGAAGGACCTCACGCCTGCGGCCGTCACCGGCAGCCTCACGATACCGGTCGGCCGCCTGCGCAAGATGCAGATGGGCGGCGAGTATCTGTCCGCGTTTACCGTCGGTGACCAGCTCCTGTGGGGCGCCGCCGAACCGCTGCGCCGCATGCTGCGCATCGTGCTCGATAACTGATCGATCTGATCGATCACGATTGGTAACTAAACGCTGGGGCCTGTGGAATACCGGAATGCATTGCCGGTGTCCGCAGGCCCCAGTCTCGTTGTCAGTGAACAACAGCAATTGCCGACTATCGTATATAGACTGTCACCAATGGCGGTCGAACTTGGTACTTTGGTTACACTTGCGTGGCTAAGTCCATGATGATATGGTGAAAGTTCCACCGAACAATGTTAAATTGGTGCGGTAACCGTGACCACGCCAGCTCCGCAAACGGAATGCCCCCTATGCCATCCAATATGCATTCAAAAAAGCAACCGTCAATCCGCGCATTGACCTTGAAGACGATCAGTGCCGCCGTTGCATCGGCATTGCTGTTTTCCAGTTCCTACGCAGCGGGTTTAGGAAAATTGACGGTGCTGTCCTCGCTCGGGCAGCCGTTGCGTGCAGAAATTGAATTAACTTCCGTTTCCAAGGACGAGCTGGGCGCATTGTCGGCGCGGCTTGCCTCCCCCGATACCTTCCGCCAGGCCAACATCGATTACAACGCCGCACTGGCGTCGCTGCGATTTGCTGTCGAACAGCGCGGCGACCGGCCGGTGATTCGCGTCACCTCCAGCCAGCCGCTGAATGAGCCGTTCGTTGACATGCTGCTCGAAGTGTCAGGACCAAATGGGCGCCTCGTCCGCGAGTACACATTCCTGCTCGATCCTGCCGACCTGCGCACCGCTCAGTCTGCGCAAGTTGCTCCGGCCACGGTAGGCATTCCCGATACCGCCTCAAGAACGCAGCAGCAGGCAAGACCCGCCCAGCCGGCCTCGGACGCAGCCGGCGTACGCCGGGAGAATCCGGCATCCGTGGTCGCTGCGCCTGCCGCGCCGCGCGCCGCGCGCACGGGAGATACGGCCGCTGCAGCGACGCCGGGCGACTACCAGGTGCGCAGCGGCGATACGCTTGCCCGTATCGCGGGCCGTGTGAAACCGAGCGGAGTGTCGCTCGACCAGATGCTGGTGGCCCTGTACCGCGCCAATCCCGACGCCTTTGTCGGCGAAAACATGAACCGCCTCAAGGCCGGCCAGATCCTGTCCGTTCCAGGCGAGGACGCGGTCAGGGCGGTCAGCAGCGGTGAAGCGCGCGGTATCGTCGTAGCCCAGGCGGCGGATTTCAACAATTACCGCAGCAAGCTGGCTGGACAGGTGGCTGCAAGCGCCGCCCAGAAATCGGGAGAGGGCAGGCAGACCGCGGGCGGCAAGATTAACGCCAAAGTTGAGGAGCAGTCCAGCCCGGCGGCGGAATCCAGGGACAAGCTCAAGCTTTCCAACGCCATGCCGGCCGCCGGTGCCGGTAGCAGTGCCGACCAGCGTTCGGGCGGCTCCGTCGAGGACCGCATCGCGCAGGAAAAGGCAATTGCCGAAGCCAACATGCGCGTCAAGGAACTGGAAAAGAACGTCAGCGAATTGCAGAAGCTGCTCGAGATCAAGAACAAGGCCCTGGCGGAGCAGCAGAGCCAGGCGCAAGCGCCGCTCGCCGACGCCGGCAAGGCCGCCGCCGCCGGTACGGCTGCACTCCCCAAGGCCGGGCCGGAGGCAAATGCACCTGCGGCGCCTGCTACACCAGCTACACCTGCTGCATCTGCTACACCCTCGACCCCTGCCGCGGCCAGTGCGCCCGAAGCATCTGCTCCTGCAACCGCAACGGCAGAGAAACCGGCGGCAACGCCCGCCGAGGCCTCCGCCGCATCCGAAGCTCCAGCCGCTCCGGCTGCCGCCAAAGCCAAGCCGGTGACACCGCCGCCGCCGCCGCCGGAACCGAGCTTCCTCGAGTCGCTGACCGAGAATCCGCTGGTTCTGCCAGGGGTCGGCGCGTTGCTGGTGGCCCTCGGCGCGCTCGGGATTTATCGTGCCCGCCGCAAGAAGGAAAGCAAGCCTTTCGAAGACAGCCTGATCTCCGATTCCAGCCTGAAAGCCAATTCGCTGTTCGGCTCGACCGGCGGCCAGACGGTCGATACCAACAACAGCGTCTTCAATTCCAGCTTCACGCCGTCTGCAAGCCAGCTCGATTCCAACGAAGTCGACCCAGTGGCGGAAGCCGATGTCTACATCGCCTACGGACGTGATGCGCAGGCGGAAGAAATTCTCAAGGAGGCATTGCGCACTCAGCCCGAGCGTCATGCGGTTCGTGTCAAGCTGCTGGAAATTTATTCCAACCGCAAGGACCTGCGTGCGTTTGAAGTGCTGGCAACCGAGCTCTACGGTCTGACCAAGGGCGAGGGCCCGGAATGGGAGCAGGCGGTCGCGCTGGGCGTGGCCATCGATCCAAACAATCCACTGTACGCAGGCAGCAACTCCCATGCGGATGTGAAGCCGGAAAGCGGCCTGGTCGCTCCCACGCGTCCGCTGGAAGAGCAGGGCCTTGCGACGCTGCTCTCCGCCACGCAGTCGGACAATTCCACGCTGCAGACCATCGACTCCTTGGAGACCGATACTTCCTACTTCAGCAATACCGGAATGTCAGGCGACATATCCGAAGACGTAAAAGACCTGAAGCAAGAGGGCAGCCCAGATGAACCGGCGGCCGGAAAGAACGAGCTCGACTTCGAGCCGATGACGGATATGGACATCGGCATGGATGCGATTCCGGAAGCGAAGGCTGAGACGGAAACGCCCAAGACCATGTCCAGCGATCTGGACTTCGACCTCGACGGCCTGAACCTATCGCCGCCGACCCTGCCGCAGACTCCGGCATCAGCCGCAGAGCCTTTGCCGGAGATGAGCTCGATCGACTTCGATTTCCTTGATACGCCTTCCGCGGACAAGGACAAGCCGGCCGGATCATTCGTGCCTGCGGCAGCCGAAAATGTCGCTGCGGCGGATCCGTCCATCGATGACCTGCCGGATTTCGAATTGAAATTGCCGAGCGAGGCGGCTGCGCCTGCGGACCCGATCGAGTTGCCCGGCATCAAGGATCTCGACTTCTCGCTGGATGATGTTGCATCTGATACCGGATCGAAAGCGGATGCGAAGGCCGACGAGCCATTCTCTCTGGATATCGGCCAACCCGCCAATCCTGCGCCGCTCAATCTGGATATTCCGGAGCTTGCCGACATTTCCGACGAGCCTGCACCCGCGGCCGCGAAACCCGCCGATGATCCGCTGGATTTCGACCTGTCGGGGATCAGCCTGGAATTGAATCCGAAGGATGCGGAGACCCGTTCCGACTTCGATCTGCATGGCCTGTCCGACCTGAATGATCTGTCAGGCTCCATGGATTCCAGTGGTCTGGGCGACCTCGACGTCAGCATCAACAGTGCGGAGATGGAAACCAAGCTTGATCTGGCGATTGCTTACCAGGAAATTGGCGACAAGGAAGGTGCGCGCGAACTTCTCGATGAAGTGCTGAAGGGTGGCACTCCGGAACAGAGCGAGCGGGCCAAATCCCTGCTGGTTGAACTTGCCTGACCGATCAGGCGGATGAAGAACGGGCGCAGCCGAGCTTGCGCCCGTTTTGTTTTTTGGTGAACTGGAGTGGAATTGAAACGCATTGCACTTGGCGTCCAGTATGACGGCGCGCACTGGCATGGCTGGCAGACGCAGCCTCACGGCAAAACCGTGCAGGATGCACTGGAAGCCGCGATCAGGCGTTTCGCGCTGACGGACATTTCCACCACCTGCGCAGGCCGTACCGACACCGGGGTGCATGCGCTGGAGCAGGTGGTGCATTTCGATACCGAACTCGCGCGCGACATGTTTTCCTGGGTACGCGGTGTCAATGCATTCCTTCCCCCATCAATCGCCGTGCGCTGGGCCGTCGAGGTCAAAGGGGATGGGGATGATGCCTTTCACGCCCGTTTCAGCGCACGTTCCAGGACTTACCATTACGTGCTTTACAACCAGCCGGTACGCATGCCATTGCTGGCCGGCAAGGCAGGCTGGGTATTTCGGCCGCTTCAGGTCGGACCGATGCAGGAGGCGGCCGCCTTCCTGCTGGGGACCCATGATTTTTCCGCGTTCCGCGCCGCCGAATGCCAGGCCAAGTCGCCGATCAAGACCATGCATGACATCCGCATCGAGAGGCGTGGCGACCTCGTCGTTTTCACGCTGACCGCGAGTGCCTTCCTGCACCATATGGTGCGCAATATTGTCGGTTCGCTCATCGTTGTTGGAAACGGAAATCAGGCGCCGCCATGGCTGTCCACGATTCTCGACAAGCGTGATCGCAGCCTGGCGGCGCCGACCTTCATGCCGGATGGCTTGTACCTTGCGAAGATCGAATACGATGCCGTGTGGAACTTGCCGCAGGAAAGCGTTTCCGCATTGCCCTGGTTTTAACCGAAATGCCCGCTCGGGCGCATAATGACGGCTGTCACGGTTGTCACCTCCGTCCGATTTCACGATTTCCCGATTTTCCGAACACTCCTTCTTTATCCATGAGCATCCGTACCCGAGCAAAGATTTGCGGCATCACCCGTTCACAGGACCTGGACGCCGCGGTTGCGGCCGGCGCCGATGCGGTTGGTTTCGTGTTTTATGCGAAGAGTCCGCGCTATCTGGCTCCGGAGGCCGCCGCCACGCTGATTGCCTCCGTGCCGGCTTACATCGCTACCGTCGGGTTGTTCGTCAATGCATCGACAGATGAAGTAAGGAAGGTCGTGCATGCGGCGCCGGTGTCCATGCTGCAATTCCATGGCGATGAAACGCCGGAGCAATGCCTGGCCGCGGCAGAAGCGGTTTCCCGCCCGTTCATGCGTGCCGTTCGCGTGAGACAGGATATGACCGCCGCCGATTTGCTAGAATACGAACGTAATTACCGCGCCGTCGGCCCCTTGTTCGCCGGCTTGCTGCTCGACGCCTTCGTCGACGGTTACGGCGGGGGTGGAAAGGTTTTCGATTGGTCTCTCATCCCAAAAGAGCTCGCGCCTCGGGTCGTTTTGAGTGGTGGCTTGAGCGCACAAAACGTCACTGAAGCCGTGCTTCAGGTACGCCCGCATGCCGTCGACGTCAGCAGTGGCGTCGAGCTTTCCAAGGGCATCAAGGATCCCGCAAAGATTGCCGCTTTCATCCAGGCCGTCGGTCTCGCCGACGCCAGGCAGGGAAAGTGACGGAGCAGGACTGCTTCCGCCAGCATCGGCCTAGTCTTGCATCTTCATACCCTTGAGCACATTCCTGCAGTTGCCGCTGGCGGCGGCATGCGATCAGCCATTACTGAACCGGTCCAGGATGTTCGCCTGCGCGAACGTCTTGCCGCAAAGCTTGAAAAAGGACGATCATGAAAGAACTTGAAACGCTTGAAAGCTTCAGCGAGCGCCAGCCGCTGACAACCGCCGCGCTGCACCAGACGGCACCTTACAACCTTCCCGATACGCGCGGGCATTTCGGTCCCTATGGCGGCACCTTCGTTTCGGAAACCCTGACCCATGCGTTAACGGAATTGAAAAACGGCTACGCGCATTACCAGAACGATCCGGAATTCCTTGCGGAATTCGAGCGCGAGCTGAAGCATTTCGTAGGACGTCCCAGCCCGATCTATCACGCCCGGCGCTGGTCCGAGATGATGGGCGGTGCGCAGATCTACTTCAAGCGGGAAGACCTCAACCATACCGGCGCCCACAAGATCAATAACGTGATCGGGCAGGCATTGCTGGCCAAGCGCATGGGCAAGCCGCGCGTCATCGCCGAAACCGGCGCCGGCCAGCATGGCGTCGCGACCGCCACCATCTGCGCGCGCTTTGGCCTCGAGTGCGTGATTTACATGGGCAGCGAAGACGTCAAGCGCCAGGTGCAGAATGTCTACCGCATGGAGCTGCTCGGCGCGAAAGTGGTGCCGGTCGAATCCGGTTCCAAGACGCTCAAGGATGCGCTCAATGAAGCAATGCGCGACTGGGTAACCAATGTGGAAAACACCTTCTACATCATCGGCACGGTTGCCGGTCCCCACCCTTATCCAATGATGGTGCGCGACTTCCAGTCGGTGATCGGCAAGGAGTGCCTGGTACAGATGCCGGAAATGGCCGGACGCCAGCCGGACTATGTGGTGGCCTGCATCGGCGGCGGATCGAACGCGATGGGCATCTTCTATCCGTATATCGACCACAGGAACGTGCAGCTGATCGGTGTCGAGGCGGCGGGAGAGGGCTTGGAAAGCGGAAAGCATTCCGCGTCCCTCATCGCGGGTTCGCCGGGCGTTCTTCACGGCAACCGAACTTACCTGCTGCAGGATGAGAACGGTCAGATCATCGAGACGCACTCGGTTTCGGCGGGCCTGGACTATCCCGGCGTCGGCCCCGAGCATGCCTGGCTCAAGGATGCCGGCCGCGCGCAATACGTATCCGTTACCGACGATGAAGCCATCGAAGCCTTCCATAACTGCTGCCGCATCGAAGGCATCATTCCGGCGCTCGAATCGAGCCATGCGCTGGCATATGCGGCAAAGTTCGCAGCCACCCTGCCGAAGGACAAGATCGTGCTCGCCAATCTATCCGGCCGTGGCGACAAGGACATGCATACCGTCGCCGAGCGCATGAAGAAAAACATCTGAAGATCCGAAAGCGTTGTACCTGGCAGCCACGTCCCGGCCAGGTAAAAAGATTCGGGTGTCCGACGCGGCACCCGAATCAACTCCATGGCAGAACAACAAGATAGAGACCGATCATGTCCAGAATCAAGAATACGTTGACCGCACTCGCGGATCAAAACCGCAAGGGATTGATTCCCTTCATTACCGCCGGCGATCCGTCGCCCGGGCTTACCGTTTCGCTGATGCATGCGCTGGTGGCCGGCGGCGCCGACATCATCGAACTCGGCGTGCCTTTCTCCGATCCAATGGCTGACGGCCCGGTCATCCAGCGTGCGTCGGAACGCGCGCTGGCGCAAGGAGTCGGCATGCGCGACGTGCTTGGTTTCGTGCGGGAATTCCGCAGTACCGACCAGTCGACGCCGGTGGTGCTGATGGGCTACGCCAATCCGATCGAGAGAATGGGCGCCGAGGCATTCATCCGCGCGGCAGCGGAGGCTGGCGTAGACGGTGTGCTGGTGGTCGATTATCCGCCTGAAGAGTGTGAAGACTTTGCTGCGGTCATGAAGGAAAACGGCCTGGATCCGATTTTCCTGCTGGCACCAACTTCTACGGAGGAACGCATCGCGCAGGTCGGGAAGATTGCCAGCGGCTACGTTTATTACGTCTCGCTCAAGGGGGTGACGGGATCCGGGCATCTCGACTTGGAAGCGGTAGCGACCAAGATCCCGGAAATCAGGAAGCATGTCCAGGTGCCGGTCGGGGTCGGGTTCGGCATCCGTGATGGCGCTACGGCAAAAGCCATTGCTTCCGTGTCGGACGCGGTAGTCATCGGTAGCCGCATCATTCAGGAGCTGGAAAACACGCCGCGGGAAAACGCGGCGGAAGCAGTGAAGAGCTTTATTGCCGGTATCAGGCAGGCACTTGACGAAAAGGCATGATGGTCCGGCAATGCAGTCGTCAAACCTATATTGGCGCAAAGCAAGGCGAGCGGTACAATGCGCCCACCCGAAAAATCAAAAGAGGTCACGATGAGTTGGCTTGAAAAACTGCTTCCCCCGCGCATTCAGCGTTCCGACTCCGGCAACCGCAAATCGGTTCCGGAAGGCTTGTGGGTGAAGTGCCCGTCCTGCGAAGCCGTCCTGTATCGCACGGACCTCGAGTCGAACATTCATGTCTGCCCGAAATGCGACCATCACATGCGCATCCGCGCCCGCGAGCGTCTCGATGCACTGCTCGACGCCGGCGGCCGTTATGAAATCGGACAGGAAGCGCTGCCGATCGACACGCTGAAATTCAAGGACAGCAAGAAATATCCCGACCGCCTGAAAGATGCGATGGAAGCCACCGGCGAGACCGATGCGCTGATCGTCATGGGCGGCGCCATCATGACGCTGCCGGTGGTGGTGGCCTGCTTCGAATTCGAATTCATGGGCGGCTCGATGGGCTCGGTGGTCGGCGAGCGTTTCGCGCGCGGCGCCCAGGCGGCGCTGGATCAGAAGGTGCCGTTCATCTGCATCACCGCGACCGGCGGGGCCCGGATGCAGGAAGGCCTGCTTTCCCTGATGCAGATGGCGAAAACCACATCCATGCTCACAAAGCTGTCGGAGAAGAAGCTGCCCTTTATTTCTGTGCTCACCGACCCCACCATGGGAGGTGTCTCCGCGTCGTTTGCCTTCATGGGCGATGTCGTGATCGCGGAACCGAAGGCGCTGATCGGCTTCGCCGGCCCGCGGGTCATTGAAAATACCGTCCGTGAAAAGCTGCCCGAAGGTTTCCAGCGTGCCGAGTTCCTGCTGCAGAAGGGCGCGGTCGACATGATCGTCGATCGCCGCAAGATGCGCGAGGAAATCGCCAGGCTGCTGGCATTGCTGCAGAATCAGGCCGCAGAAGTCCTGGCCTGACCCTGGCGGCGCCGCGACGGCGAACAATGCGGGCACGGCAGGAAGCAAGACGCCGAACCGTATTGTTCGCCGTCTTGCGTTCGAACATCCAATCCATTGCTGCAACGAGTCATGACTATGCAACCCGCAACCCTGGCCGACTGGCTTACCCTTCTTGAAACCATGCATCCCAAGGCCATCGACATGGGCCTGGAGCGCGTCGGCCAGGTCAGGGACAGGCTGGGCATCCGCTTCGACTGTCCGGTCATCATCGTCGGCGGCACCAACGGCAAGGGCTCCACCTGCGCGATGCTGGAGGCGATCCTCCTGCAGGCCGGATATCGCGTCGGACTGTACACCTCGCCGCACCTGATCGACTTCAACGAGCGCGCACGCATCAACGGCGAGCCCGCTTCGGACGACATGCTCACGCAACAGTTCGCCGCGGTGGAAGCGCAGCGCGGCGGCGTCTCGCTGACCTATTTCGAATTCACCACGCTTGCGATCCTGCGCCTGTTCGCGCAATCCGGACTCGATGCGGTGATCTTGGAAGTGGGCCTTGGCGGGAGGCTGGATGCGGTGAATGTGATCGACGCCGACGTGGCGGTCGTTACGAGCGTGGACATCGACCATACCGAGTATCTCGGCGATACCCGCGAAAAGATCGGTTTCGAGAAGGCAGGCATCTTCCGAGCCGGGCGCACCGCGATCTGCGGCGATCCCGTACCGCCGCAGTCCCTGCTCGACCATGCGCAGGCGATCGGCGCCGACCTCTGGCTGTTCGGCCGCGATTTCAATTATTCCGGCGACAAGCAGCAGTGGAGCTATGGCGGGCGCGGCCAGCGCCGCAATTCCCTCGGCTATCCGGCCCTGCGAGGCGCCAACCAGCTGCTCAATGCGTCGGCCGCGCTGGCGGCGCTGGAAGCGCTGCGCCACCGGCTGCCCGTCGGCGCGCAAGAGGTGCGCACCGGGCTGGCCGTGGTGGATCTGCCCGGCCGGTTCCAGGTGCTGCCGGGGCGGCCGACCGTCGTCCTCGATGTCGCGCACAATCCCCATGCGGCCGCCACCCTCGCGCAAAACCTGGACAACATGGGGTTCCATCCCTATACATACGCGGTGTTCGGCGCGATGCAGGACAAGGACATCGACGGCGTGATTGAAAAGCTGAAGGATCGCATCGATCACTGGTGCCTCGCCGACCTGCCGCTGCCGCGCGCGGCGAGCGCCGATTACCTGAAGCAGAAATTGCTGGATGCCGGAATCGTCCCGCAGACGGGAGCGGGGGCTGAACGTTCGATCGAAACTTTCGCCTCTCCCGCCACAGCTTTCGCGAATGCACGAAGCAGGGCGGGCGAGAATGATAGAATTGCGGTTTTTGGATCCTTTCTGACTGTCGCCGGCGTGATGGAAGCGAAAAGATCCGATCGGGCCGGCTGAGAACAGTGATGTTTTTTCAAGGCCCAAGGGCTCAAGGCCGCAGGGCCACCACTGAATTCACCGACAATGTTTAACGCATGAGCTTGTTCTCGTTCTTCCGCAAAAACAAGCAGGAATCCGCTTCCGACGACAGCGCGTTTTATTCGCGCGCTGAAGAAGAATCCAAAGCGGTGCGCAGCCGCAAGCAGCGCGCGGCAAAGCCGAAAGCGCAGGGAGCCGAGCAGACCGATCCGGTCCTGCCCGAAAAGAAGCGAGCGCGCCGCCGCTTGATCGGCGCGGTGGCACTGGTGCTGGCTGCGGTGATCGGCTTGCCGATGCTGCTGGATTCCGAGCCCAAGCCGGTCGCCGACGATATCGCCATCCAGATCCCATCCAAGGAAAAGCCGGCCGCAGCCGACGCGAGTTCCGAAACTGCTTCGCCGGCATCAGGTCCGGCCGGCGTCAGTGCCGGCGTCAGTGCGAGCGCCGCGCTCGATCCGAAAGAGGAAGTCGTCGATCCCGCAGAACTCGGTAACTCGCCGGGTACCGCGCCTTCAGCCGCAAAAGGAGAAGCCTCCAAGCAGGCTGCCGCGTCCAGGGACGACAACGTAAAGCAGGCCGCGCCTGTCGCGCCGCTTGCCAAGGCCGAGGTCAAACCTGAACCCAGAAACGATCCGAAGCCGGAGCCCAAGGCGGAAAAAGCTGACAAGACTGACAAGGTCGATGCAAGGCAGGCGGAGAAGCTGGCCGAAGCCGCGCGCGCCAAAGCTTTGCTTGAGGGCAAGCCCGATCCGGCCGACGAAAAAAGACCCGGAAAATTTGTAATCCAGGTGGCGGCACTTGCGACCAAGGAAAAGGTCAATGAGCTGCAAGGCAAGCTCAAGGATGCCGGCATCAAATCATTCACGCAAACGATTGCCACCGATGCCGGCGCTCGTACACGCATCCGGGTCGGACCGTTCGCCAGCAAGGACGAGGCTGAGAAGGTCCGTGCGAAAATCGTCAAGCTCGGCTTGAACGGCACCCTGGTGCCTGCTTGAGCATAGGCCGACGTGACGGTTTTCGATTATCTCGTTCTCTTTGTGCTGATCTGCTCGATTGTCATCAGCACATTGCGGGGCCTGGTCAAGGAAATCCTGTCCTTGCTAAGCTGGATCGTCGCATTTGTGGTGGCCAATGCTTACGGCGAGGAACTGGCCAAATTACTCCCCGACATGATACCGGGCGGCACGACCCGGCTGATCGTAGGCTTCCTTGCGCTTTTCATCGGCGTGCGGCTGCTGATGATGATGCTGAGCATGGCGGTGGATGCCGTGATCAAGGCGAGCGGCTTGACTCTGGCCGATCGCGGCCTCGGCGGGCTGTTCGGATTGGGGCGCGGTCTGGTCATTGTGCTGGCCGTTGTGCTGGTGTGCGGCATGACAGCCATCCCGCAGCAGGCTTTCTGGAGGGAAGCCCTGTTCAGTCCGTTGGCGGAGACAGCTGCAAAAACGGTCACCCCCTACCTGCCCGGCGATTGGGCCAGGCATGTAAGCTTTTGAATTGTTCTAGTTGAGGAGTCCACCATGTGTGGCATTGTTGGCGTTGTTTCCCAAGGTCCGGTCAACCAGCTGATCTATGATGCGTTGCTGCTGCTGCAGCATCGCGGGCAGGATGCGGCGGGTATCGCAACCAATCACGGCAATACATTCTCGATGTACAAGGCCAACGGCCTGGTCCGCGACGTGTTTCGCACCCGCAACATGCGCTCGCTGCCAGGCACCGCCGGCATCGGCCAGGTCCGCTATCCGACCGCCGGTTCGTCCAGCGAGGAAGAGGCCCAGCCTTTCTACGTCAATGCGCCGTTCGGCATCATCCTGGCGCATAACGGCAACCTGACCAACTGGGAACAGCTCAAGATCGAGATGTTCAAGAACGATCGCCGCCACGTCAACACCGACTCCGACTCCGAAGTCCTGCTCAACGTGCTGGCCCATGAAATCCAGATGGCCACGACCGGCTATTCGCTGGACCCGTCGGCATTGTTCAAGGCCGTGACGGTCCTGCACAAGCGTGTGCGCGGCTCGTATGCGGTGGTCGCCCAGATCGCCGGCTATGGCCTGCTCGCCTTCCGCGATCCGTTCGGCATTCGTCCGCTGTGCATCGGTTTCAATGAAACCGACAAGGGCACCGAATACATGGTCGCCAGCGAATCGGTCGCGCTGGAAGGACTCGGTTTCCGCTTCCTGCGCGACGTCCTCCCGGGCGAAGCGATCTTCGTCGACCTCGACGGCAAGCTGTACAACCAGCAGTGCGCCGACAATCCGATGCTCAATCCCTGCGCATTCGAATTCGTCTATCTCGCGCGTCCGGACTCCATCATCGATGGCGCATCGGTGTACGCATCGCGGCTGAAGATGGGTGAACACCTGGCGGAAAAGATCAAGCGCCAGTTTTCGGCCGGCGATATCGACGTGGTGATGCCGATTCCCGATTCTTCCCGCCCTGCGGCGATGGAATTGGCGCTCAAGCTCAACCTCGATTACCGCGAAGGCTTCATCAAGAACCGCTATATCGGCCGCACCTTCATCATGCCGGGCCAGGGACTGCGCAAGAAATCGGTGCGTCAGAAACTCAATGCCATCAGCAGCGAATTCAAGGGCAAAAGCGTGCTGCTGGTCGACGACTCCATCGTACGCGGTACCACCAGCCGCGAGATCGTGCAGATGGCGCGCGATTCCGGGGCCAAGCGGGTGATCTTCGCATCGGCGGCGCCGCCGGTGATGTTCCCGAACGTCTACGGCATCGACATGCCGACCCGCAATGAACTGATCGCCTACGGCCGCAGCGAAGAGGAGGTCTGCCGCGAGATCACGGCGGACGCGCTGGTCTACCAGGATATCGATGCGCTCAAGCGCTCGATCTCGGACGTCAACCCGGCGCTCAAGGATTTCGAAGCCTCGTGCTTCGACGGCATCTATGTCACCGGCGATATTTCGCGCGATTATCTCGACCGCATCGAGTACGTGCGGAACAATCCGAAGCCAGTGATCGAGGACGCCGTGCGTTCCCAGCTTGCGTTGAATCTGGCCCGCGTCGACTGACGGCATAAGCCGGTGATTCCAAACCTGGAAGCCGGACCGCAGCAACAGAAAAAGCCCGCGACATCAAGTTGCGGGCTTTTTGTTTTTTCACTGATGGCCCAAGCATGCCGGCAAGCTTTCAGTGCCGGCGCAGCAGGTGCGCGAACTCCTGCGCCGGCAGCGGCTTGCTGAAGAAGTAGCCCTGCATTTCATCGCACTGGTGCTCGCGCAGGAAGGCAACCTGTTCCTCGGTTTCCACCCCTTCCGCGATCACCCGGAGATTGAGGCTGTGGCCCAGCGAAATGACGGTGCTGGTGATGGCGGCGTCGTCGGCATCGGTGGCAATGTCGCGCACGAAGGATTGGTCAATCTTCAGATGGTGCAGTGGGAAGCGCTTCAGGTAACTCAGGCTGGAATAACCGGTGCCGAAGTCGTCGATCGACAATTGCACGCCCAGGTTCTGGAGTTCATGCAGCTTGTTGATGAACAGATCGGCACTGTTCATCACGATGCTTTCGGTAAGTTCGAGTTCCAGATGGCGGGCTTCGAGCCCCATGCTGTCGAGCGTATCGGCAACCGACTGCACCAGCCCTTCCTGATTGAACTGGCGCGCCGAAAGGTTGACCGAGATGCTGATTGCTGGCAGCCCCGCATCCTGCCACGCGCGATTCTGCGCGCATGCGGTCTGAATGACCCAGTTGCCGATGGGTATGATGAGCCCGATTTCCTCCGCCATCGGGATGAAGCGCGTAGGCGGCACCAGGCCCATGTCGGGATGGTGCCAGCGAATCAGCGCCTCGGCGCCGATGATGCGGCCCGAGTGAACATCGACCTTGGGCTGATAGAACAGCTCGAATTCATTCCTGTCGAGCGCGCGACGCAAGGCACGCTCGAGGGCGGCGCGTTCCAGCGCCAGCACGCTCATTTCGGCCGAGTAGAAATGGAAGGCATTGCCCTGTTCCTCCTTGGCGCGATACATCGCCGTGTCGGCATTGCGCAGCAGGGTCTGGATATCTTCGCCATCGTCCGGATACAGAGTTGCGCCGATGCTGGTGGTGATGAACAGCTCATGATCCTTGACCACGAACGGTTTGTCGAACACGTCAAAGATCTTCTGCGCGACGGCAGCCACATCCTGGGGACGCTGTATATCGGTCAGCAGGATGATGAATTCGTCGCCGCCCTGGCGAGCCACCGTGTCGCCTTCGCGCACGACCTGCCTGAGCCGGCTCGATACTTCCTGCAGCAGCTTGTCGCCCAGCATGTGGCCGAGACTGTCATTGACGCTCTTGAAGCGGTCCAGGTCGAGGAAGAGCAGGGCGAGCATCTGCCCGCCGCGCCGCGCATGCGCCATGGCCTGGGTGATGCGGTCTCCCAGCAGGTTGCGGTTGGCCAGCGAAGTCAGGGCATCATGGTCGGCCAGGTATTCGATGCGGGCTTCATACTGCTTGCGTTCGCTGATATCGATGGCGATGCCGTCATAGCGCAGCAGCCGGCCCTGGTCGTCGCGGATGGCCCGGGCGCGTTCCTCGACCCAGCGCACGGTCCTGTCGGGGCGAACGATCCGGTATTCATGCCGCAGGCTGCCGCTGCGGGCAAGCCGGGCATGTCCTGTCTTCATGGCTTCCCGATCCTCCGGGTGCACGCAGTCGAACCACAGGCTGCGGTCGCGGAAGAAATCTTCGATCGGCCGCCCATACAGGTTTTCCACGATGGAATTGAGATAGATGAAGCCGCTGTCGGTTGCCGACCATACCACGTTGTCGATCGAATCCAGGATGCTGGAAAGCTTTTCCTCGGTGATCCGCAATGCGCTCTCCGCCTTTTCCCGCGCCTGCTTGGTGCGCAGGCTGGCCACGCCGTAGGAAATGTCGTCGGCGAGTTCCTCGAGCATTGCCACCTGCTCGCTGTCGAATGATGCGGTGCCCTTTTCGTAAATGGTCAGCACGCCGAACAATTGCTCCTGGTGCTTGAGCGGCAGCGAAACGGCAACAGGGTCCGGCAATGTCTCGAATGTGCTGTCGTTTCCGCTCATGTCTATCGTTACCCAGGACCGCGCATGATCCTGGGCCAGCGCGGAACCGACATGCGAAACCGCACTGGAAGCGGTCTCCGGCACGAGACGGTTCGCATGTCCGGGTTCCATTCCCGGCACCGAGCCGGCATGGGCGACGGGGGTCAGAGTGCCGTCTTCATTGGTATAGCCGATCCAGGCCATCTGGTATCTGCCGGACTCGACCACGGTGCGGCACATATCCTGAAGCAGCGTGCGCTCGTCCTTCGCATGCACCATCACGTGGTTGCATTCGGCCATCACGGTGCGAGCGCGCAGGCTGCGGCGCAGCGCCTCTTGCGCCTGCTTGCGTTCGTTGACTTCATCTTTCAGCCGGGCATGCTGGCGTTCGATTTCACTGTAGAGAACAAGGTTGTCGTAGACGACGGCAAGCTGCGCGGCGACCGTTGCGGCTGCCCGTTCATCGACTTCGCTGAATTCCGTCGCGCCGACCTTGTCGACCAGGTAGAGCCATCCATAGGTCGTTTCCTGCGATGCCACCGGCACGGCGAGGAAGGAATGAACCGGAGGATGTGAGGACGGAAGGCCGAGCCGTTCCGGGGCGCCGTCCGGGTTGCGCATGCGGCACGGCCTGCGCTGCGCAAGCACTCTGCCCAGCATGCCAGAATCCGGCAAGGGCAGGACCAGCCCGGCGGCGGTGCCCTCGTCCATGCCGCGCGTCAGGAAATGCTCAAGCCGGCGTCGGTCTTTCGCCAGTATGCCGATCGCCGAATACCTGGCAACGCAGATGTCCTGCACCACGCGGCAACCGATTTCCAGCAGGCGGCGGGGATCACGTTCCGCGGTGAGTTCAATGCCCAATTCGATCAGGGCGGTCAGTCGCAGGCTCACGCCCTGCAGGCTCGACAGCGCATTGGAAAGCCGCTGGGCGATCTGCTGCAGTTCTTCCGAACCGGAGACGCCGCGGGCCTGGCCCTCCATGGCGAATTCCGACATCAGGTTACTGCTTGTTTCCAGCTCGACCAGGTATTCCGAGAGCTGGTCGTTCAAGCCGGAACGGTGTGCCGGCTCGGGCGGCACGTTGTCGGGAGGATGTGCCGGGAGGCTGTGCCCGGGCAGGCCCAGCGCATCCTGGACCGTCTTGAGGATCAGTTCGGGATCGGACGGTTTGGGAAGCGTCCAGCGCACCCCGCAGGACATGGCCATGAGGCCGGCTTCGCGGTCATGAAAGGCGGCGGTGTAGAAAATGACCGGCGTTGCAGCGAATGTAGGCATTGCGCGCAGGCGGGTGACGAATTCATAGCCGTCCATGTTCGGCATGAGAATGTCTGCGATGACCAGGTCCGGCCGTCCCCGGGCGGCCTGCTCCAGTCCTTCGGCGCCGCTGGACGCCTCCAGCAGGCGATGGCCGCTGTAACCGAGGAGGACCATGAGAAACTGGCGGTTCAGGACATGGTCGTCAACGATCAGTATGGTCGCCATCTTTGCTCCTGTTCGTTACTGTGGAAAGTGCGGAGTCCGGTCCGGCTGCCGGCTGCCGGCCGCCGGCATTCGGGATATCCAGGTATTGTTCGATCGCGCCGACGAAACGTTCCGGTTCGACCGGCTTGCTGATATAACCGTCAAACCCGGCGTTCAGCAGCCTTTCCCGGTCGCCCGTCATGGCAAGCGCGGTGACCGCTACGACGGGAATCGAAGCCAGTGTCGGCTCGGACTTGAGTATCGCAATCACGCCGTATCCGTTCAGGCCGGGCAGGTGGACATCGCAGAGGACCAGGTTCGGACGCTCGCGCCGCGCAACGGCAAGCCCGCTCAAGCCGTCGGTCGCCGTCATTGCCTGGTAGCCGTAAGCGTTCAGCAGATAGACCATCAGCTCCAAGTTGGCCGGATTGTCTTCGATGACCAGGATACGGTTACTCAATCAGTCGGCTCCGCAACGAATGCCGTGGGCGAACGGCGAACGATCGGCCGCGCGCCGCATGCGCGCATCGTTCATGCGGCGCATCATTGGCCGCGCTCCCGCAGCGACAAGGTGAATTGGCTGCCTTCGCCGTAGTTGCTGACGAATGCCAGCTGCGCGCCGAGCAGCGCGGCGAGCTGCCGGCTCAGGTACAGGCCCAGGCCGCTGCCTTCGTAGCGCCGGGTCGAGCCGGTGTCGACCTGGGAGAAGGCTTCGAACAAGCGCCCCTGGTCTTCTTCCCGGATGCCGATGCCGCTGTCGCAGACGCTGATGATTGCCTCGCGCGTGCCGTCGCGAACCCGCTCCCGCAAGCTGACGAGGATGCTGCCGCGCTCGGTGAATTTAACCGCGTTGTTGACGAGATTGAGGAGGATCTGACTCACCGCGCGCCGGTCGGTCTGGAACACGACGTCGCGATCGGGCGCATCGAATTTCAGCGCCAGGTCTTTCTGCCGGGCGAGCGGGGTGATGGTGTCGATGATGCCGCTGACAAGGCTGCTGAGCGATACCGCTTCGACATGCAGGCTGATCTTGCCGGATTCGACCCTGGCCAGATCGAGCAGGTCGTTGATCAGCGAGAGCAGGTGCTTCGCGCTGTGCTGAACGGTACGCAGCTGTTTGTCCTGGTCCTGCGTCAGCGGGCCGGGAAGGCGCATCAGCAGCGTGCCGGTGAATCCGATGATGGCGTTGAGCGGCGTGCGCAACTCGTGCGACATCGCGGCGAGAAAATGATCCTTCGCGAGGTTGGCCTTTTTGAGCTCCATGTTCTTCTCATGCAGGGTGCGTTCGATCTGCCTGCGTTCCGTCATGTCGCGGATCGCACACATGACCAGCGGCCCTTCCTCGGTCTGTACCGGGCCGGTACTAACTTCCACCGGAATTTCCCGGCCGTCCTTGCGCAACGCGTGCAAGGAATGCAGCGCATGCAAGGCGAGTCCCGCCGTCCCGGCCGTGGCACTCGCGGTTGTACCAGTATTGGTGGCCGTACTGGCGGTTGCGGCGCCGGCTGTACTGCCGGTTGCGCCGGTTATTGCACTGGCGGATGGCCTGAAACGACTGTAGAGAGGGTGCGCTAGCTGCTGCTGAGCCTGCCGGCCGCGCAGCAGGCAATCCACCGGCAATCCCAGCAGTTCATGATGCGCATAGCCGAACAGGCGCTCCGCCTGAGAGTTGGCGAGTACGATATGTCCGGTTGCGTTCGACATCACGATCCCGTCGGGCATGCATTCGAGCAGGTCGCGAAATTTTGCCTCGAGCAATTTCGCGTCGCGCCTGACCTTCAGCCCGGTCACGTCTTTCTGGCTGCTCAATACATAGGCAAGGGCGCCGTCTTCCGCGTGAATGGACCTGCTTGAAACATCGACATGAATGAGCGCGCCGCTCTTTGTCTGGCGGACTGACTCGTAGCTGCAGCTGCCGGTCTGCTTCAGCAGCGTCAGGTAGCGGATTTCCTCGGCATGCAGTTCCTGCGGCACAAGCAATTCCAGCAGCGGCTTTCCGCCGGCTTCCATGCCGTCATAACCGAATACCTGCTCCGCTCCTCTTGTCCAATGTGCAATCCTTCCTTCGGGAGTCAATACGACAACCGCATCCGGAATTTCCCGCAGCACCAGTTCATTGAAATCCATCGGCAAAAGTTTGCAATCTTCTCGATTAGTGACACCCCGGGCAATGCTACCGTTTGACGACAGGTGCGTGACAGAAAAACGCTGTCGTTTGACTACGATCACGTGTTAGAAAAATAGTGCAAAAATAGTTCGCTGAAAGCATTTACATCCTGCAGGACCAAGACGAGTTTGCGGAGATGCTTCGCACGGCCTTGCTATTTTGCGTTCATCCCGATTTGCGCTACGATACGGGTCTGCGCCGATTTGTTCTGATTGCGGGCGCCCGGGTAGAGTCCCATGAAAAATGCTGCTAAAACGGAGTTGTGTTCCGCCCCGTTTTCGCGCAAGCCAAGCGGGTTTTTTTTCGCCATGACCGACACAAAAAAATACGGTTTCACCACCAGCATCCTGCATAGCGACCGGCAGAAGCCGATCGAACACGGATCCCTGCACAAGCCCATCCATACCTCGGTTACGTTCGGTTACCGCGATGCCCGCCAGCTGGCCGAGGTGTTTCAGGGCAAACAGCCCGGATACCGCTACGGAAGGCAGGGCAACCCCACGGTTTCCGCGCTCGAGGACAAGGTCACGAAGATGGAGCAGGGCCTGGCGTCGATCTGCTTCGCAACCGGCATGGCTGCCATCGGGGCAGTGGCCCAGGCCTTGCTGCGGGAAGGTGACCATGTGGTGTCGTCGGCTTTCCTTTTCGGGAATACCAACAGCCTCTGGCAGACGGTCAACGCACAGGGCATCAAGGTATCGATGGTGGATGCGACCGATGTGAAAAATGTCGAGGCCGCACTGACGCCGTCGACCCGCATCGTGTTCGTGGAAACCATTGCCAATCCCCGCACCCAGATCGCCGATCTCAAGCGCATCGGCCAGCTCTGCCGCGACCGCGGCATCCTGTATGTAGTCGACAATACGATGACCTCGCCGTATCTGTTCCGGCCGAAGATGGTCGGTGCGGGCCTGGTGGTGAATGCGCTGACCAAGTCGATCGGCGGTCATGGCAATGCGCTGGGCGGCAGCCTCACCGACACCGGCTTGTATGACTGGACGCGGTATCCAAATATCCTGGAGGCCTACAAGAAGTACACGGCGAGCCAGTGGGGCCTGGCGCAGATCCGCGCGAAAAGCCTGCGCGATTTCGGCGGCACGCTAGGGCCGGAAGCCGCGCATCATATTGCAGTGGGGGCCGAGACCATGGCCCTGCGCATGGAGCGCGAATGCGCGAACGCGCTCGCCCTGGCCCGCATGCTGGAAGCCGATGAGCGGGTGTCGGCAGTGTATTACCCGGGCCTTGCATCGCATCCCCAGCATGCCATTGCCAGCGAACTGTTTTCCGGCTACGGCAGCCTGTTCAGCTTCGAACTGAAGGAGGGGATCGATTGCTTCGACTACCTGAACCGGCTCCAGCTCGGCGTCCCGGCAAGCAACCTCGGCGATACGCGCACGCTGGTCATCCCGGTGGCGCACACCATCTTTTTCGAGATGGGGGCGGAAAGGCGTGCCAGCATGGGCATCGCCGAATCGCTGATCCGGGTATCGGTCGGCATTGAAGACACCGACGACCTGCTGGAAGATTTCAGGCAGGCGCTCGACGCCTGACCATCATCGGGCCGGCCTCAATGCCGGCCCTTATTTCTTGGGGGCGCAATGCGCCTGGATTGAATCCCGCGGCCGCGAGCGGCTCCGATGATTTCAATGGCTTCGACAACTTCGACAAATTCACTCGCTTAAATGATTTTGCCGGCTGTAACCCTATCGAAGGTTTTCGCGTGGCGCTGGGGGCGATAGGCCTTCAGCATATCGACCAATGCGGCCGGCTCCTCCGCATGCACCAGCAGATCCGCCTGCTCGCGCCGCAGGAATCGCTCGTTGATCACGTGGTCGAGGAAGCCGATGAGGCCATTGTAAAAGCCGTTCACGTTCAACAGGCCGATCGGCTTTTCATGAAAGCCGAGCTGAGCCCAGGTGTAGACCTCGAACAGTTCCTCCAGAGTGCCGATCCCGCCGGGCATGGCAATGAAGCCATCCGACAGTTCCGCCATCATTGCCTTGCGTTCGTGCATGTCCTTGACGATATGCAGGCGTGTCAGGCCGCCATGGCCGACCTCCTTGTCCATCAGTGCCTTCGGAATGACGCCGGTCGCTTCGCCGCCAAGGCGCAGAACTTCGTCGGCGATCACGCCCATGAGGCCGACATTGCCGCCGCCGTAGACGAGAGCGATATTGTTGTCCACCATGGTTTTGGCGAGCAGGCGGGCGCCTTCCGCATACACGGGAGAGGCGCCGACGGAGGAGCCGCAATAGATACAGATCGATTTCATGGGATGAAGGGTAATCAGGTAGGTCGCGCAAGGCTGCGCGGTGCGAAATGGTTCGACAGGGATGCCAGTATACCGGTTGCGGCAGCCACGACGTGACGCCTACTTCAGCTTCTGCAGATATTCGTCTGCAAGCTTGTTGAACAGGATGCGCGTTTCGCCTCGCAGGTAAGGCACGATCTGCGACAGGACCTGGTAGCAGCCGCGCGCCAAGGCCTCTGCCATGACTTCCTGCTCTGTGTACTTGCGCGGATTGCGCACGTATTCATAAGAAAGCCAGTAGGTGGCCACCACCACCATGTTGGTCGCCAGCGTTTCGATCTCCCGGTCGCTGGCGTCCAGGGCCTGATCCGCGCGCAAGCCGGTGCACAGCTGCTGGGCGACCTGGATCTTGTGCGTCAGGATCTGCTTGAAATGCAGCTCGAGCTTGCGATTGCGCGACAGCAGGTCGCTCAGGTCGCGATAGAAGAAGCGATAGCGCCAGACCAGTTCGAACATCAGGTGCAGGTACTGCCAGACATCCTCAACCGTCGGCCGGCGGTCCGCCGGCACGGCAAGCATGCGTCCGATCTCGGCTTCGAACTGTGCGAACAGCGAATTGACGATATCGTCCTTGTTGCGGAAGTGGTAGTACAGATTGCCGGGCGAAATATCCATTTCCTCGGCAATCACGGTCGTGGTGATGTTCGGCTCCCCGAATTCGTTGAAGAGCCGCAACGACAGTTCGAGGATTCGCTCGCGCGTGCGTCGAGGGGCTTTTTGTTGCATGAGCGCTGGCTCCCATTTCCTGTGTTCATTTCGTGGCAAGGATAACATCGTTGCCGCCATGCGGATAAGCGATGGTAAAGGACAGGCAGGAGGAAAGGTGGCAGGCTGGCAGGGTGACAGGCTGATGGAACACTGTCCTATTCAAGGGAGACAAGAGCAGGCAGGAACGGCAGGCCGCGGGGATGCCGCGACCGTGATCATGTAAATGTAAATTTATTTCTTCGGAAGAATGACCGTATCGATTTCATGGATAACGCCATTGTCGGCCATCAAGTCGCTCTGAATCACGTTGGCGTTGTCCACGGTAACCTTGCCGTTGTCCGAGGTTAATGTAACTTCCTCGCCTTGCACGGTTTTCACCTTGCCTGGCTTGACGTCTGCGACCGTGATCTTGCCCGGGACGATATGGTGGTTCACCAGTTCCGCCAGCTTCTCCTTGTCCTTCATCAGCGTTTGCAAGGTGTCCGGAGGCAGCTTGTTGAACGCGGAGTCGGTTGGTGCGAAGACGGTGTAGGGCCCTGAATTTTTTAGCGTGTTGGACAGGCCCGCAGTTTGGGCCGCGGCAAGAAAGGTCTTGAATGTTGCGCCGGTGGAGGCGGTTTCGACCAGATCCGACGCATGGGCCGGTGACCATGCGATTGACAGGGCGAAAGCAGATGCAACGGCAGCGATCGAACGCTTCATGGGTTACTCCTTGTGACGAAACAATGAACAGGTTCTTTGCGGCATGAAAGGCACCGCATCGCTGGCGGTGAATCGCGTCTTGTCATTCTGTTTTCAAATGTCCGGAAAAGTTCCGGCGATGCCGCTTCCGACCATGCCGGCCGGCATCCGAGCTGATGAAAGACGCTCCCCTGTTGCCTGTTTCGGCGATGCGGTCAGTGGGCTGCGGAGGCGTGGAGAATTTCGTCGATCACGGTCGCCTGGACGCGGAAATGCAATGCCAGCGCGACATGCCCGATTGCATGGAATTCAATGTTCCTGGCGCCTTCAAGGTGGGATGATATTTGCGGCGAGATGATGTTGTCGTGGTGCGAGTAAATCGATACGAATAGCCGGTAGACATCTTCGCTTTCTCCGGCGGCCAGTTGCAGCAGCCAGTCGCTTGCCACGCCCTCCTGCTGGGTTGCATCGTTGGATGCCTTGGTAGCGGAAGCCGTCCAGCGCATCTGCTGCGTGTTGACACCCACCCCGAAATGCGCCAGGGCCGTGCCATGATGGGGTGTGCCGAGGGTAATCGCCTTGGCGATTCTGTGCGGGCCATGGCGGCGGATGTAGGCGCGCGCCGCCAATCCTCCCATGCTGTGGCCGACGACGATGACCTGTGAATGACCGGTATCGCGGCACAGTGCCTCGATGGCGTCATAAATAAGGTCTGCATACTCATCGATGCTGCCGATGACAGGTTCCATGTCGATGGCCTGGTGCGCGATGCGTGCTTCAGTCAAGGCGCGGCTCATGCCGTGCCAGTAACCGCTGTTGCATCCGTAGCCATGGACGAGCAGCACCGGCAGCCCGTGGGGCTGTTCCGGTATGCGCCGCCCGAAACGCCGGAACGGCATGGTCCAGGATGAGCTAAACATGGTGGCCTTGTATTCGCCCAGCAGGAGGCGGGCAGTGGCGAGCGGTCCGAGCCGGTATTGTTCCGGCAGCCTGCTGCGCGTACGCGCGGCGATCCGGAAATTATTGCTTGCGATCAGGAAGCGAACCGCCAGTGCAAAGCCGAGGCCGAAGAGCAGGGCGGACGGCCAGGGCCAGTGCAGTGCGCTCGCCAGGAATGCGGCGATCGACATGATGGCAAGGAACTGCACGAGAAGAATGATTTTGCAAATGCGTGCAACCATGGTTCACCGGGATTCTTGGCGGTTTTCGAGCAGACACGGGTAAATGCTGCCAGTCTGATCGTCCGACATCGGACAGGATGCGTGCGGACAAGGACAATGCCGCCGGTCATGACCGGCGAACGCAATTATGCGGCTGCCTGCGCGGGTGACGGCTTGTCAGCTATTTGCACGACGCGCGTGCCGCTGATCCTGTCATGAAGAAACCGTCGCTGCGGATCGAGATACGCCGTCAGTGCCCAGAGCACGACGTTGGCCAACGGGATCAGGATCAGCATCCAGGCCTTTGCGTTCAGAGCCCATGCAGCCGCCAGGCCGGGCAATATCCATAGCCAGGACAAAAGGTAGCGTCCGAATGCCCGCTTGTATCCCAGGGCCTCGCCTTCTGCCGTAACGATTTTCAGGCGCCAGGTCTTCATGGCGAGCGTTTGTCCGCCGTGGGTCCAGAACCAGATGAAGTAAAGCCCGATCACGACGAACAGCCAGTCCTGCAGCATATTGCGCAGATAGAGGGCATGCTTTTGCTCCAGCAGCGTGGAGAACAGCCAGCCGGCGACGAAGACCACGCCGAACAGCAGCATGGTTTCATAGACCATGCTGGCAAGGCGGCGTCTCAGAGAAGGCGGAGTCGGGGAAGCGGTAAGCGTATCAAGCGGCATGTCTGACTTCTTATTTTGATGGAGCGGCAGCCGGTGAAATCGCCGACTGGCTTGTGACCTTCGGCGTCACCGATTGCTCATGCACCGGTTTCGGCGCCGCCTTGATCGGCGGCAGTGTGGCGCTGGCATTGCGCTGTGCGCTGGGCGAGGGAAGCGTGGTGACGCGCTTCCTGGGAGCGGGGCTGTCGGCCAGTTCCTTTTTCTGATCTTCCGGCAGCTGCTGGTACTTTTCCCACTGCTCGTTTTTCCGGTCGGGACCCAATTGCTTGGCGCGCGCGTAATTCGTACGTGCCGTGCGCCGCTCTTCCGGCGTGAGCTTGACCCAGTCGCGCATGCGCTCATGCATGCGCTGCTGTTCATCCGGCTTCATCGATGCGAACTTGTTGCCGATGGCCAGCCATTTATTCTTTCGAAATCCGTCCAGCCGGTCCCACTCTCCGGACAGCGGGGCCAACGCCTGCTGCTGGGCAGGCGTCAGCTCCGTCCAGAGCGGACGCGCATCCGGCTGTAGCCTTGCCGTATTGCCCGCGGCGGACGGTGCAGGGACATTGGCTGCGGCATTTGCGGCATTTGCGGCATCTGGTGCATTGGTCGCCTGCGCAAATGCAAGCGACGCGACCATGCTGGATGAAATGCAGGCCGCCCGCAGGAGGCGGGCGGCAGTCGAACACAGCATTGGCGGCATCGCTCAGTCGCTCCTGTTTGCCAGGAAGGCATTGAATCCCTGGTCAAGATAGGCGGAAATCGGCAATTCATCGGCAAGCATCTCGGCATCGATCTCGGCCGTGTCGCTGATCCTGCGCTGCTGCTCGAATTGATAGATGCCGGCCAGTCCGAGCGCCACCACGATCACGGGCACTGCAAATCCCATGCCGCCCAGCCAGGCCATTCGGCCGTTCGATACGCTGGCGCCGCCCTGGGTCGAGAGAACCGGGCGCGCGAACAGTGCGCGCAGCGCGGATTCCTTCTTTTTACGGGACACGGCCAGCTTGCGCGCTGCGGCCAGCCTGTCGGTAGTGGGTTGCGGCAGGTGGTCGAGATTTTCATTGAGCGCGTGGCGGATCTTGTACGCGAAATTGAGTTGTCTGGTGTTCATAAGGTGATTCCCTTTGCGCGCAGCGCCTTGGCCAGGGTGTGTGTCGCCCGCGAGCAGTGTGTCTTGACGCTGCCTTCCGAGCAGCCCATCGCCGCGGCGGTTTCGGCGACATCCATATCCTGCCAATAACGCATCAGAAATGCCTCTCGTTGACGCCCCGGCAGCTTCTGTACTTCCTGGTCTATGACTGCCAGCACCTGTTCCCGTTCGACCTTGTCCGCGCTCGATTCGGCGGCTTCGCTGCCTTCTTCGGCCTCGTAGGTTTCCAGGATGTCAAACCCATCGGCGTCCTCGGTCTCCCTGCCGAGTGAAGAAAACAGGCTGACCCAGGTGTCGCGCACCTTTTCCCGCCTGAAGTAATCATGGATCGTGTTCTGCAGGATGCGCTGGAACAGCAGGGGCAGTTCGGCGGGTGGTTTGTCGCCGTATTTCTCGGCGAGCTTGATCATTGCATCTTGAACAATATCAAGAGCCGCCTCATCCTTTCGAACCGCGTATACGGCTTGCTTGAAGGCCCGGCGTTCCACGCTTTCGAGGAAGTCGGAGAGTTCTTTTTCAGTTGCCATCAGGGAGGCGCGGCATTTGTTCTGGTTGCCTGAATGTGTGGGGCAGGACACGCCTGCCGGTATTGGGAGAGAGCTTGATAAAAACAGTGCGCATGCTAACAAAAACGTGCGGAATTGTGCATGGTTTTTGTGAAAACCGCTTGATTTCTAACGGAATTAATGCAATTTAGCTTGACCAAAAGGGTGCAAGCCATTAACGTATCACTCCCTTCCCATCTTGAAGGAATTGTCTTTTCGCGCGGCCCATGATGCCGAATCCCGATCAGACGTGCTTTACTTTTAAAAGCTGTTTGCTCTAACCCACGCCACAAGCGTGAGAAAACCGTAGCGGTACTCCAGATTCCCCGGCTGAACGAGTCGCGTTAAGCGCCATTTTGAATCGCATCTACGGGTGCGCAACGAAATGACGTGACCGCACAAAGAAGGGATGCCCAGGCACTGTTGTCGCGCACGATTTCGCAGGAGAGAGCATCCGATCAATCTCCAATGGACCTTGAAAGGAACCTGGCAATGAGTAGCAATGAAATCACCGGCGCGGAAATGGTTGTCCGCTGCCTGGCGGAAGAGGGCGTCGAACACGTGTTCGGTTATCCCGGCGGCGCAGTTCTCTACATCTACGACGCAATCTTCAATCAAGACAAGTTCCAGCACATCCTGGTACGTCACGAGCAGGCCGCGATCCATGCGGCCGATGCCTATTCCCGCAGTTCGCAGAAGGTCGGCGTCGCCATCGTCACCTCCGGCCCAGGCGTCACCAATGCCGTCACCGGCCTGGCCACCGCCTACATGGATTCGATCCCGATGGTGATCATTTCCGGACAGGTGCCATCGCATGCGATCGGCCAGGATGCGTTCCAGGAGTGCGATACGGTCGGCATCACCCGTCCGTGCGTCAAGCACAACTTCCTGGTCAAGGATGTCAGGGATCTCGCCGCGACGATGAAGAAAGCCTTCTTCATCGCCACGACCGGTCGTCCCGGCCCGGTGTTGGTGGACATTCCCAAGGACATCACGATGCACAAGGCGGCATTCGAGTATCCGAAGGAACTCGAAATGCGCTCCTACAAGCCGGTCGACAAGGGCCATGCCGGCCAGATCCGCAAGGCAGTGCAGCTGCTGCTGTCGGCCGAGCGTCCGATGATCTATACCGGCGGCGGCGTGATCCTCGCCAACGCCTCCGGCGAACTGAACAAGCTGGTCGACAAGCTCGGCTATCCCTGCACCAATACCCTGATGGGGCTGGGCGCGTATCCGGCATCGAGCGACAAGTTCGTCGGCATGCCCGGCATGCACGGCACCTATGAAGCCAACATGGCGATGCAGCACTGCGACGTGCTGATTGCGATCGGCGCGCGCTTCGACGACCGCGTGATCGGCAATCCGAAACATTTCGCGAGCCATCCCCGCAAGATCGTTCACATCGACATCGACCCGTCCTCGATCTCCAAGCGCGTCAAGGTCGACATTCCCATCGTCGGCAACGTCAAGGATGTGCTGGTCGAACTGCTGTCGCAGCTCGATGCCGCTGAAGCGAAGCCGAATGCGCAGGCGTTGTCTGCCTGGTGGCGCCAGATCAACGAATGGCGCGGCCGCGAATGCCTGAAGTTCACGCCCTCCAATGAAGTCATCAAGCCGCAGTCGGTGGTGCAGAAGGTGTGGGAAGTGACCAAGGGCGACGCCTTCATCACCTCCGACGTCGGCCAGCACCAGATGTGGGCCGCGCAATATTACGGCTTCGACAAGCCGCGCCGCTGGATCAATTCCGGCGGCCTGGGAACCATGGGCGTCGGCCTGCCTTACGCAATGGGCGTGCAGATGGCCAATCCGGACGCGACGGTTGCATGCATCACCGGCGAAGCATCGATCCAGATGTGCATCCAGGAACTGGCCACCTGCAAGCAGTATCACCTGACACCCAAGATCATTCTGCTCAACAACCGTTTCCTCGGCATGGTGCGCCAGTGGCAGCAGATCGACTACGGCTCGCGTTACTCCGAGTCGTACATGGATTCACTGCCCGACTTCAACAAGCTGGCGGAGTCCTTCGGCCATGTCGGCATGAAGATCGAGAACCCTCGCGATGTCGACGGCGCGCTGCGCGAAGCCTTCGGCATGAAAGACCGGCTGGTATTCATGAACTTCATCACCGACCAGACCGAGAACGTCTGGCCGATGGTGAAGGCCGGCAAGGGCCTGACTGAAATGCTGCTGGGTTCGGAGGATCTGTAATGCGCCATATCATTTCCGTATTGCTTGAAAACGAAGCCGGCGCGCTGTCGCGCGTGGTCGGCCTGTTCTCCGCCCGCGGCTACAACATCGAGACCCTGACCGTCGCGCCGACCGAAGATGCGACGCTGTCGCGCATGACCATCGTCACCAGCGGATCGGATGACGTGATCGAGCAGATCACCAAGCACCTCAATCGCCTGATCGAAGTGGTCAAGGTCGTCGACCTGACCGAAGGTTCGCACATCGAGCGTGAACTCATGCTCATCAAGGTGCGTGCCGTTGGCAAGGAGCGCGAAGAAATGAAGCGCACCGCGGATATCTTCCGCGGCCGCATCATCGATGTCACCGAGAAGACTTACACCATCGAACTGACGGGTAACAAATCGAAGCTCGATGCCTTCATTGAATCGATCGACCGCACTGCGATCCTGGAAACCGTCCGCACGGGCGGTTCCGGCATCGGCCGCGGCGAGCGCATCCTCAAAGTCTGATACTGCACACCAAACAACTCTAAATACTAAATAACCTGTTAGGAAGATCCATGAAAGTTTTCTACGATAAAGACTGTGACCTGTCGCTCATCAAGGGCAAGAACGTGACCATCATCGGTTACGGTTCCCAGGGCCACGCGCATGCCCAGAACCTGAACGATTCCGGCTGCAAGGTGACAGTCGCGCTGCGCAAGGGCGGCGCTTCCTGGGAAAAGGCGAAGAACGCCGGCCTGAACGTGATGGAAGTCAACGAAGCGGTCAAGGCTGCCGACGTCATCATGATCCTGCTGCCGGACGAGAACATCGCCCAGGTCTACAATGAAAACGTCGCGCCCAACGCGAAGCAGGGTGCAGTCCTGGCATTCGCGCACGGCTTCAACGTCCATTACGGCCAGGTCGTTCCGCGCGCCGACCTCGACGTCATCATGGTGGCGCCGAAAGCTCCGGGCCATACCGTCCGCGGCACCTACACCCAGGGCGGCGGCGTGCCGCACCTGATCGCCGTGTACCAGGACAAGTCCGGCAGCGCGCGCGACGTTGCTCTGTCGTATGCAATGGCCAACGGCGGTGGTCGTGCCGGCATCATCGAGACCAACTTCCGCGAAGAGACCGAGACCGATCTGTTCGGCGAACAGGCAGTTCTGTGCGGCGGTACCGTCGAACTCATCAAGGCAGGTTTCGAGACACTGGTCGAAGCCGGCTATGCACCGGAAATGGCTTACTTCGAGTGCCTGCACGAACTGAAGCTGATTGTCGACCTGATCTATGAAGGCGGCATCGCCAACATGAATTACTCGATCTCGAACAATGCGGAGTATGGTGAGTATGTGACCGGCCCGCGCGTCGTTACCGAAGAGACCAAGAATGCGATGCGCCAGTGCCTGAAGGATATTCAGACCGGCGAATACGCGAAGAGCTTCATTCTCGAGAACAAGGCCGGCGCGCCCACACTGATTTCCCGTCGCCGTCTGACTTCCGAGCACCAGATCGAGCAGGTTGGCGAAAAGCTGCGCGCGATGATGCCTTGGATCAAGAAGAACAAGCTCGTCGACCAGACCAAGAACTAAGGCGGGAACCAAGTTGTAACACTGCTTACCTGCGGTACACAATCGATGTGCCGCGGAAATGTAGAATGCGAGGGGCTGCACGCGGGTGCGGCCCCTTTTCATTGCAGGAGAAATCTGATGCGCCTTGTACTGACTGGAGTCTTGCTGACTTCGATTGCCCTTCATGCCTTGCCGCTTCATGCGCAAAACGCAACCCCGGCCGCGCAGACCAGCGGCACCTTGGTGATCGTGCCGGCGTTCGGCGAAGTCCGGCATGTGAACGATGAGGCCCGCGTGACGTTCATGATCGAGGAACAGGACAAGGACAAGGCAGCGGCCGCTTCACGCGTCAACCTCAAGATGAAGCAGGGCACCGAAATCCTGCGCAAGGAAGACCCCAGGGCGGTGCTCAAGACCGGCGGCTACTATACTTATCCGGTGTATGCCGATGAGGGGCAGCCAAGGCCGATGAACAAGCCGCGCCAGGCCATCGGCTGGCGTGTCGGCCAATCGCTTGATGTCACCACATCCGGTCTTGCCGACCTGCCGCGTACCGTCGCTGCCGTACAGAAAGTCCTGGCATTGAGCGGGCTGCAATTCACGCTGAGTACGGCAACCAGCCGCAAGCTGGAAGAAGAGCGCATCGCTGCGGCGTACGGGAACCTGACCGACCGCATCGCGGCTGTTGCCAAGGCGATGGGGCGCAATGTGTCCGATGCTGTGCTGGAGACCGTGGATTTCGAGGCTTCGGGTGCATTCGCCGAACGCGCGGACATGCGGATGGCCAAACCGATGAGCGCGTCGGCCGGCGGTCCGGCGGTGGAAGATCCCAGTTTCGAACCTGGTGAGACGGTACTCAATACGCGCGTGGTCGGCAAGGTGCGCTTCAAATAGGGTGCGGAGAACGCGACCAGGGCTTGGGCCGGACGGGCGAAAAATCTTTTGGTCCGCCCTGAACGATGTCAAGGGGTTACATTTGGTTGCGCCTCGTCTAGAATAGCCACGCGCTTGCTTTGGGGAATGCCTGTCTCCGGCGGCAACTTCCCGGCACCAGGCAAGTCATCGTGATAGTCGCCGATGAGAACATTTCCATGTTTTCCCAGGTTGCCCTATTTGACTGCACGGTATGAGGTAGAGCGGACAGCGATGGGCTGCGGCGACGGCGCCGGAAATTCTTGGCATCTTTATTCATTGATACGGAAACAGCATGGCAACCTTCAATCGTCGCAAGGCGAAGGGCGGCCCCGGGATATTCCCGAAGGCGCGCTTGAACAAACGGAGCTTGCGCAATGTCATCGGGCGTGGAACCGACGATGACGACTCATCCTTGCCGCCTCCCCGCCGGCGTGGCATTTATCTGCTGCCGAACGCATTTACCACCGCGAACCTGTTTTGCGGATTTTTCGCCATCGTGATGGCTATGAATCTCAAGTTCGACTATGCGGCGGTAGCGATTTTCGCCGCCATGCTGCTCGACAGCGTGGATGGCCGCGTCGCACGGATTACCAATACGCAAAGCGAATTCGGCGCGCAGTATGACAGTCTCTCCGACATGCTCTCATTCGGCGCGGCGCCGGCGCTGGTCGTGTACGAATGGTCGCTGCGCGGTATGGGCAAGCTCGGCTGGCTGGCTGCCTTCGTCTATTGCGCCGGAGCCGCACTGCGGCTGGCCCGTTTCAACACCAATATCGGCGTAGTGGACAAGCGTTACTTTCAGGGTATTCCAAGCCCGGCCGCCGCAGCCCTGGTGACCGGTTTCATCTGGCTGATGGATGACCTGGGTTTTGCCGGTACCGACCTGACATGGTATGCCTGGACCATCACGCTGTACGCCGGACTGACGATGGTGACCAATGTGCCGTTCTACAGTTTCAAGGAAATCAACTTCCGCAAATCGGTTCCGTTCATTGCGATCTTTCTGATCGTACTGGTCTTCGTGCTGATTTCCAGCGACCCGCCGAAGGTGCTGTTCGGCATGTTCGTCCTGTATGGTTTGTCCGGGTACGTAGTGTATTTCTGGCGGCTGTTCAAAGGTAAGCCCGTCAGCATCGTGCAGACTTCGGAATCGGAAACACACGACATCAAGGATTGATGGGATAGCTGCAGGCAGATGCTCAGCAGAAGGAAGGAATAGGGGAGAATGGCAGGCATTTGATATCCGTCTTCTGCCCCGCTTATCGGACTGAAATCATACGAAAGCCGGGCCAGCATGCGCTTATTGCGCTTTGCAGGGAATCCGCTTATAGTTTTTTGCATGTTCCGCGAAATGCATACTCCCGCTTTCCTGTTGTCCGGCGGCCTGCCTGGCCTTCTGCGTTTGCTAGTGCTTCGTTTGCTAGTGCGTTAGCGCGCACATATCCTCCACTTCCCGCGATTCGAACAATTCCAATCCGCCGCGTTCAGCACCGGGAGGCGGAAGACCGATTGTGAAGCCCATTTTTCTATTACCCCCGACAGGAGTGCAGCATGGCCGACAAGTTGATTATTTTTGATACTACCTTGAGAGACGGCGAGCAGTCGCCCGGCGCGTCGATGACCAAGGACGAAAAGATCCGCATCGCCAAGCAACTGGAGCGCCTGCGGGTGGATGTCATCGAAGCAGGGTTCGCGGCGGCGTCGCCGGGGGACTTTGAATCGATCAAGGCCATCGCCGGCATTATCAAGGACTCCACGGTATGCTCGCTTTCGCGTGCGAATGACCGGGACATATCCCGTGCCGCCGAGGCGCTGGCACCCGCCGAGCGCAAGCGGATTCATACCTTCATCGCGACTTCGCCGTTGCACATGGAGAAGAAACTGCGCATGACGCCCGATCAGGTGCTCGAGCAGGCAAAGCTGGCGGTGCGCTTCGCCCGCCAGTTCACGGACGATGTGGAATTCAGCCCGGAAGACGGCAGCCGCTCCGACATGGATTTTCTCTGCAAGGTGATCGAGTCAGTCATCAATGAAGGCGCGCGCACCATCAATTTCGCGGATACGGTCGGCTACGGCGTTCCGGAGCTCTACGGCCAGATGATCAAGACGCTGCGCGAGCGCATCCCGAATTCCGACAAGGCCGTCTGGTCGGTGCACTGCCACAACGACCTCGGCATGGCGGTCGCGAACTCCCTGGCGGGCGTGGTCATCGGCGGCGCGCGGCAAGTGGAGTGCACCATCAACGGCCTCGGCGAACGTGCCGGCAATACGGCTCTCGAAGAAGTCGTGATGGCGGTACGCACCCGGCGCGATCATTTCGGCCTGGACCTGTCTATCGATACCGCGCAGATTGTCCCGGCTTCCAAGCTTGTCTCCCAGATCACCGGATTCGCGGTCCAGCCCAACAAGGCGGTGGTCGGCGCCAATGCATTCGCGCACGCATCGGGCATTCACCAGGACGGCGTGCTCAAGGCGCGGGATACCTATGAAATCATGCGCGCCGAAGATGTCGGCTGGACAGCCAACAAGATCGTCCTTGGCAAGCTGTCGGGTCGCAACGCATTCAAGCAGCGTCTTGAAGAACTCGGAATCGGGCTCGAATCCGAAACCGAACTGAATGCGGCATTCTCTCGCTTCAAGGAACTGGCCGACCGCAAATCGGAAATCTTCGATGAAGATATCATTGCGGTCGTGGCGGACGAGCAGCATTCGCACGACAACGAGTTCTATCGCTTCGTCTCGCTTGCCCAGCGTTCGGAAACAGGGGAGCGGCCGAGCGCCAAGGTGGTCTTTACCATGGACGGCAAGGAACTGAGCTGCTCGGGCGAGGGCAACGGTCCGGTCGATGCTACAGTCAACGCGATCGAAACGGAGGCCAGGAGTGGTGCAGAACTGCTACTCTTCTCGGTCAATGCCATCACTACCGGCACGCAGTCGCAGGGAGAAGTGACGATGCGCCTTTCCAAGTCGGGACGGATCGTCAACGGCGTCGGTGCGGATCCGGATATCGTCGTGGCGTCGGCCAAGGCTTATCTTTCGGCGCTCAACAAGTTGCATTCGAAGGCGGAGCGACTCAATCCGCAGCTTTGACTGCTGCGAGACATCTCATGAAAAACGCCGGCAGATGCCGGCGTTTTTCATATCGAGCGAGCAGGGAGTTCCGGGCTGAAGCCGCAGCTGGGACCGCTCTAGCGCAAGCCAAATCCGCCAAATAGGAAGCGCTCATCCGGATCGAACCTCGGGTCCGGTCCGTTCATCATCTGGCGGACCACCCCGGCACGGTCGAAATGCACATGCATGAGCGAATTCCAGACATTGCTTTCCTTGTACGGATAGGACCAGACCTCGAGATCGCGCAGGGAAAGATACGAGGTTTCGCTCGGCGCGCCTATGGTGCGCAACACAGTGTCCTTGGTCGCCTTGCCAACCTCGATCGAGGCGAATTTTTCGTTGGTGAGCACCTGTTCGAAGGATTTCACCCTGCCGGTCGAATCGATGCGCGCCATGTAGGTTCGCTGGCCCCATGGCCCCTGCATGTATTCATAGATTCTTTCGTTTCCTTCCGTATATCGATTCGTAGGCCGGCCGCGTTTCGCCACGAGGTCAGCCTCGCTGTCGCCGACATTCACGGCGGGCGGCATCAGCGATGCACATCCGGTCAGTATTGCCAAAGTGCATACGGCGCATATTCGCTTGAACATGTTCACCGTCACGGTTTCGCTGGGGAAATGCATGATGTCCTGTCTAAGTATTTGAATTGAGAAGCTATTTCCGATATACTTCGCGTCTTGGTTTTTTTGACCAAGTTTATTTCAAGTGAGCACCTGTTCGAAGGATTTCACCCTGCCGGTCGAATCGATGCGCGCCATGTAGGTTCGCTGGCCCCATGGCCCCTGCATGTATTCATAGATTCTTTCGTTTCCTTCCGTATATCGATTCGTAGGCCGGCCGCGTTTCGCCACGAGGTCAGCCTCGCTGTCGCCGACATTCACGGCGGGCGGCATCAGCGATGCACATCCGGTCAGTATTGCCAAAGTGCATACGGCGCATATTCGCTTGAACATGTTCACCGTCACGGTTTCGCTGGGGAAATGCATGATGTCCTGTCTAAGTATTTGAATTGAGAAGCTATTTCCGATATACTTCGCGTCTTGGTTTTTTTGACCAAGTTTATTTCAAAAATGTTCACGGTGCGCCGGGGTTGCGACTCCTTGCACCGCATGTGAAAGGTAAGTCATGACTGTAGAAAACATCAATAAAGCTGCAATTATCGCGGACAACGCGCGCGGCACCAACGACACAGGCTCTCCGGAAGTGCAGGTTGCGCTCCTGACAGCCCGTATCAACGAACTGAACGGCCATTTCAAGGCCCACTCCAAGGATCACCACTCCCGCCGTGGCCTCATCATGATGGTTAACCGCCGCAAGCGCCTGCTGTCCTACCTGAAGGGCAAGGATGCAAATCGCTATCGCGCACTTATCGAGAAGCTCGGTCTGCGTAAGTAAACTCTTGCGATATTCGCGAGCTTGACTAGAAAAATGCCTGCGTCAGTCTCTGATGCAGGCATTTTGCCATTTGGCGATTTGTGTTTCGTGGTTTCATGCAGTAAAGACGCCGCGTCATGCGTGACGGGTCGTCCGTGGTGAGGTGAACGACAGCGCCTGAAAATCTGTCGGCAAAAATAGAAAGGAAACACCGTGTTCAACAAAGTTACCAAGACCTTCCAATACGGGCAGCATACGGTCACCCTCGAGACTGGCGAAATCGCGCGTCAGGCATCCGGCGCCGTGCTGGTGTCGGTGGAAGACACCGTCGTGCTGGCAACCGTGGTCGCACGCAAGGATGCGAAGCCGGGCCAGGATTTTTTCCCGCTGACCGTCGATTACGTCGAGAAAAGCTATGCGGCAGGCCGCATTCCCGGCGGCTTCTTCAAACGCGAAGGCCGTCCTTCGGAGAAGGAGACACTGACTTCGCGCCTCATCGATCGCCCGATCCGTCCGCTGTTCCCGGAAGGCTATCTGAATGAAGTGCAGGTCATCGTGCATGTCCTGTCGGTAAATCCCGAGATCGATCCTGACATTCCGGCGATGATTGGCGCATCCGCCGCGATCAGCGTTGCCGGTATTCCGTTCAGCGGCCCGCTCGGCGCTGCTCGCGTCGGTTACATCGACGGCCAGTATGTGCTGAACCCAACCGCTTCCCAGATGCCGAAATCGCAAATGGACCTCGTTGTCGCCGGCACTGAACAAGCCGTGCTGATGGTGGAATCCGAAGCCAACCAGCTGTCCGAGGAAGTCATGCTCGGCGCCGTGGTCTACGGCCATGAGCAGATGAAGGCGGTAATCGACGCGATCCACGAACTCGTGCGCGATGGCGGCAAGCCGGAAGTGCAGTGGGCGCCGGCGCCGAAGAACGAAGCCCTGATCGCCCGCGTTACCGAACTGGCCGAAGCGCCCCTGCGCGAAGCCTACCAGACCAAGGACAAGCAGGCGCGCACCGCCAAGCTCAACGAAGTCTCGGCACAACTGAGCGCGGCACTCGCCGAACAGGCTGCCGCCTCCGGCCAGGCAGCCCCGGACAGCGCGGAAGTCGGCAGCATCCTGTTTGACCTTGAAGCGAAGATCGTCCGCTCCCAGATCCTCGAAGGCGAGCCCCGTATCGACGGCCGCGACACCCGCACCGTGCGTCCGATCAGCATCCGCAGCAGCGTGCTTCCGCGCACCCACGGCTCCGCACTGTTCACGCGCGGCGAAACCCAGGCGCTGGTCGTTGCCACGCTGGGCACCGCACGCGACGAGCAGAAGATCGATGCGCTGATGGGCGAATACTCCGACCGCTTCATGCTCCACTACAACATGCCCCCGTTCGCCACCGGTGAAACCGGTCGCGTCGGTACGCCTAAGCGTCGCGAAATCGGCCACGGCCGCCTTGCCAAGCGTGCGCTGCAGGCGGCATTGCCGTCGCCGGAAGAGTTCAGCTATTCGGTGCGCCTGGTTTCCGAGATTACCGAATCCAACGGTTCGTCCTCGATGGCATCGGTGTGCGGCGGCTGCCTGGCGCTGATGGATGCGGGTGTGCCGATGAAGGCGCATGTCGCCGGTATCGCAATGGGCCTGATCAAGGATGGCGGCAAGTTCGCTGTTCTCACCGACATCCTCGGCGACGAAGATCACCTCGGCGACATGGACTTCAAGGTGGCCGGCACGGCCAGCGGCATCACTGCGCTGCAGATGGACATCAAGATCCAGGGCATCACCAAGGAAATCATGCAGGTCGCGCTGGCGCAAGCCAAGGAAGGCCGCATGCACATCCTGGCCAAGATGCAGGAAGCACTGCCGTCCGGCAAGGCGGAGCTGTCCGACTTCGCGCCGCGCCTGATTACCATCAAGATCAATCCGGAAAAGATCCGCGACGTGATCGGCAAGGGCGGTGCGGTCATTCGCGCACTGACAGAAGAGACCGGCACGCAGATTGATATCAGCGACGAAGGCATTGTGACCATTGCTTCGGTGGACGCGGCAGCGGGCCAGGAAGCGAAGCGCCGCATCGAGGAACTGACGGCGTCGGTCGAAGTAGGCAAGAGCTATGACGGCGTCGTGCTCAAGCTGCTTGATTTCGGCGCGATCGTACAGGTCATGCCGGGCAAGGATGGCTTGCTGCACATCAGCCAGATCGCCAACGAGCGTGTCAATGCGGTTGCCGACTACCTGAAAGAGGGCCAGCAGGTTCGCGTGAAGGTGCTCGAAACAGATGACCGCGGACGCCTGAAGCTGTCGATGAAGGCTGCTGCCGCTGAAGAGGCGGGCGCCGGTCAGCAACAGCAACAGCAGCAGCAATAAGCGCATCCGAGTCGCCGCGATTGCCGGCGACGCATCCCGATGCAGAAACCGCCCCCGACGAAAGTCCGGGCGGTTTTTTTATTGCACTTTCCTAGCGCGCATGGATCCGGGGTGCCCTGGTCTTTTCCTTCCGTTCGGCCGGAAGGAAGACTTGTTCCGCATCGAGCCCGCCCTCGCTGGCGATCTGCGCCGTGGAGGGGGGGGGCGCAGGAGCGGAATGCGCGATTCGCGTAAAATGCCTTTTCCACATTGACAGGATTATCATGAAAGCGATCGAGATCACACGTCCTGGCGCGCCCGACGTGCTTCAGCTGTGCGAGCGCCCCGTACCCGCTTTGAAAGACGGGGAAGTCCTCATCAAGGTCCATGCGGCCGGCATCAATCGTCCCGATGTACTCCAGCGGCTGGGCCACTATCCCGTGCCGCCGGGGGCATCGGACCTGCCCGGACTGGAAGTGGCCGGCGAGATCGTCGACGGCAAACTCGATGGCACCGGATTCGTCAAGGGGCAGCTGGTTTGCGCGCTGGTCCAGGGCGGCGGCTACGCTGAATACTGCGCGGCCCCGGTTCGCCAGTGCCTGCCGGTTCCCAAGGGCTTGAGCGCAGTCGAGGCGGCGTCGCTGCCCGAAACTTTCTTTACCGTGTGGAGCAATGCATTCGATCGCGCGGGACTTGCCGGCGATGAAACCCTGCTGGTGCAGGGCGGAACTTCGGGAATCGGAGTCACCGCGATTCAGCTGGCTGCCGCCATGGGGCACCGGGTGTTCGCCACTGCGGGCAGTGAGGAAAAGCGGCTCGCCTGCGAGCGGCTCGGCGCGACCCGTGGAATCAATTACCGGGCCGAGGATTTCGTGGACGTGATCAAGGCGGAAACCGGGGGCAAGGGCGTTAACGTGGTGCTCGACATGGTCGCCGGCGACTATGTCAATCGCGAGATTGATTGTTTGGCCGACGACGGCCGTATTGTCATCATTGCCCTGCTGGGCGGTGCCAAGGCGAATGTCGATCTGGCGCAGATACTGCGCCGTAGGCTCTCAATCACCGGTTCAACACTGCGTCCCCGCCCCATCGAATTCAAGGCCGCCATTGCAAACAAGCTTGTCGAGAATGTATGGCCGCTCATCGAGGCGGGCAAGATCAAGCCGGTAATTCATAGCGTCTTCCCACTTGATCAGGCCGCGCAAGCCCACACATTGATGGAAAGTAGTACCCATGTCGGCAAGATCGTTCTGAAAGTTGAATAATTGAACGGTTGATTCGTCGAGTAGGAGCAGGCTGGCGTAAAATTATTTATGCCAGCCGGGTACCCTTGAGGAACGTCAAGCGCTTGTCCATGGTCATAGATTGTTGCTTGGGTTTGACCGGGCATGTTGCGGCGCGCTAGAATCAAGGGTTATCGAATTTTTAGGCCCCTATGCGTCGCAAACTCATCGCCGGAAACTGGAAAATGAATGGCAGCCTCGCTGCCAATGCCGTCCTGCTCGACGGGATCAAAAGCGAACTTCCGCAAGCGTCATGTGACGTTGCGATATGCGCGCCGGCCCCGTATCTGGCGCAATGCAAATCGGTGCTTACGGGCACGCCTGTCAGCTGGGGTGCTCAGGATGTTTCCGAGCATGAGTCGGGCGCATACACCGGTGAAGTTGCCGCCGCAATGCTGACCGACTTCGGTTGTACCTATGTCATCGTTGGACATTCGGAGCGCCGTTCCTATCACGGCGAGACCAGCGAGCGGGTTGCAGCGAAGGCGGCGCGGGCCATCAAGTCGGGGCTGGTGCCGATCGTGTGCGTCGGCGAGTCTCTTGAGGAGCGGGAGGCAGGCAAGACGGATTCGGTCGTTGGCGCACAGCTGGATGCGGTATTGTCAGTGCTCGGCGCGGATGGCTGCGGCAAGATGGTGATCGCGTATGAGCCGGTATGGGCAATCGGTACCGGCAAGACCGCAACGCCGCAGATGGCGCAGGATGTCCACGCGGTATTGCGAGCGCGCGTCGCAGCACTGAATCCCGCTGCAGCGGAGACCGTTCAGATTCTGTACGGCGGCAGCATGAAGCCGGACAATGCAAGGGAACTGCTCGCAATGCAGGACATCGACGGCGGCCTGATCGGTGGTGCCGCCCTCAAGGCAGCCGACTTTCTGGCCATCATCCGGTCCGCATAAGCTCTGCGCAAGCAGAACAGGTTTTTATCAAGTATTGGAAAGCATGTAATGAACGTATTGTTCACATTGATTGTTGTGGTGCAAGTCATCTCCGCGCTGGTGATCATCGGCCTTGTGCTGGTGCAGCATGGAAAGGGCGCAGACATGGGGGCGGCTTTTGGTTCCGGCGCCTCCGGAAGCCTTTTCGGTGCAACCGGCTCCTCGAACTTCCTTTCGAAGTCGACAGGTGTTGCAGCTGTCATCTTTTTCTCTGCAACGCTTGCATTGGCCTTCATCGGCAGCAAGCGTGGCCCGGTAACGGGCGGCGTCATGGACAACCTGCCTGCTCCAGCTTCAAGCGTGCCGGCGCCGAATGCTCCTGCGGGTACCGTCAATCCTGCGCCAGCGGCGCCTGCCCCGGCAGGTAATGCAGGACAGGCAAACCAGATTCCGAAATAGTTTTATTGGGCTTGGTCGCCGGCAATTGTGCGTTGAACAAATGCGGTGAAACAGAGTAAAATAGCAGTCTCAGCCGACGTGGTGAAATTGGTAGACACGCTATCTTGAGGGGGTAGTGGCGAAAGCTGTGCGAGTTCGAGTCTCGCCGTCGGCACCAATAATCTAAAGCCAGCAAGGGGTATCCCGAGCTGGCTTTTTATCGAGGACATTTGGTTTGATTTGCCAATCATTCATTTAACCAACATCCACTTCCTATCGTGAACCTCGAAAATTATTTCCCCATACTTTTATTCATTCTTGTCGGCATTGGCGTCGGCGTAGTTCCACAGGTGCTGGGCCGAGTGCTGGCGCCGCACAAGCCGGACGCGGAAAAGCTGTCACCGTACGAGTGCGGCTTCGAGGCATTTGAAGATGCGCGCATGAAGTTCGATGTGCGCTACTACCTCGTCGCCATTCTTTTCATTTTGTTCGATCTGGAAACCGCATTTTTCTTCCCCTGGGGCGTCGCGATGCGCGACCTCGGATGGCAGGGCTTCCTGACGATGATGGTGTTCATCGCCGAATTCGTCGTGGGCTTCTGGTACATCTGGAAGAAGGGCGCACTGGATTGGGAGTAAGTCATGGCTATTGATGGTGTTTTGAACGAAGGTTTTGTTACGACGACGGCTGACAAGCTGATCAATTGGACGCGTACCGGTTCGCTGTGGCCGATGACGTTCGGTCTGGCCTGCTGTGCGGTCGAAATGATGCATGCCGGCGCCTCGCGCTACGATCTGGATCGCTTCGGCATCGTGTTCCGCCCGTCGCCGCGCCAGTCGGATGTGATGATTGTTGCAGGCACCCTGTGCAACAAAATGGCGCCCGCGCTGCGCAAGGTCTATGACCAGATGGCAGAGCCGCGCTGGGTCATCTCCATGGGCACCTGCGCCAACGGCGGCGGCTATTACCACTATTCGTATTCCGTCGTGCGCGGCTGCGATCGCATCGTGCCAGTGGATGTGTACGTGCCGGGCTGTCCGCCGACCGCCGAAGCACTCCTCTACGGCATTCTTCAGCTGCAGAACAAGATCAAGCGCACCAATACGATTGCGCGCTAACAGGTCGCGCTAAAGAGATATGACGACAAAAATTGAAACCCTTGAAGCTGCGGTGCGCAATGCGCTCGGCGGTCAGATCCAGGATCTCAAGGTGGCATTGGGAGAGGTGACGATCGTTGTCCCCGCCTCCGATTATCTATCCGCGATGCGCGTACTGCGCGATCATGCCGACCTGCGTTTCGAAGAGCTGATCGATCTGTGCGGCGTCGATTACTCAACATATGGCGACGGTGCATGGGACGGTCCGCGTTTCGCGGTGGTCTCGCACCTGCTTTCGGTCACCCATAACTGGCGCATTCGCGTCCGCGTGTTCGCGCCCGACGATGACATGCCCGTCCTGGCTTCGCTGGTCGACACCTGGTCGGCGGCGAACTGGTATGAGCGCGAGGCATTCGATTTCTTCGGCATCCTGTTCGAGGGTCATAACGACCTGCGCCGCATCCTAACCGACTACGGCTTCATCGGACATCCTTTCCGCAAGGATTTCCCGGTGTCCGGCTACGTCGAGATGCGCTACGACGCCGAGCAAAGACGAGTGATTTACCAACCCGTGACGATTGAACCGCGTGAAATCATTCCGCGTGTGATTCGCGAAGAGAAATACGGGATGAAATAATGGCTGAGATTAAGAATTACACACTGAACTTCGGTCCGCAGCATCCGGCGGCGCACGGCGTGCTGCGCCTCGTGCTCGAGCTCGACGGCGAAGTGATCCAGCGTGCCGACCCGCACATCGGCCTGCTGCACCGAGCGACCGAAAAACTCGCCGAGCAGAAGACCTTCCTCCAGTCTGTTCCCTACATGGATCGCCTGGACTACGTGTCGATGATGTGCAACGAGCACGGCTACGTTCTCGCAATCGAAAAACTGCTCGGCATCGATGTTCCGCTGCGCGCGCAGTACATCCGCGTGATGTTCGACGAGATCACACGCATTTTGAATCACCTGCTTTGGATCGGTGCGCACGGTCTCGACGTCGGCGCGATGGCAGTCTTCCTGTACGCTTTCCGCGAACGCGAAGACCTGATGGATTGCTACGAAGCGGTGTCCGGTGCGCGCATGCACGCAGCCTACTACCGTCCCGGCGGCGTCTATCGCGACCTGCCCGACACCATGCCCCAGTACAAGGCATCGGCTGTCCGCAACGAAAAGGCGATCCGGCAGCTGAATGAAAACCGCCAGGGTTCGCTGCTCGATTTCATCGAGGATTTCACGAACCGTTTCCCCGGCTATGTAGACGAGTATGAAACCCTGCTCACGGATAACCGTATCTGGAAGCAGCGCCTCGTCGGCATCGGCGTAGTCACACCCGAAAGGGCGAAGGCGATGGGCTTCACCGGCCCGATGCTGCGCGGTTCAGGTATCGCATGGGATCTGCGCAAGAAGCAGCCGTACGAAGTGTATGATCTGCTCGACTTCGACATCCCGGTCGGCGTCAACGGCGATTGCTACGACCGCTACCTGGTCCGCATTGAGGAGATGCGCCAGTCGAATCGCATCATCAAGCAATGCATCGAATGGCTGCGCAACAATCCAGGCCCGGTGATGACCGACAACCACAAGGTCGCCCCGCCGTCGCGCGTCAACATGAAGTCCAACATGGAAGAGCTGATTCACCACTTCAAGCTTTTCACCGAGGGTTTCCATGTACCGGAAGGCGAGGCCTATGCCGCCGTGGAGCATCCGAAAGGCGAGTTCGGCGTCTACTTGATTTCCGATGGAGCGAACAAACCTTATCGCTTGAAGATCCGCGCTCCGGGCTTTCCGCACCTGCAGGGACTGGACGAAATGGCCAAGGGCCATATGATTGCGGACGCAGTAACGATCATCGGCACGCAAGATATCGTGTTCGGTGAGATTGACCGATAACCGCGCAGAGACTGCGCACGGATGGCTGACGTTATGCTGTTAAGTCAAGAAGCTTACAAGAAAATTGATCGCGAACTCGCGAAATTCCCTGCTGATCAACGGCAGTCCGCCGTCATGGCGGCACTGGCCATTGCCCAGAGCGAAAAAGGCTGGTTGCCGCCTGAAGTGCTCATGGATGTAGCCAACTATATCGGCATGGCTCCGATCGCGGTACAGGAAGTAGCAACTTTTTACAATATGTACAATACCAAGCCGGTAGGCAAGTACAAGATCTCGGTCTGTACCAACCTGCCGTGCCAGCTGTCGGGTGGCGAGAAGGCTGCGCACTACCTGAAGGACAAGCTGGGTATCGATTACAAGGAAACGACCGCAGACGGCCAGTTCACTCTCGTTGAAGGCGAGTGCATGGGCGCGTGCGGCGATGCCCCCGTCATGCTGGTCAACAACAAGCGCATGTGCAGCTTCATGTCGAATGAAAAGATCGATGCGCTGGTAGAGGAATTGAAGAAATGACCAGCCTGCACAACCGACATATCAATCCGCTGATCCTCGCGGGGCTCGACGGCAATAACTGGCATCTGTCCGACTACGTGAAACGCGGCGGATACGAAGCGCTCAAGCGCATCCTCAACGAGAAGATCGCTCCCGAACAAGTCATCGCCGAACTGAAGGCATCGTCGCTGCGCGGCCGCGGCGGCGCCGGATTCCCGACCGGCCTGAAGTGGAGCTTCATGCCGCGCCAGTTTCCCGGCCAGAAGTACCTGGTCTGCAACACTGACGAGGGCGAGCCCGGCACGTTCAAGGATCGCGACATCATCCGCTTCAATCCCCATGCCCTGATCGAGGGAATGGCGATCGGTGCTTACGCGATGGGCATCACCGTGGGCTACAACTATATCCACGGCGAAGTCTGGGCCGAGTACGAGCGGTTCGAAGAGGCGCTGGAAGAGGCGCGCGCCGCCGGATTCCTGGGCAACAACATCATGGGCAGCGAATTCAGCTTCCAGCTGCATGCCTTCCATGGTTACGGCGCCTACATCTGCGGCGAAGAAACCGCGCTGCTCGAATCCCTGGAAGGAAAGAAGGGCCAGCCGCGCTTCAAGCCGCCGTTCCCCGCCAGCTTCGGCCTCTACGGCAAGCCGACTACGATCAATAACACCGAGACCTTCGCGGCCGTGCCCTTCATCATGGGCATGGGCGGCGAGGCGTACGCTGCGCTGGGCAAGCCTAATAACGGCGGCACCAAGATCTTCTCGATGTCCGGCGACGTTGCTCGTCCCGGTAATTACGAGGTCCCGCTCGGCACGCCGTTCGCGAAGCTGCTGGAGCTGGCCGGTGGAATGCGCGACGGCAAGAAGATCAAGGCGGTGATTCCTGGCGGTTCGTCCATGCCGGTGCTCACCGGCGACGTGATGATGGCAACCGACATGGATTACGACTCGATCGCAAAGGCGGGTTCGATGCTCGGCTCCGGCGCGGTCATCGTCATGGATGAAACACGCTGCATGGTCAAGTCGCTGCTACGCCTGTCGTATTTTTATTACGAAGAATCCTGCGGACAGTGCACGCCGTGCCGCGAAGGCACCGGCTGGCTGTACCGGATGGTGCATCGCATCGAGCACGGACAAGGACGCGCCGACGATCTCGACATGCTGAACACGATCGCGGACAACATCCAGGGGCGCACTATCTGCGCGCTCGGCGACGCAGCGGCAATGCCGGTGCGCGCGATGGTGAAGAACTTCCGCGAGGAGTTCGAATATCACATCGAGCACAAGCGCTGCATCGTTCCTGCCTATGTCTGAATCACGTGAAGGGCCGCATGGCCCTCACGGCAAAAGTTACCTGGCGCGCCCGGCGCGCCTTACCCATACTGAGGCAAAACTGAGCCATGGTTGAAATTGAAATCGACGGCAAAAAAGTAGAGGTGCAGGAAGGCAGCATGGTCATGGATGCCGCCAACAAGGTCGGCACCTACATACCGCATTTTTGCTATCACAAGAAATTGTCCATCGCGGCAAACTGCCGCATGTGCCTGGTCGAAGTCGAGAAGGCACCGAAGCCGCTTCCCGCATGCGCGACCCCGGTGACCAACGGCATGATCGTCCGCTCCAACAGCGACAAGGCGGTCAAGGCGCAGAAAAGCGTGATGGAGTTCCTGCTCATCAATCACCCGCTGGACTGCCCAATCTGTGACCAGGGCGGCGAGTGCCAGCTGCAGGATCTCGCGGTGGGCTATGGTCCGGCCGCTTCGCGCTACGAAGAAGAGAAGCGCGTCATCGATCCGAAGGACGCGGGTCCGCTGATTTCCATGCGTGAAATGGCGCGCTGCATCCACTGCACCCGCTGCGTCCGCTTCGGTCAGGAAATTGCTGGCGTCATGGAGTTCGGCATGCTCAACCGCGGCGAACATTCGGAGATCACGACCTTCGTCGGCAACAGCGTCGATTCCGAGCTGTCGGGCAACATGATCGACCTGTGCCCGGTCGGCGCGCTCACATCGAAGCCGTTCCGTTACACCGCGCGTACCTGGGAATTGTCGCGCCGCCGCTCCGTCAGTCCGCATGATGGCCTGGGCTCCAACCTGATGGTACAGGTCAAGGGCGGCAAGGTCATGCGCGTGCTGCCACTCGAGAACGAAGCGGTCAACGAATGCTGGCTGTCCGACAAGGACCGCTTCTCCTACGAGGGGCTGAACCACGAGGACCGCCTCACAGTGCCGATGATCAAGCAGGACGGCAAGTGGATCGAGACCGACTGGCAGACCGCGCTGGAATACGTCGCGCACGGCCTGCGTAACATCCGCCATGAACACGGTGCAGATTCCATCGCCGCATTGGCCGCACCGTATTCAACCCTGGAAGAGCTGAGCCTGCTGCAGAAGCTGGTGCGCGGCCTCGGATCCGACAACATCGATTTCCGCCTGCGCCAGTCCGACTTCGCGCTGGACGGCAAGGTCACTCCCTGGCTGGGCATGTCGATCGACGAATTCGGCCAGGTCAACCGCGCCTTCCTGATCGGCTCCTTCCTGCGCAAGGATCATCCGCTGCTCGCAGCGCGCCTGCGCCATGCCGCCAAGCGCGGCACCAAGGTCAGCACACTGAATGCAACCGATGACGACCACCTGCTGCCGATCGCGAACCGCCTGATCAAGGCACCGTCAGACTGGCTGTCCGCGCTGAGCGAAGTGGTGGTGGCGATTGCCGCCGCCAAGGGCATCGCAGCGCCCGCAGGCTTTGATGGCATCCAGGCCGGTGAAATCGCCAAGGCGATCGCCGACAGCCTGCTGTCTGGCGAGCGCAAGGCTGTCGTGCTCGGCAACTCCGCCGCACAGCATCCTCAGGCATCCCAGCTACACGCTGCGGCACAGTGGATCGCCCAGCAGACCGACGCCAAGTTCGGCTACCTGACCGAGGCAGCCAATACTGTCGGCGGCTATATCGCCAACGCCGTCCCGGGCAAGGGGGCCAATGCCATCCAGGCATTTGCCCAGCCGCGCAAGGCTTATGTGCTGATGCACGCCGAGCCGGAATACGACTGCTACGATCCGCAGGCCGCGCGCTCGGCCCTGCAGCAGGCGGAGATGGTGGTAGTCATGTCGCCGTACAAGCATGGAACCGAGTATGCCGACGTTCTGCTGCCGATCGCGCCGTTTTCCGAAACAGCCGGCACCTTCGTCAACTGCGAGGGCAGGGCGCAAGGCTTCAACGGCACCGTCAAGCCGCTCGGCGAAACCCGTCCGGCATGGAAGGTGCTGCGCGTTCTCGGCAACCTGCTCGACATCGGCGGTTTCAATTACGACACGTCGGAGCAGATCCGAATCGAAGTGCTCGGCACAAAACTGGCCGAGGAAGCCGACCTGTCTTCCAAGCTGAACAACATTGCTAGCGACGCGCCGCAGGCTGCCAGGCCGTCGGCAGACGGCCAGCTCGAGCGCATCGCCGATGTGCCTATCTACTTCAGCGACGCCATCGTTCGCCGTGCCGGTTCGCTGCAGCAGACCACCGATGCGAAGGCGCCGAAGGCGCACATCTCCGCATTGCTCGCGGAACAGCTCGGCATCGGTGAAGGCGCGCAGATCAAGGTGCTGCAGGGGCAGGGCACCGCAGTCGTTCCGGTTGCAATCGATGCGAAACTTCCGGCCAACGTCATCCGTGTCGCGGCTGCGCATCCCAGCACGATCGGCCTCGGCGGCATGTTCGGCCCCATCAGCGTGGAGAAAATCTAATGGATCAGGTGTTCATGACCATCAACAGCACCGGACAGAATGTGTTCGGCATGCTGTGGCCGCTGATCTGGAATGTTGTCAAGATCGTCGCCGTCGTACTTCCGTTGCTGGCGTGCGTTGCGTATCTCACATTGTGGGAACGCAAGATGATCGGCTGGATGCATATTCGCATCGGCCCGAACCGGACTGGTCCGGCCGGGTTGCTGCAACCGATCGCCGACGCCCTCAAGTTGCTGCTCAAGGAAATCGTCGTTCCAGCCAAGTCGAACAAGGCGCTGTTTGTCATCGCTCCGGTCATGACCATCATGCCGGCGCTGGCGGCATGGGCTGTCATTCCTTTTGGTCCGGAAACCGTGCTGGCCAATATCAATGCCGGTCTTCTCTTCGTGATGGCGATTACATCGCTGGAAGTCTACGGCGTGATCATTGCCGGCTGGGCATCCAATTCCAAGTATGCCTTCCTGGGCGCGATGCGCGCATCTGCCCAGATGGTGTCCTACGAAATCGCAATGGGCTTTTCGCTCGTCGTCGTGCTGCTTGTATCAGGCAGCTTGAACCTGACCGACATCGTGATGGGGCAGAACAAAGGATTTTTCGCCGAACAAGGGCTTCCGATCTTGTCGTGGAACTGGTTGCCGCTATTGCCGATTTTCGTGATTTATGTGATCTCCGGAATCGCAGAGCTTAACCGTCACCCTTTTGACGTAGTGGAAGGCGAGTCGGAAATCGTCGCGGGTCACATGGTCGAGTATTCAGGAATGTCGTTCGCGATGTTCTTCCTCGCGGAGTACGCGAACATGATTCTGATCTCGATGCTGACTGCGCTGCTGTTCCTTGGCGGCTGGGCGGCACCGGTTTCATTCCTCGATTTCATCCCCGGATGGATCTGGCTCGGCATCAAGACCTTCCTCGTCGTTTCGCTGTTCATCTGGGCACGCGCTTCGTTTCCGCGCTATCGCTATGACCAGATCATGCGCTTGGGCTGGAAAGTGTTCATCCCGCTGACCCTCGCTTACCTGGTGATCGTCGCCGCGTGGATGCAGACCCCCTGGAATATTTGGAAGTAAGGAAAAAGGCTCATTACCATGGAAGCCATCAAAGAATTTTTCGGCAGCCTGATGCTGCGAGAACTACTCAAGGGGCTCGCGCTTACGGGACGATATATGTTCGCCCGCAAGATCACTGTGCAGTTTCCCGAAGAGAAGACGCCATTGTCTCCGCGCTTCCGCGGCCTGCATGCGCTGCGCCGCTATCCGAACGGCGAAGAGCGTTGCATCGCCTGCAAGCTGTGCGAAGCGGTCTGTCCGGCAATGGCGATCACCATCGAATCGACCGAGCGTGACGACGGAACCCGCCGTACCACGCGCTACGACATCGACCTGACCAAATGCATCTTCTGCGGCTTTTGCGAGGAATCCTGCCCGGTCGACTCGATTGTCGAAACGAACATCCTTGAATATCACGGCGAAAAGCGCGGCGACCTGTACTTTACGAAGGAAATGTTGCTCGCGGTCGGCGACCGCTATGAAAAGGACATTGCCGCTGCCCGAGCAGCCGACGCCGCATATCGTTGATGCCGGCCGTTTGGCCTTCGTAAAGCTGACTCACTTGGTCGATTATGGAATTTAAAACTGCTTTGTTCTACGCGTTCTCGGCGATCCTGATATTGGCCGCCATTCGCGTCATCACCTCCCGCAACCCGGTGCACGCCGCATTGTTCCTGGTGCTTTCCTTCTTCTCGGCGGCAGGCATCTGGATGCTCCTGAAAGCCGAGTTCCTGGCCATCGTGCTGGTGCTTGTGTATGTGGGAGCGGTCATGGTGCTCTTCCTGTTTGTCGTGATGATGCTCGACGTAGATATCGGCAAGATGCGCGAAGGCTTCTGGAGCTACTTTCCGCTGGCCGCCGGCGTCGGCGTGCTCATCGTTCTCCAGATGGCGGCCGTGCTGTTCCATGGCTTCTGGGATCCGGCGGCGCAGGCGCCTGCAGCGGCTGCCAATATCGGCGATACGAAGGAGTTGGGCAAGCTGATCTATACCGAGTACATCTACGCATTCGAAATTGCTGCGGTGGTGCTGCTGGTTGCGATGGTGGCTGCCGTGGCGCTGACGCTGCGCCGGCGAAAGGATTCGAAGTACTTCGATCCTGCGGCTGCCGTCAAGGTCAAGCGCAACGACCGTATCCGCATGGTCAGCATGAAAGCTGAATCCGACCGCGCCGAACAGCGCGCGAACGGCGGTGCCGGCGCTGCGGCGTCCGCAACGGAAAAACAATAAGGGAATCGCACCGTGGCTCTATCACTTGCACACTATTTGATCCTTGGGGCGATCCTGTTCGCCATCTCGATCGTCGGCATCTTCCTCAACCGCAAGAACATCATCGTATTGCTGATGGCGATCGAACTGATGCTGCTGGCGGTGAACACGAACTTCATCGCCTTCTCGCATTATCTCGGCGATGCGGCGGGACAGATTTTCGTCTTCTTCATTCTGACGGTGGCTGCAGCGGAAGCCGCGATTGGTCTTGCCATCCTGGTGGTGCTGTTCCGTAACCTGGACACCATCAACGTGGAAGATCTCGACAGTCTCAAAGGTTAACCAGAAAAATAACGGATAAGGTCCATCATGGCGGGGCAACTCAACCCATATCTACTCTTGGCTGTGCCTCTGGCACCACTGGCAGGCTCTGCAATTGCAGGCCTGTTCGGAACCAAGTTTTTCGGCAACAAGATCGGTCGCACCGCATCGCATTCCGCGACCATCCTTGGTGTTTTGATCTCATTCATCATTTCAGTCCAGACGCTGCTGGCCGTCATGGACGGCGCCAGCTACAACGGCACTCTCTACAACTGGATGACCGTGATGGGACTGAAGCTGGAAATCGGCTTCCTCGTCGACAGCCTGACGGCAATGATGATGTGCGTGGTGACCTCCGTGTCGCTGATGGTGCATATCTACACCATCGGCTACATGGCCGATGACGAAGGCTACAACCGTTTCTTCTCTTACATCTCGCTGTTCACCTTCTCGATGCTGATGCTCGTCATGAGCAACAACTTCCTGCAGCTGTTCTTCGGCTGGGAAGCGGTAGGCCTGGTCTCCTACCTGCTCATCGGCTTCTGGTACACCCGTCCCACCGCGATCTACGCGAACATGAAGGCCTTCCTTGTCAACCGCGTGGGCGACTTCGGCTTCATCCTGGGCATCGGGCTGCTGCTTGCCTATGCCGGTTCGATGAACTACGGCGAAGTGTTTGCTAAGAAGAACGAACTTGCCGCCCTGACGCTGCCCGGTACCGACTGGATGCTGATCACCGTCGCCTGCATCTGCCTTTTCATCGGCGCCATGGGCAAGTCCGCGCAATTCCCGCTGCACGTCTGGCTGCCCGATTCAATGGAGGGTCCGACGCCGATTTCCGCGCTGATCCATGCCGCCACCATGGTGACGGCCGGCATCTTCATGGTGGCGCGCATGTCGCCGCTGTTCGAGCTGTCCGACACCGCGCTGTCCTTCGTGCTGGTGATCGGGTCGATTACAGCGCTGTTCATGGGATTCCTCGGCATCATCCAGAATGACATCAAGCGGGTGGTTGCCTATTCGACCCTCTCGCAGCTGGGTTACATGACAGTTGCCCTCGGCGCGTCGGCATACTCGGTGGCCGTATTCCACCTGATGACCCACGCCTTCTTCAAGGCCTTGCTTTTCCTCGGCGCGGGCGCCGTCATCATCGGCATGCACCACGACCAGGACATCCGCAACATGGGCGGCCTGCGCAAGTACATGCCGATCACCTGGATCACCTCGCTGCTCGGTTCGCTGGCGCTGATTGGCACGCCGTTCTTCTCCGGCTTCTACTCGAAGGACAGCATCATCGAAGCGGTGCACGAGAGCCAAATCTGGGGTTCGGGCTTCGCCAATTTCGCGGTACTGGCGGGTGTCTTCGTCACGGCTTTCTATTCCTTCCGCATGTACTTCCTCGTGTTCCATGGCGAAGAGCGTTTCGGCAAGGCGCACGACCATCACGGCCACAGTGCACACGATGCGCATGATGCCCATGAAGAGCATGATAATGCGCACGACGCGCACCATCACCATGGCCTCGCACCGGGCGAGAAGCCGCATGAGGCGCCATTCGTAGTCACGCTGCCACTGATCCTGCTTGCGATTCCGTCGGTGATCATCGGCTTCATCGCGATCGGCCCGATGCTGCACGGCGACTTCTTCAGGGATGTGATCTTCGTCGGCGAATCGCACAAGGCATTGCAGATCCTGACCGAGAAATTCCATGGCGCCGCCGCGATGGGCATGCACGCATTCTCCACCGCGCCGTTCTACCTGGCGCTGGCTGGAGTCGCAGCCGCCTATTACTGCTACATGGTCAATCCAAGGGTTCCGGCGTGGTTCTACAGCAAGTTCCGCGGCATTCACACGATCCTGGAAAACAAGTACTACCTGGACAAGTTCAATGAAGTGGTGTTCGGCGCCGGCGCACGCGTCCTTGGAGGCGGGCTTTGGAGGATCGGCGACCGCGCCCTGATCGACGGGTTGATCGTCAACGGCAGTGCCAAGGCGGTGGGATGGTTCTCCACAGTGATCCGCCACCTGCAGTCCGGTTACATCTACCACTACGCCTTCGTGATGATCATCGGCGTGCTGGGCTTCCTGATCTATTTCATGCCGTTCCCGACGTTTGCCAAATAAGTTGGCGATGTAAAGCAAATAAAAACCATGATGCAGTCAACTTTTCCTCTTCTGAGCCTTGCGATCTGGTGCCCGATCGCATTCGGCGTGTTCGTCCTGCTGTTCGGCAGGGATGACAAACCCGGCCTGGTGCGCGGAATCTCGCTGATCGGTTCGATCGTCAGCTTCCTCGTCACCCTGCCGCTGATCAACCAGTTCGACAAGGCTGCGCACGGCATGCAGTTCGTCGAGAGGGCATCCTGGATCGAGCGGTTCAACGTCCAGTACCTGCTCGGCGTCGACGGCATCTCTGTGTGGTTCGTCCTGCTGACGGCCTTCATCACGGTGATCGTCGTCATTGCCGGCTGGGAGGTGATCGAAAAGCGCGTCGCCCAGTACATGGGCGCGTTCCTGATCCTGTCCGGCCTGATGATCGGCGTGTTCTGCGCGCTCGACGGCCTGCTGTTCTACGTATTCTTCGAAGCGACCCTGATCCCGATGTTCATCATCATCGGCGTCTGGGGCGGCGCCAACCGGGTCTACGCGGCGATCAAGTTCTTCCTTTATACCTTGCTTGGCTCCCTGCTGACTCTGGTGGCGCTGCTGTACCTGTACTTCAAGTCGGGCGGCAGCTTCGAGATCCTGACCTGGCACAAGCTGCCGCTGCCGCTCGATGCGCAGATCCTGATCTTCCTTGCCTTCCTGATGGCTTTCGCGGTCAAGGTGCCGATGTGGCCGGTGCATACCTGGCTGCCCGACGCGCACGTCGAAGCGCCGACCGGCGGTTCGGTCGTGCTGGCCGCGATCATGCTGAAACTCGGCGCCTACGGCTTCCTGCGGTTCTCGCTGCCGATCGCGCCCGATGCCAGCCAGTACCTGTCGGGCTTCATCATCACGCTGTCCCTGATCGCGGTGATCTATATCGGCCTGGTTGCACTGGTGCAGGCGGATATGAAGAAACTGGTGGCCTATTCGTCGATTGCACACATGGGATTCGTCACGCTCGGCTTCTTCATGTTCAATGACATGGCGGTGCAGGGCGGCATCGTGCAGATGATTTCCCACGGTTTCGTGTCAGGCGCCATGTTCCTTTGCATCGGCGTGCTGTATGACCGCATGCATTCGCGCCAGATCGCCGACTACGGCGGCGTGATCAATACCATGCCCCGTTTCGCCGCATTCTTCGTGCTGTTCTCGCTGGCCAACTGCGGCCTTCCGGCCACCTCCGGATTCGTCGGCGAATTCATGGTGATCCTGGGTGCGGTGCAATACAACTTCTGGATTGGCATGCTCGCCGCGACGGCGCTGATCTTCGGCGCAGCGTACTCGCTGTGGCTGGTCAAGCGGGTGGTATTCGGCGATATCGGCAACAAGCACGTTGCGGAACTGACCGACCTCAACGGCCGCGAATTCTTCATGCTGAGCGTGCTGGCTATCGCCGTGATCGCGATGGGCGTCTATCCGGCACCGTTTACCGATGTCATGCAGATCTCCGTCGATGACCTTCTCAAGCATGTCGCAATCTCCAAGCTGCAATGACCGGCATCCGGCTGAATGCATGAATGAACGCACAATAGCGACGACAAGATGAACACTGTAAATTTCGCACCGGTCTATCCGGAAATCTTCCTGGTGATAGCGACGTCGGCCATCCTTCTGATCGACATGTTCCTGAAGGACAGCAAGCGCAATATCACCTACGCGCTGGCCCTCGTCACGCTGCTGGTTTGTATCGCGCTCAATGCGTCCGATTACGGCAAGCCGACGGTATACACCTTCAACAACATGTTCGTGTCCGATGCGATGTCGAACTTCCTGAAGGTCTGCTCGTATATTGCGATGGGCGTGACTCTAATCTATTCGCGCCAGTACGCGACCGAGCGCGGCATGCTCGGCGGCGCCCTTGGCGGTGAGTTCTATGTCCTCGCGCTGTTCTCCCTGCTGGGACAGATGGTCATGATCTCGGGAAACAACTTCCTGATCATCTATCTCGGTGTTGAACTGATGTCCTTGGCTACCTATGCGCTGGTCGCCCTCCGTCGCGGCAATGCGGTATCGACCGAAGCGGCGATGAAGTACTTCATCCTGGGTGCGCTGTCCTCCGGTTTCCTGCTGTACGGCATGTCAATGCTGTATGGCGCCACCGGTTCGCTCGACCTTACCGAAGTGGCCAAGGCAACTGCCTCCGGCAGTGTCAACAAGACGGTGCTGGTGTTCGGCCTCGTATTCGTCGTCTCCGGATTGGCGTTCAAGCTGGGCGTGGTGCCATTCCACATGTGGGTTCCCGACGTTTACCAGGGTGCTCCGACCGCGGTCACGCTGCTGCTCGGCGGTGCGCCCAAGCTGGCCGGCTTTGCGATCTGCATCCGCCTGCTGGTGGAAGGACTGTTCCCGCTTGCGATTGACTGGCAGCAGATGCTGACGGTACTGGCTGTGCTTTCGATGGCCGTCGGCAACATTACGGCAATCGTGCAGACCAACCTGAAGCGGATGCTGGCTTACTCCACCATCGGCCAGATGGGCTTCATGCTGCTCGGCATGCTGGCCGGCGTGGTCAACGGTAACGTCGCATCTGCAGCGAATGCCTACAGCTCGGCAATGTTCTACTCGGTCGCCTACGTGCTGACCACGCTCGGTACCTTCGGCCTGATCATGCTGCTGGCGCGCGCCGGCTTCGAGGCGGAAAGCATCGACGATTTCAAGGGACTGAACCAGCGCAGCCCGCTGTTCGCCCTGATCATGCTGATCCTGATGTTCTCGCTGACTGGCATTCCGCCGACCGTTGGCTTCTACGCGAAGCTGGCCGTGCTGCAGGCGGTGCTGAGCACCGGCCAGGTCTGGCTGGCGGTGGTCTCGGTGCTGCTGTCGCTGATCGGTGCCTTCTACTACCTGCGCGTGGTGAAGGTCATGTACTTCGATGAGCCCGTCGATAACAGCAAAATCGAAGTGCCCGGCGACATGCGCATCACGCTCACAGCCAATGGACTGGCAGTGCTGGCCCTGGGTATCCTGCCTGGTCCGCTGATGGCGCTTTGCGCAACGGCGATGGTCAGAACTTTGTCTTCCTGAAGCGAAGCTGCACAGTGGATGTTTCGCTTTCAAGCTGGTTCGTGATCCTGTTGGCGGCGGTCGCCGCCAACCTTCCGTTTCTTAACGAACGCCTGCTGGGCGCGATTTCCCTGAAACGCCCGGCCAAATCCCTCTGGCTGCGACTGTTCGAACTCATCATCCTGTACTTCATCGTCGGCGGCATTGCCTACCTGATCGAATCGCGGATAGGCAATGCATTTCCGCAGCGATGGGAGTTCTACGCCATCACCGCCTGTCTCTTCCTCGTCCTGGCTTTTCCGGGTTTCGTTTTCCGCTACCTGCGCAAGCACCATGCTTGATTTGCTCTAAGGCCAGCCGGGCGCCTGCGCCTACAATGGTGGCTTTGATTTGTTGGAGTGGGCAGGCATGGATTTGAAAGAAACTCAGGTCGACACCGAAGTCGCCTATGACGGGCATTTCCTGAAGGTGCAGCGGGACACCATCCGCCTACCGGACGGCAAGCTGACCAAGCGCGAATACATTACGCATCCCGGTGCGGTCGTCATCCTTCCCCTGCTGGACGACGGAACGGTGTTGCTGGAGCGGCAGTTCCGCTATCCGATGCATGACGTTTTCATTGAATTTCCAGCCGGGAAGATTGATCCGAACGAAGATCCGCTCGAGTGCGCAAAGCGCGAACTGAAGGAAGAAACCGGCTACACGGCTGTGGACTGGCATTTCCTTTGCACGATTCACAATGCCATTGCCTACTCGGATGAACATCTCGACATCTTCCTTGCACGCGGACTGACCGCGGGCGAGCGGGAGCTGGACGACGGCGAATTTCTGGAGACTTTCACCGCGACCGTGCCCGAAATGCTGGAATGGGTCAGAACCGGAAAGATCACGGATGTAAAAACCGTGATCGGCAGCTTCTGGCTGGAGAGAATCATCAACGGCCAGTGGAAGCCTTGACCAGGAATCAGGTTGGTAAAGTAGAGAAGGAAGAAAAAGAGCCGCTTGCGCGGCCCTTTTCATATGATTCACCTGGTTTGCATTACATGTTCGGATAGTTCGGTCCGCCACCGCCTTCAGGCGTAACCCAGACGATGTTCTGCGTCGGGTCCTTGATGTCGCAGGTCTTGCAATGCACGCAGTTCTGCGCATTGATCTGCAGGCGGTCCTCGCCGGCATCGTTCTGCACATACTCGTACACGCCTGCAGGACAGTAGCGCGATTCCGGACCTGCATACTTGGCCAGGTTGATATTGACCGGCACGCTGGCGTCCTTCAGCGTCAGGTGTACCGGCTGTTCTTCGGCATGATTCGTATTCGAGATGAATACCGAGCTCAGCTTGTCGAAGGTCAGCTTGCCGTCGGGCTTAGGATAAACGATGGGCTTGAATTCCGATGCCGGACGCAGGCATTCATGGTCGGCATGCTTGTGACGCAGTGTCCACGGCGCCTTCCCACGGAACAGGACCTGGTCGATGCCCACCATCAGGGTGCCCTTGTACAGGCCCTGGGTCATGAACGGCTTGAAGTTGCGGCCCTTGTACAGTTCCTCATGCAGCCATGATTTCTTGAACGCTTCCGGGAAGGCCGTCAGTTCATCCTGCGCGCGGCCCGCGCCCAGCGCCTCGAATGCCGCTTCGGCAGCCATCATGCCGGTCTTCATCGCCGCATGGCTACCCTTGATGCGGGACGCATTCAGGAAGCCCGCATCGCAGCCGATCAGCACGCCGCCCGGGAAAGTCAGCTTGGGCAGGGACTGCAGGCCTCCAGCGACCAATGCGCGCGCGCCATAGGAAATGCGCTTGCCGCCCTCGAAGTACTTGCGGATTTCCGGATGCGTCTTGTAGCGCTGGAATTCCTCATACGGCGCGAGATACGGGTTCTGGTAAGCCAGGCCGATTACATAGCCGACGGCAACCTGATTGTTTTCCAGGTGGTAGAGGAAGGAGCCGCCGTAGGTGTCGGCGTCGAGGGGCCAGCCGGCAGTGTGGATCACCAGGCCCGGCTTGTGCATCTTGGGATCGATTTCCCACAATTCCTTGATGCCGATAGCATAGGTCTGCGGATCGGCGTCCTTGTTGAGCTGGTACTTGGTCATCAGCTGCCTGCCGAGGTGGCCGCGCGCGCCTTCGGCGAAGAAGGTGTATTTCGCATGCAGTTCCATGCCGAGCTGGAAGGCATCGGTCGGATTGCCTTCGCGGTCCACGCCCATGTTGCCGGTCGCCACGCCCTTGACGGAGCCGTCGTCGTTGTACAGCACTTCGGCCGCAGGGAAGCCGGGGAAAATTTCCACGCCCAGCGATTCAGCCTGCTGGCCGAGCCAGCGCACCACGTTGGCCAGCGAGATCACATAGTTGCCGTGATTCTGGAAGCATGCAGGGAGTGCCCAGCCGGGAGTCTTGGTGGCTTTCTTCTCGGTGAGGAACAGGAACTGGTCCTCGGTGACGGGCGTATTGAGCGGCGCGCCGAGTTCCTTCCAGTTGGGAAACAACTCGTTCATGGCGATCGGATCCATGACGGCGCCGGAGAGAATATGGGCGCCGACCTCGGAACCCTTTTCCAGCACGCAGACCGACACTTCCCGGCCTTGTTCGGCGGCCAGCTGCTTCAGGCGGATAGCGGCTGACAGGCCGGCCGGGCCACCGCCAACGATGACGACATCGTATTCCATCGCCTCGCGCGGGCCGTATTGTTCTATCAGGTTTTGGGTCTGCGTCATGGTCTCACCAAGGTAGTTTAAAATTATCGAACGAACGTGCTAATTGTCGTGGATTTTGCGTTTGAACGCTAGACGCCTCGCTCTAATTGCCGCTCTTTCATGTAATGATAGCGTCAGGAACCAGTGAAGCTGAATCCGGAATCAATAAAAGGAGAAACTTGTGGGGATAGAAGTCAACTTTGAAGGCAAGATTGCCTTGGTCACCGGCGCCTCCAGCGGTCTCGGCGCGCGTTTTGCCAAGGTTCTCGCGCAAGCGGGCGCGCAAGTCGTACTTGCCTCGCGTCGCCTGGAACGCCTCAAGGAACTGCGTGCCGAAATCGAAGCGGACGGCGGCGCGGCACATGTGGTCTCGCTGGATGTCACCGACTATGCCAGCATCAAATCCGCGATCGCCCATGCCGAAACCGAAGCCGGCCCCATCGACATCCTGGTCAACAACTCCGGCGTGTCGACCACCCAGCGCCTGGTAGACGTTACGCCGGAAGACTATGCCTTTGTAATGGACACCAACCAGCGAGGGGCGTTCTTCGTCGCGCAGGAAACCGCCAAGCGCATGATCGCGCGCGCCAAGGGTGATCCCAGGAAACAGCACCGCATCATCAACATCGCCTCGGTGGCCGGACTGCGAGTCCTGCCCCAGATCGGCATCTATTGCATGAGCAAGGCGGCGGTCGTGCATATGACCAAATCGATGGCGGTCGAGTGGGGGCGCTTCGGCATCAACGTCAATGCCATCTGCCCCGGCTACATCAGCACCGAGATCAATGAAGACTACTTCGCGACCGAGCATGGCCACCAGCTGATCGACATGCTGCCACGCAAGCGGCTGGGTCGGCCGGAGGACCTCGACGGCCTGCTTCTGCTGCTAGCCGGAGAAGAGTCGCGCTTCATGAACGGCGCCATCGTAACGGCCGACGACGGCATGGCCGTGTACTGAAATCTAAATTCACTACCGAACTCCGATTGACTCCGATGACAAGTAAAAAGCTCGTCCATACGCTGCGCATGCCCATCCGCTGGGGTGACATGGATGCGATGGGACACGTCAACAACACGGTCTACTTCCGCTACCTTGAGCAGGCGCGCATATCCTGGTTCGTAGAAGCCGGCTGCCAGCCCGACCCGGGCGGGGAGGGGCCAGTGATCGTCAATGCGCGATGCACCTTCATCAAGCAGCTGAAGTATCCGGGCGACATCGAAATCCGGACCTATGTCGGCGAGCCAGGGCGGTCCAGCTTCGAAAGCTACCAGGAAATCCGCCGGCTCGACGAGCCGGACGTGATCGCCGCCGAAGGCGGCGCGAAGATCGTGTGGGTCGACTTTCCCAAGGAAAAATCGGCGCCGCTGCCGGACCGCATCCGCGCGCTGCTGGCGACGCCGGAATAGGGCGCTGATCGACTACGGTCGGGACGGGCTGCGCCGGGCTTGCTTGCGGCCCGGCTCCGTTCAGCCGGTCACGCCCACCAGGCGATGCACCAGTTCGCTCGAAGTCGCGGCCGAGAACTTGCGCATCAGCTTGGCGCGGTGCATTTCGACCGTGCGCGGGCTGAGCCCGACCTGGCGGGCAATCAGCTTGCTGGTCTTGCCTTCGACCAGCAGCGCGGCGATTTCACGTTCGCGCGGCGTCAGCTCCGCGGTGACCGGCCGTTTGGCGCTCAGGTCCTCGAAAGTCCAGATGCCGGCCGCATGCGGGTCGTCATGGATCAATGAACGTCCGCTCACATGGCACCAGAATAACTCCTGGTTCGCCCGTTTCATGATGCGCTCATCGGAGTAATGGCCTTTGGCGCTCATGATTGGCACAATGCGTGCGCCGGTGCGCTCGAACTCATCGAGGGTGGGATACAGTACCAGGAAGGACTTCCCCACCAGGTCGGCCGAGGGGTAGCCGAACATGCGCGCGAGCGTGTCGTTGCAGGCCTGGATTACCCTATTGTGGGAAACGCACATGCCGACCGGGGCATGACGGAAGATTGTCTCGTAATCTATAGTTGGAAATGCGCTCATTCTTCCTCGGGGCGCTTGCTTAAGGCGGAAAATTCGTATTTTTACGGTATTGCACGGCCAAGTCCACCATCTTATGCTGGCGGACACATTAGAACAGCCTACGGGCACTTTATACAAGAAGAGGGTCGGTATGAATAAAGTTTATCCGGATGCCGCCAGCGCGCTGGCCGGCATCGTCAAGGACGGGCAGACCATCGCCGTGGGCGGCTTCGGCCTGTGCGGCATTCCCGAAGCGCTGATCGCGGCGCTGCGTGACTCCGGTGTGCAGAACCTGACAGCGATCTCCAATAACGCCGGCGTCGACGGCTTCGGTCTCGGCCAGCTGCTGACGACACGTCAGATCAAGAAGATGATCGCCTCCTACGTCGGCGAGAACAAGGAATTCGAGCGCCAGTACCTGGCGGGCGAACTCGAGCTGGAATTCACTCCGCAGGGCACGCTGGCAGAAAAGTTGCGCGCCGGCGGCTCCGGTATCCCGGCCTTCTTCACCAAGACCGGCGTTGGCACCATCGTCGCCGACGGCAAGGAAGTGCGCGAGTTCGACGGTGAAAAATACGTGATGGAGCGCTCGCTGGTGGCCGACGTGTCGCTGGTCAAGGCCTACATGGCCGACAAGGTCGGCAACCTGGTGTTCCGCAAGACCGCGCGCAACTTCAACCCGAACGTCGCCATGGCCGGCAAGATCACCGTGGTCGAGGTGGAGAAGCTCGTGGAGACCGGCGAACTCGATCCGGACCAGATCCATACTCCAGGCATTTTCGTGCACCGCATCGTGGTCAATGCGACGCCCGAAAAACGTATCGAACAACGCACAGTGCGTGCAAAGTAATCTGGAGAACGAACATGGCATGGACTCGTGATGAAATGGCTGCACGCGCAGCGAAGGAACTGCAGGACGGTTTCTATGTGAACCTTGGCATCGGCTTGCCGACGCTGGTGGCGAACTATGTTCCGAATGATATGGAAGTCTGGCTGCAGTCTGAAAACGGACTGCTCGGCATCGGTCCCTTCCCGACGGACGACGCAGTCGATCCCGACCTGATCAACGCCGGCAAGCAGACGGTGACATCGCTGCGCGGCTCGTCCTTCTTCAGTTCCGCGGACTCGTTCGCGATGATCCGTGGCGGCAAGATCAATATCGCCATCCTGGGTGCGATGCAGGTGAGCGAGCAGGGCGACCTGGCCAACTGGATGATCCCGGGCAAGATGGTCAAGGGCATGGGCGGCGCGATGGACCTGGTCGCGGGCGTGGGCCGCGTGGTGGTGCTGATGGAACATGTGGCCAAGGCCAAGGACGGCACGACATCGCACAAGATCCTGAAGAAGTGCGACCTTCCTTTGACGGGCGTCGGCGTGGTCGACCGCATCATCACCGACCTCGGCGTCATCGACGTGACCGACAAGGGTCTTAAGGTGGTCGAACTCGCACCGGGCGTGACTAAGGAAGAGCTGGTCGAGAAGACCGGCGCCGAACTGGACGTCAGCGCTGTTTCCTGATTGTTTCCAGGAACGCTTCCCTATAAAAAACGGTGCCTGCTTGTCGCAGGCACCGTTTTTTCATTGTGCTCTCGAAAGTGAGAGCGCATGTGGGAAGTGGAGGTGCCTGCCCTTGCACGATGCGCGGGCAGGCATTCGAAGCCGTTGTTACTGGGCGACCCAGCCGCCGTCCATGTTCCATGCCACGCCGCGCACTTGCGACGCCGCATCGCTGCAAAGAAACAGTGCAAGTTCACCCAGCTGCTCGGGCGTAACGAAATCGCCCGACGGCTGCTTCTCCGACAGCAGGGCTTTCTTCGCCTCGTCATTCGACAGGCTCTGCTGCGCGGCGCGCGCATCCACCTGTTTCTGCACCAGGGGCGTCAATACCCATCCGGGACAGATCGCATTGCATGTCACGCCGCCTTGCGCATTCTCCAGCGCGGTGACCTTGGTCAGGCCGACGATGCCGTGCTTGGCGGCGACATAGGCCGACTTCTGCGCCGAGCCGACCAGGCCGTGCACCGACGCGATATTGAGGATGCGGCCCCAGTTTTTGGCTTTCATCGCCGGCAGGGCAAGCCGCGTGGTATGAAAGGCCGAGCTCAGGTTGATCGCAATGATCGCATCCCATTTTTCGACGGGGAAATCTTCGACGTTCGCGACATGCTGGATGCCGGCATTGTTGACGAGTATGTCGACGCCCCCGAACTTCTCGGCGGCAAATCTCATCATCGCTTCGATCTCGGCCGGTTTCGACATGTCCGCTCCGTGATAAGCGGTCTGGACGCCGAATTCGCTTCTTACCTGGGTTTGCAGCGCTTCGATTTCACCCGCGTCGCCGAAGCCGTTGAATACGATGTTCGCTCCCTGCTCGGCAAATTTCCTGGCGATGCCCAATCCGATCCCTGACGTGGAGCCAGTGACAAGCGCCGTCTTACCCTGATGCATAGTGCCCTGCATGATTTCTCCTGCGAATGAAATTTGGTTCTGAGCCGAAGTTAAATAGAATTTTAAGCGGAACGCCCATTAAAATGTGAGAATGGCAATCAGATTCCCTGATTCGACACAAATATGAGCCAAGCCCAGATTAAATCGGTGCAATGCCTGTCGCCAGGCGGCCTGCACCAGATGACGTACAAGGAGTGGGGCGATCCCGCAAATCGCAAGGTGCTGGTCTGCGTGCATGGCGTGACGCGGGTGTCAGACGATTTCGACCGCCTTGCAATGGCGCTGTGCGACGAGTACCGCGTCGTATGCCCGGACGTGGTCGGTCGCGGACGTTCCGGGCGATTGAAGAATCCGCTGCATTACCAGGTGCCGCAATACGTGGCGGACATGGTGACGCTGCTGGCAAGGCTCGACGCGTCAACGGTGCATTGGGTTGGCACTTCCATGGGCGGCCTGATCGGAATGAGCCTGGCATCGATCACGGACAGTCCGATCCGGAGATTGGTGCTCAATGACGTCGGCCCGAGCCTGAATCCGGAAGCGATCGCCAGGATCGGGCAGTACATCGGGCAGGACATGAGGTTCGCGAGCTTCGAGGAGGGCGCGCGCTACATACGCGAAATCTCGTTGCCGTTCGGCCCGCACGACGAGGACGAATGGCGCAAGCTTGCGGCGGATGTTCTGCGCCAGAATGAACAGGGCCAATGGGTCCGGCACTGCGATCTCGGACTGGCCGAGCCGTTCAAGGCCGCCACTCCGGAGTCGGCGAAGCAGGGCGAGGCAATGCTGTGGATGGCCTATGACGCCATTGCCTGTCCAACGCTGCTGCTGCGGGGAGAACAGTCCGACCTGGTTTCGCACGAGACGGCGCTTGCCATGGCTGCGCGCGGTCCGAAAGCCAGACTGGTGGAACTGCCGGGAGTGGGACATGCTCCGACCCTGATGAAGGAGCAGCAGATCCGGATCGTCCGGGATTTCCTGCTTGAACAAAACGTTTCTTGAAATGGACATATGGAAATACAACGTCTCCATGTCGGCAAGACTCTTTCCGAGGTTGCCATTCATAACGGCACGGTCTATCTCGCGGGACAGATTGCGGAAGATCTGACCCAGAACATCGAAGGCCAGACGCGCGAAGTGCTTGGGCACATCGACCGCCTGCTTGCGGAAGCAGGCAGCGACAAGTCGCGCATCCTGATGTGCCAGATCTACATTGCCGACATCAAGGATTTCGCCGGCATGAATGCGGTCTGGAACGAGTGGGTCGCGCAGGGCAATTCGCCGCCGCGCGCCACCGTGCAAGCCAAGCTCGCCAAGCCGGAATGGCTGGTGGAAATGGTGGTCACGGCCGCGCAATAAGTCTCGATCTCCATGGTTTCAATCGTCGCGTCGCCCAGCGAAACGCATGTGCAGCTCACTGCCGGCCTGAATGCCGACGACGGGGCCCGCGTGCTGGATGCGCTCGCCTTCGTCGAGCCGATCTACCGCGGTCATGCCATGGTGACGGGGCAAGATGCGCTTGCCTTTTCGCAAGGCGTGGCAACGACGCTGGCGCTGCTCAACACTGATACCGATTCGCGCATCGCCGGCCTTGTTTTCGAACTGGCGGAATTCGATCCTGCAGCCTACGAATCCATCGAGGCGCGCTTTGGCAAGGAAACCTTCGACCTGGTCAGCGGCATCCGCACGCTGATGAAGCTGCATGGGCAGACATTCGGCCAGAAGGAACCGGCGCGCGGCAAGAATGCATCGCTGCAGGCCGCCGAACAGCTCGAAACGCTGCGCAAGATGCTGCTCGCGATGGCGACCGACATGCGCGCGGTGCTGGTGCGTCTGGCATCGCGGGTGACCACGCTGCGCTACTTCGCCGAAATCAAGCTGGAAGACGAGAAGACGCACAGCTATGCGTGCGAGACGCTTGATCTTTATGCCCCGCTGGCGAATCGTCTCGGCATCTGGCAGCTGAAGTGGGAGCTGGAAGATCTGGCCTTCCGTTTCATCGAGCCCGCCACCTACAAGCGCATCGCGAAGATGCTCGAAGAGAAGCGGCTCGAGCGCGAAAGCTTCGTCGAGAACGCAATCAACCGGCTCAGGTCTGAACTGGCGGCGGCCGATATCAAGGCCGAGGTGTTCGGGCGGCCGAAGCACATCTACAGCATCTGGAACAAGATGCGCGGCAAGTCGCTCGACTTCTCGGAACTCTACGACGTGCGCGCCTTCCGCGTGATCGTGGACGACATCAAGACCTGCTATGCGGTGCTCGGCCTGGTGCACAACATCTGGGCGCCGATTCCGGCTGAATTCGACGACTATATTTCCCGCCCCAAGTCGAACGGCTACCAGTCCCTGCACACGGTCGTCGTGGGCGAGGACGGCAAGGCGCTGGAAGTGCAGATCCGCACGCACGAGATGCACCGTTTTGCCGAGTACGGCGTCGCCGCCCACTGGCGCTACAAGGAAAGCGGCGGCTCCGGATTCGCGGCCCAGAAGTACGACGAGAAAATCGCATGGCTGCGCCAGCTCCTTGCATGGAAAAGCGAGATCGCCGACGCGGTGGTGGAGCAGGAAGACATCCAGCGCGAATGGGTCGAGAAACTGAAGTCCGCTGCCCTCGACGACCGCATCTATGTCCTCACGCCGCAGGCGCGCGTGATCGAATTGCCGTCCGGCGCCACGCCCATCGACTTCGCATACCACCTGCATACCGATGTCGGACACCGCTGCCGCGGCGCCCGCGTCGACGGCGCGATGGTTCCGCTCAATACGCCGCTTAAGAACGGGCAGACCGTGGAAATCATCACCGCACGCGGCGCCAATGTGCCGCACGGCCCCTCGCGCGACTGGCTCAGTCCCGGCTACGTGGTCAGCCCGCGCACCCGCTCGAAGGTGCGCGCATGGTTCAATGCAATCGATCAGCAGGAAACCCTTTCCCATGGCCGTGCCATGGTTGAGAAGACATTGCAGCGCGAAGGGCGCACCGCGATCAACCATGAAGAGCTGGCCCACAAGCTGGGCTTCGCGAAGAGCGAGGAACTGTTTCTCGCGGTGGGCAAGGAAGAGTTCAGCCTGCGCAATATCGAACTGCTGCTGCATGCGGATGACCCGCACAAGCATCAGCCCAAGCATGTGCCGGATGTCGACGCCGTCATCCCCAACAAGAGCCGCGCGTCGAGCGTTTCGCAGGGCGCCCGTTCGGGCGTTCTCGTGGTCGGCACCGATGGCTTGCTGACCCAGCTTGCGCGCTGCTGCAAGCCGGCGCCGCCGGATGAAATCGTCGGATTCATCACACGCGGCAAGGGCGTGTCGATCCATCGGGCCAACTGCAAGAACCTGGCGCAGATCCGCAAGAATGCCCTGGAGCGAGTAATTCAGACCACCTGGGGCGAGCCGGGGAGGGAGACCGTCTACCCGGTCGACATCTTTATCCTGGCAAGCGATCGCCAGGGCTTGCTGCGCGATATTTCCGAGATTTTTTCACGCGAAAAAATCAATGTCATCGGCGTCAGCACCCAGAGCTCCAAAGGACAGGCGCGCATGTCGTTCACAGCGGAGATTTCGGCGACGGCGCAATTGCAGAAAGCACTCGGCATCATTCGCGAAGTCACCGGCGTACTTGAAGTGCAGCGGCAGTAGATCGGCACAGGGTGCGGCAGCAAGTCTTCAGCAAGCGCGGCACAGGCTACTGCCGATCACTGGCCCTCGACCATCCTGGTCAATTCCGGCTGCAGCGTCACGTGGTCGATATGGTGACGTGTCAGCAGAACGTGACGGATGTCCCGCAGGATGTCCGGCCAACGCTCCAGATGGACAATTTCCACATGCCCGATCAGGGCCGGTTCTCCCGGCGTCATTTCCCACACATGCAGATCATGCACGGAACGCACGCCGTCGATGGCGGCAAGGTCGGCCCCGACCTGCAGGTAGTCGATATGCCTCGGCACGCCTTCCATGAGAAAGTGATACGACTCGCGCAATATGCCGACCGTCGATTTCAACAGGAGCAGGCTGACGGCGATCGACAGCAACGGGTCGATCGGCAGCCAGCCGGTGAAATAGATGATCACGCCTGCGGCGATTGCCGCGATCGATCCGAGCAGGTCGCCGATGACGTGGATGAGGGCGGCGCGGGTATTGACGCTGTTGCGGTCGCGTGACAGCAGCCAGGCCATGGCCAGGTTGATCAGCAGGCCGATCGCGGCCACCGTGAATACGGTTTCTCCCTGTACTGGCAGCGGCGCCCGGAAACGTGAAATGGCTTCGACAGCGATCCATCCGATCAGGACCAGCATGGCCAATGCGTTGATGAACGCGGCAAGCGATTCGGCGCGCCCAAGGCCGAACGAGTTGTTCGGCGACGGCGGCCTGCGTGCAACGAATTGCGCAAGCAGCGCGAAGACGAGCGATGCGCTGTCGGTCAGCATGTGGCCCGCATCGGAGATCAGGGCCAGGGAATTCGAAAGCAGGCCCGCGAAAGCTTCCACTGCCGCGAAGATCAGGGTCAGCGCCGCGCCGACGGCAAGCACTTTCGGGTTGCGGCCGGTCAGCTCGTGGCGATGCGCGGCGTCGCCGGCACGATGGGCATGCAGTTCGCTGGCACGGTGAACGCCGGATACTTCCGGCATGTCAGGCTGTTCGCGCATATCAGGATCATAACGGATTCATCCGGCATTGCCCGCTCCGGCAGATGGGGTCCCATGCGCCATGCCGAACGCATCAGGGCAGAAATTGCATTTGACAAGCGGGAATTGAACTACGGCTAGCAAAATAAAAAAATTGCCGCTATAATTTCGCTTCTTTAGGCTCGTAGCTCAGCTGGTTAGAGCACTACCTTGACATGGTAGGGGTCGTTGGTTCGAGTCCAATCGAGCCTACCAACGAACAGCAGTACATTTGTAAGAGTGAGAAAGGCATCCCGGTTATGACACCGCGAACTACAACCGTAAAGGTTTTAGTGCGACGCTAGTCGGGATCTTTTTCGTCTCTGCAAATTTGAAAAAGCGCGGCTAGTCCGCGTTTTTTTTCGTCCGCAGTTTTTAACACTAAGTCTAGCGTCAGTAGCAATGTCTTCGCTGGCATGGAGAGCAAAATGGTATCAGTCCGACTTCCAGATGGTTCGCAACGGCAATTCGAGTCCGCAGTCACTGTCGCGCAAGTTGCCGCAAGCATCGGCACCGGTCTTGCAAAAGCCGCGCTGGCAGGCAAGGTGGACGGCAAGCTGGTCGACACCTCCTACCTGATCGAGCGCGATGCCGATCTGGCAATCGTCACCGACAAGGATCCTGACGGACTGGAAGTCATCCGCCATTCGACCGCGCACTTGCTTGCCCATGCCGTCAAGGAATTGTTTCCCGAGGCGCAGGTCACCATCGGCCCCGTGATCGACAACGGCTTCTATTACGACTTCTCTTACAAGCGCCCGTTTACGCCGGAAGACCTGCAGGCCATCGAAAAGAAAATGGCCGAGCTGGCCAAAAAGGACGAGCCAGTCACCCGCAAGGTACTGCCGCGTGACGAGGCGGTGGCGTACTTCAAGTCGATCGGCGAAGCCTACAAGGCCGAGATCATCGAGTCCATTCCCCAGGGCGAGGATGTCTCGCTGTACTCGGAAGGCTCGTTCACCGATCTGTGCCGCGGCCCGCACGTGCCATCGACCGGCAAGCTCAAGGTGTTCAAGCTGATGAAGTTGGCCGGCGCCTACTGGCGCGGCGACTCGAAGAACGAGATGCTGCAGCGGGTCTATGGAACCGCCTGGGCCAAGAAGGAAGACCAGGAAGCCTATCTCCACATGCTGGAAGAGGCCGAGAAGCGCGATCACCGCAAGCTGGGCAAGGCTCTCGACCTGTTCCACTTCCAGGACGAGGCTCCCGGCCTGGTGTTCTGGCATCCCAAGGGCTGGACCGTATGGCAGCAGGTCGAGCAGTACATGCGCCGCGTCTATCAGGAAAGCGGCTACCAGGAAGTCAAGGCGCCGCAGATTCTCGACCGCTCCCTTTGGGAAAAGACCGGCCACTGGCAGAACTACCGCGAGAACATGTTCGTCACCGAGTCGGAAAACCGCAACTATGCGCTCAAGCCGATGAACTGCCCGGGCCATGTCCAGATTTACAACTCCGACCTGCGCAGTTACCGCGACCTGCCGCTGCGCTACGGCGAGTTCGGCCAGTGCCACCGCAACGAGCCCTCCGGCGCGCTGCACGGCATCATGCGGGTGCGAGGGTTCACCCAGGATGACGGTCACATCTTCTGTACCGAGGAGCAGATCCAGGGCGAAGTGACCGCCTTCCACGAGCAGGCCATGGCCGTCTACAAGGATTTCGGCTTCTCCGAGATCTCGATCAAGATCGCCTTGCGTCCGGACAGCCGCATCGGCTCCGACGAGACCTGGGACCGCGCCGAGGATACCTTGCGCTCGGCGCTGCGCGCCTGCGGCGTAAGCTGGGAAGAATTGCCGGGCGAGGGCGCGTTCTACGGACCGAAGATCGAATACCACCTGAAGGATTCTCTCGGACGCCCCTGGCAGGTCGGCACGATGCAGGTCGACTTCTCGATGCCGGGCCGCCTCGGCGCCGAATATGTCGCCGATGACAACACCCGCAAGGTGCCCGTCATGCTGCACAGGGCTATCGTCGGCTCGATGGAGCGCTTTGTCGGCATCCTGATCGAAAACCATGCCGGCGCGCTTCCGCTGTGGCTGGCGCCCGTTCAGATCGCGGTACTCAATATTTCCGATGCCCAGTCTGATTATGCTCAAGGCGTTGCACAAAACCTGAAAAAACAAGGGTTTAGGGTACATCTCGATTTGCGTAACGAGAAAATAACCTATAAAATACGCGAGCATTCTGTTAAAAAGCTGCCTTACATCGTCGTCATAGGCGACAAGGAGCGGGATGCCAATACAGTGGCCGTGCGTGCGCGGGGCAACGTCGATCTGGGTGTCATGCCTGTCGATGCACTGGTGGATCGCCTGAAACACGAGGTGGACACCAAAGCCTGAGGAGCTTCTCCTGAGCGCTAGAGCACGGCTTAGTCATTTGATTTTTAAAGGAAACTGCAATAGCTACTGACAAGTCGCATCGCATCAACGGCGAAATCACTGTGCCGCAACTGCGTTTAACTGGTGTGGACAACGAGCCTCTGGGCATCGTTAGTCTTGCTGATGCCTTCCGTCTCGCCGAAGAGGCGAACGTTGATCTGGTGGAAATTGCGCCTACCGCGCAACCCCCGGTCTGCCGTCTGATGGACTACGGCAAGTTCAAATACCAGGAGCAGAAGAAGGCACACGAGGCAAAGCTCAAGCAGAAGGTTATCCAGGTCAAGGAAGTCAAGTTCCGCCCGGGTACCGATGATGGCGATTACACCATCAAGCTGCGTAATCTGACCAAGTTCCTTGAAGAAGGAGACAAGACCAAGATTACCTTGCGCTTCCGCGGTCGTGAAATGGCGCACCAGGATATCGGCATGCGTATGCTGGAGCGATTGAAGTCGGACCTGGAGCCGTACGGCCAGGTCGAGCAGTTTCCCAAGATGGAAGGTCGCCAGATGGTAATGGTGCTGGCGCCGAAGAAGAAAAAATAAATACAGAATTCGCATCGGCTGCCGAATCCCGACGGAGTTTGGCGGGATTGGCGGTCGAAGCTGAAAGCAGGAGGTAAACCTCCATGCAAAACAAGTGAAAGCAGGCATCCAAGTGCAATGAAGTATTGCCACCTGCAATCATGTCAAAAACGGAGCTGTCCGTAAGGACAGATTTGCTATGCCTAAAATGAAGACGAAGAGCAGCGCGAAAAAGCGCTTTCGCGTACGTCCGGGCGGTACCGTCAAGCGCGGTCAAGCCTTCAAGCGTCACATCCTGACCAAGAAAACCACCAAGAACAAACGCCAGCTGCGCGGTGCCGTGGACGTTCATGACACAAACATGAACTCCGTGCGCGCAATGATGCCGTTCGCCTAACCACACATAAGAAGGAGCTACCATGCCTCGAGTAAAACGTGGGGTTACCGCACGGGCCCGTCATAAGAAAGTCCTCGATCAAGCCAAAGGCTATCGCGGCCGTCGCAGTACCGTTTTCCGTATCGCCAAGCAGGCGGTCATGCGTGCAGGCCAGTATGCCTACCGCGATCGCCGCAACAAGAAGCGCGTATTCCGCGCACTGTGGATCACCCGTATCAACGCGGCATCGCGTGAGCACGGCGTTACCTACAGCGTGTTCATGAACGGTCTCAAGAAAGCCAATATCGAACTCGACCGCAAGGTCCTGGCTGATATGGCCGTGATGGACAAGCCGGCGTTTGCCGCGATTGTCAACCAGGTGAAGGCCAACATCGCTGCTTGAACGTTGTAAAGGCAGGCGCCGCCCTGGTGGCGGTGCCGCACCGAAAAGCGGGGCAAAGGTCAACCACCTGTGCTCCGTTTTTTTTTGAGCTGCCGCTCCTGGCATGGCAAAGTGCCAATGCATGTACTGCAGTTCCGCGTATAGCCTTATCCGGCGCCGACATCGATCCGATACCGACCGATACCCACCGATATCTTTTCACAGGCAAATAGCCGCATGACTTCCCTAGAACAAATTGTCGCCCAGGCGCAAACCGATTTTGCCGCAGCCGATGACGCGGCCGCGCTTGAGAATGCAAAAGCAAAATACCTTGGCAAGACAGGACAAATCACAGAACACATGAAGGGGCTGGGCAAGCTGGCGCCGGAAGAGCGGAAAGTCCAGGGCGCCGTCATCAATGCCGCCAAGGAGCAAATCGAGGCAGCGCTCAATGCGCGCCGCGATGCACTGGCGAATGCCCAGATGGAAGCCCGCCTGAATGCCGAAGCCATCGATGTCACGCTGCCTGGCCGCGGGCGCGGCAAGGGCGGCATTCATCCGGTCATGCGGACCTGGGAGCGTATCGAACAGATTTTCGGCTCCATCGGTTTCGACGTGGCGGACGGCCCGGAAATAGAAAACGACTGGACCAACTTCACCGCCCTGAACAGCCCGGAAAACCATCCGGCCCGCTCGATGCAGGACACTTTCTATATCGACGGCAAGGATACCCAGGGCAAACCGCTGCTGCTGCGCACGCATACCAGCCCGATGCAGGTGCGCTACGCGCGCATGAGCAAACCGCCGATCAAGGTCATCGCGCCCGGGCGCACCTACCGTGTCGACAGCGACGCGACGCACTCGCCGATGTTCCATCAGGTCGAGGGACTCTGGATCGATGAAAACATCAGTTTCGCCGACCTCAAGGGCGTGTACCTGAACTTCGTGAAGGCCTTCTTCGAAACGGACGATTTGCAGGTGCGTTTCCGCCCGTCTTATTTCCCGTTCACCGAGCCTTCCGCGGAAATCGACATCGCCTTCGGCAGCGGACCGCTCAAGGGACGCTGGCTGGAAGTGTCCGGCGCAGGGCAGGTGCATCCGACCGTGGTGCGCAACATGGGGCTCGATCCTGACCGCTACATCGGCTTTGCATTCGGCTCGGGCATCGAACGCCTGACCATGCTGCGCTACGGAATCAACGATCTCCGCCTGTTCTACGAAGGCGATTTGCGCTTCCTGAAGCAGTTCAACTAGTCCGGCAGCCCGACTGGTTCAAACAAAAAAGAATACCGAAGCGCTTCTTTTTCCATATCGGCTCGATACCGGCCGCAAGGCTGCAGCAGAGCCGGGGTCGCGATGGCGACGTCGCCATGATCGCGCCGGGGAAAGAGAAGGGCGGAAGTGACGTGTACCGTAATTCAGAATATCTGAAGGCATACCATGCAATTTTCCGAGAGCTGGCTCCGTACCCTGGTCGATCCGAAGATGACGTCGGACGAATTGTCCCATCTGCTGACCATGTCCGGTCTTGAAGTGGAAGAGGTGGAGTCCGTCGCGCCTCCCTTTTCCAATGTCGTCGTCGGCAGGGTTGTCGAAGTGGCCAAGCATCCAAATGCGGATCGCCTCAATGTCTGCCAGGTCGATGCCGGCACCGGCACCCTGCTCAATATCGTCTGCGGTGCGCCGAACGTGCGCGCCGGCTTGAAGGTCGCCTGCGCAATGGCCGGCGCCAAGCTGCCGCCGGGCGACGACGGCAAGCCCTTCGAAATCAAGGTCGGCCAGCTGCGCGGCGTCGAGTCGCAGGGCATGCTCTGCTCGGCACGCGAACTCAAGCTGTCCGAAGAAAATGCCGGCCTGCTCGAATTGCCCGACGACGCCCCGGTCGGACAGAATTTCCGCGACTACTACCAGTTGAACGACCTGAAATTCACGATCAAGCTCACGCCGAACAAGGCCGACTGCCTGTCCGTGCTCGGCGTGGCGCGCGAAGTCTCCGCGCTGACGGGCGCACCGCTGCGGGCGCCGACCTACAAGGCGGTGCCCGTCACCACCCAGGAAAAACTGCCGGTCAAGGTATCGGCGCCCGACCTGTGCGGACGCTTTTCCGGCCGCATCATCCGTGGCCTCGATGCCCGGGCCCAGACGCCCGACTGGATGAAGCGCCGGCTGGAACGCAGCGGCCAGCGTCCGATCTCCGCGCTGGTGGACATCTCCAACTATGTGATGCTCGAGCTGGGACGTCCGAGCCACGTATTCGACCTGCACAAGATCCATGGCGGCCTCGACGTGCGCTGGGGCAAGGCCGGAGAATCGCTCAAGCTCCTGAACGGCAATACCGTCGAAGTCGACGGCTGGGTCGGCGTCATCGCCGACGACAAGGAAATCGAATCGCTGGCCGGCATCATGGGCGGCGACTCCACCGCCGTGACGCTCGATACCACCGATATCTACCTCGAAGCCGCGTTCTGGTGGCCGCAGTCCATCCAGGGCCGTGCGCGCCGCTACAACTTTTCGACCGATGCCGCGCACCGCTTCGAACGCGGTGTGGATTATGCGACGACCGTCGAGCACATCGAGCGCATCACCGCGCTGATCGTGGAAATCTGCGGCGGCAAGGATACCCAGGTCGGGCCGGTCGACGACCATGTCGTCAATCTGCCGGAGCGCAAGCCGGTCTCGGTGCGCACCGCGCGCGCGGCCAAGGTGATCGGCGTGCCGGTTGGCGACGAGCAGATCGCCGACATCTTCACCCGCCTCGGCCTGCAGTTCACCCAGGAGCAGGGCGTGTTCACCGTGACGCCGCCGTCGTATCGCTTCGACATCGAGATAGAGGAAGACCTGATAGAGGAAATTGCGCGCGTCTACGGTTTCGAGAACATTCCGGCGCTCGCGCCGGTGGCGGCCAATACCATGCGCATTGCACCGGAAAACTCGCGCTCGCTATTCGCCATCCGCCGCCAGATTGCAGATGCCGACTACCAGGAAGTGGTGAACTTCAGCTTCGTCGAAGAGAGCTGGGAAGCCGATTTCGCTGGCAACGGCAATCCGATCCGGCTGCTCAATCCGATCGCCAGCCAGATGAGCGTCATGCGTTCCACCCTGGTGGCGAGCCTGGTGGCCAATGTTCGCTACAACCTCAACCGCAAGCTCAACCGCGTGCGCGCATTCGAGATCGGCGCCGTCTACCTCCGCGCCGATACGACGCAGGATGGCGCGCTATCGGTGGCTGGCTATGAGCAGCCCAAGCGCGTCGCCGCGATCGCCTATGGCCCGGTGGCGGACGAGCAGTGGGGACTGCCGTCCCGCAATGTCGACTACTTTGATGTAAAGGCCGACCTTGAAGCCCTGTTCGCGCCGCGCGAACTGCGCTTCGTCAAGGCCGAGCATCCCGCGCTGCATCCTGGTCGTTCGGCCAATGTCCTGCTGGGCGAACGCGTGGTCGGCTTCATCGGCGAGCTTCATCCCCGCTGGCAGCAGAAATACGATCTGCCGCTGGCGCCGGTCGTGTTCGAGGTGGATGCCAATGCGCTTCAGGAAAGAGATTTGCCTGTCTACCAGGAAATTTCCAAGTTCCCTGCAGTCACGCGCGACATCGCGGTCGTTGTCAAGCAATCGGTAGCGGCGCAATCCCTGCTTGATTCCTTTATTGCGGAGCGTCAAGCCAATCCTGCCTGTGCTATCATGCAAGCCATTGTTTTATTTGATGAATATCGTGGCAAAGGCTTGGGAAGCGACGAAAAAAGTCTTGCTTTCCGATTCACCTTGCAAGATACTCAAACTACCCTGCAAGACGAAAAAGTCGATGCTGCAATGGCCGCTTTCATTGCGTCGGCCGAGAAGAATCATGACGCAAAATTGCGAGCATGAATGGTAGTCAACTCAGCAGGGCAGGGACGACAAAACCACTATGAATGACGTGAACTCAGCCGAATTTCAATCCGTCCTGGCCGCCGACCTCAATCGTGCCATGCAGGAGGCAAAAGCCCGCACTCAGGCTGAAAAGGAATTACCCACGCTGACCAAGGCCGAACTGGCGGAACTCCTGTTCGAACAGGTCGGCCTCAACAAGCGCGAAGCAAAGGACATGGTCGAAACCTTCTTCGATGAAATTCGCAACGCGCTCGAACGTGGGGAGGCGGTCAAGCTGTCCGGTTTCGGCAATTTCCAGCTGCGCGACAAACCGCAAAGGCCTGGTCGCAACCCGAAGACCGGTGAGGAAATTCCCATCACCGCGCGCCGGGTGGTCACCTTCCACGCCAGCCAGAAGCTCAAGGGCATGGTGGAAGAATCCAGCCACAAGCCACTTGCGCGCGTCGCCTGAACGCTGATCCATGAACGAACGCGCCAGTAAGTCCGATGCCGTGGTGCTGCCGCCGATTCCGGCGAAGCGTTACTTCACCATCGGCGAAGTCAGCGATCTGTGCGGCGTGAAGCCGCATGTATTGCGTTATTGGGAGCAGGAGTTCACTCAGCTCAAGCCCGTCAAGCGCCGGGGAAACCGGCGCTATTACCAGCATCACGAGGTATTGCTGATCCGCCGTATCCGCGAGCTGCTGTACGAGCAGGGCTTCACCATCAGTGGCGCGCGCAACAAGCTAGATTCCCGCATGAGCAGCGCGAGCGCTGCTGCCGCTGCTGCCGCTGCTGCTGCCAATGGTGCTTCCCTTCATGCAAATGGACACGCGGAAGACGGCGTTTCCGGGATCGAGGGTCCTGCCGTGGGCATGAGCGTGGTCGCGATCAGGAATGAACTGTTCGCGATCCTCAATCTGCTCAAGCGCTAGTCAACCGGGCCTCAACCACCAAGAGCCGCAGTCGCGGCTCTTTTTCTTTGCGTCGCAATATTGACTCCCGCATTTCCTTGATGCGGATTCCTGGGCCTATCCATGGAATGCAAGCCTCCCTACCTAGTAGAACTGCGTAGTCAAAATTGTCTTCCACACCTCTATAATCGGGTACGTTTTTGTACCGCGACTGCACCGAGACCGACATGCGCTCGCATGGATCTGAATTCAACTGAGTCCGATCCGCATGCAAGCGCATCACAAGCTGAACCGCTTTATCCATACAGGATATCCAGGAGGGGAAATGAAAACATCTATTGCGGCTTCCTGGGATGTCGATGGCATTCTCCGGGTCGGGATGGAGTCCCTGCTCGATCTGTTCGACGACTCCTGCGAAGGCACCATGGCCGTCGACGACCATGGGCGCATCGCGTGGATGAACGAAAAGTATGCATCCTTCCTCGGCCTGAAAGGCCCGGAGGAAGCCTTGGGCAAGGCGGTCGAGGAAATCCTGCCGAACAGCCGCATGCGTGAAGTGGTCCAGACCGGCAAGCCCATCCTGCTCGATATCATGATGATTCGCGATCAGCCGCTGGTCGTGATGCGCATCCCGCTCAAGGATGATTCCGGCAAGGTCATCGGCGCCCTCGGCTTTGCGCTGTACGACCGGCTGCAGCGTCTCAAGCCGCTGGTGTCGAAGTTCTCCGAGCTGCAATGGGCGCTGGCCAATACCCAGAAGGAACTGGCTCAGCTGCGGCATACGAAGTATTCGATATCGAGCTTCGTCGGCGTCAGCCCCGTGTCGCTGGAACTCAAGCACCGTGCCCGGCGCGCCGCGCAACTCGATACCACTGTCCTGCTGCTGGGTGAAACCGGCACCGGCAAGGAATTGCTTGCGCACGGCATCCATGCCGCATCCGGCCGGGCGGGGCGGCCATTTGTCGGCATCAATATCGCGGCCGTGCCGGATACGCTGCTGGAATCCGAGTTCTTCGGCGTCTCGCCGGGTGCCTACACGGGTGCCGACCGCAAAGGCCGGGACGGCAAGTTCAAGATTGCCGACGGCGGCACGCTGTTCCTCGATGAAGTGGGCGACATGCCGCTGCAGGTGCAGGCCAAGCTGCTGCGCGTGCTGCAGGAACAGGAGATCGAGCCGCTAGGCTCCAATACGGTGACCAAGGTGGATGTGCGCGTCATCGCCGCGACCAGCCATGACTTGAAGCAACTGGTCGCCGAAGGCAAATTCCGCTCCGACCTGTATTACCGGCTCAATGTGCTCCCCATCGTGCTGCCGCCCCTGCGCGACAGGGTCGCGGACCTGGATGCCTTGTGCGAACACCTGCTTGAGCAGATCGCCACCCGCACCGGCATGCCGCAGCGCGAACTCACGCCATCCGCAAGGGCGCTTCTCGCTTCCTATAACTGGCCGGGCAACGTGCGTGAATTGCGCAACGCGCTGGAGCAGGCCGGCATGCTCACCGACAGCCTTGCGCTGTCGGCGGAAGACTTCGCCAATATCCTCAGCAGCAGCGATGCACCGGCCGCCGCGGCGGAACCCGCGTTGAAACCGGAGGGAAAAGCGCCCCTGGAAGAAGTGCGGCCGCTCGCCGAAAGCATCGCCGAACTCGAGCGCAAGTCCATCAAAGCCGCCCTGGACCAGACCCACGGCAACAAGGCGCTGGCGGCACGGATGCTCGGAATTTCACGCGCCACCCTCTACCAGAAGATCGTCGATCATAAAATAGTGTCTGATTAACAGACACATGTATGGAAACTAGACACCTTGAAAAAGCTGTTATTTTTCAAGGACATAACGAGATATAAATTAGATGTGTACAGCGGCTAAACACAAATTCTTAACGGAAATATGAGAAATGGCCGATTTTTTATGATGCATTAGAGAAAAAATCAATGTAATCAAATACTTGTCTCACCTGGCACAGCCCTTGCGATAGTGCGTCGCAATAAGACAAAACGCAAACCCGAACAATGCGTTGCGGTTGAAGCCAACAAGGAGACAAGGTGCGGCTAGCAAACAAAGTGGCTCTGATTACCGGAGCCGGCCGAGGAATCGGCAAGGCGACTGCCCTCAAATTCGCCAAAGAGGGTGCGAGGCTGGTGGTATGCGACCTCGACGACGCAGTCGCCGAAACGGTCGCCCAGATCCGCCTGCAGGGCGGCACCGCCATCGGCTATACCGTCGATGTCACCAAGCCGGGAAGCATCGAAGCCATGGTGGTCGGCGCGCTGTCCACTTACGGCCAGATCGACGTGCTGGTCAACAATGCCGGCATCGTCGCCGATGCGCAGCTCAAGAAGATGACCGACGACCAGTTCGACCGCGTCATCGATGTCAATCTCAAGGGTACCTACAACTGCACCAAGGCCGTCATCGACGCCATGGTCGAGCGCAAGGGCGGGGTGGTCCTCAACGCCTCTTCCATCGTCGGCATCTACGGCAATTTCGGCCAGACCAATTATGCGGCCAGCAAGTTCGGCGTGATCGGCATGGCCAAGACCTGGGCACGCGAACTCGGCAAGCACAACATCCGCGTCAACGCTGTCTGTCCAGGCTTCATCGAGACCAGCATCCTGAAGTCGATGCCGGAAAAAGTGATCCGTTCGCTGGAGGAGCGAGTGCCGCTCGGACGCCTCGGCAAGCCGGAGGAAATCGCCAATACCTTCGCCTTCCTCGCGTCCGACGAGGCCAGCTATATCAACGGCGCGGTGATCGAGGTCTGCGGGGGGATGACGCTGTAAGCAAGTCATCGCGAGGAAAATTCGAAAGTGTTAAAGCAAGTTCGGCGATACGTAGGGTAAGTAGCGTAAGTAGTTCCATCAAGAAGAACCACAATGAAATCGGCCAATGGCGGCCGATGACTTCAAGGAGCGAGACACATGGCAATACGTAACAGAATCGGTTTTACCTCGGTCGTCGCGGCCGGGCTCCTCGCCGGATGCGGCGGTTCGGACAGCCCCGAAAACCTGAGCGCGAAGCCCAGCTTTCTTGGCACGGTGCAGAAGAGCAGCTATGACGGTGTAAGCAACGACCTGCTGACCGCAGGCCTGGGCCGCGCCGGACTGGCAGGCGCGGCGCCCACCTATGCCGACCCGGCCAACCCCACGCCGGCCGAACTGCGCCGTGCCGCCATTTATTCGAACTACCGCGCACTGATAGACCCGAGCGCCAACGGCGGCTACGGCACGCTCTACGGTCCCAATGTCGACAATGCCGGCAATGCCACGCTGGGCGACGGCAAGATCGCCGGCGATGAATACATCGCCTATGCCGACGACGGCATCGGCAACGTCAATGTCACGATGATGGTGCAGATCCCGGCCAACTTCGACAAGGCCAATCCCTGCATCGTGACCGCCACCTCGTCCGGCTCGCGCGGCGTGTACGGCGCCATCGGCACGGCCGGCGACTGGGGCCTCAAGCAGAAATGCGCAGTCGCCTATACCGACAAGGGCAGCGGCATGGGCTTCCACAATCTGCAGGCCAATACCGTCAACCTGATGAACGGCACGCGCGCAACCGCGGCGGCGGCAGGCAGGAACTCCAACTTCACAGCCAACCTTACCGCGGCGGAACTGGCCGCCTTCAACGCGGCGACGCCCAACCGCTTTGCGCTGAAGCAGGCCCATTCCCAGCAGAACTCCGAGAAGGACTGGGGCAAGTACACACTGCAGGCCGTCGAGTTCGCGTTCTATGCATTGAACGACAAATTCGGCGACCTTGCCCGGGACGGCAGCAGCCGCCTCAACACCATCACGCCGGCCAATACGCTGGTGATCGCGTCGAGCGCTTCTAACGGCGGCGGCGCAGCCATCCTCGCGGCCGAGCAGGATACCCGCGGCCTGATCGACGGCGTCGCGGTTTCCGAGCCGGTCACCGAAGTCGCGCTCAACCCGGCGCTCACTATCCGCCGCGGCAATACGCCGGTGGCGCGCGCCGGCCTCGGGCTGTACGACACCATCACCATCGGCAACCTGTACCAGCCTTGCGCGGCGCTGTCGTCGTCGCTCACCGCGTCGCCATTACTGACTCTCGTCAGCCCGACGCTCGCCGCCAACCGCTGCGCATCGCTGCGCGCCAAGGGGCTGCTGAGCGCCACCACGCTCGCGGCGCAGGCCGACGAGTCGCTGCAGAAGCTGCGTGAAGCCGGCTTCGAAAGTGAATCCGACCTGCTGCAGGCCAGCCACTACGGCACTTACGCCATCCTCGCGCCTTACTACGCCAACATGTACGGCAAGTTCAGCGTCAGGGACAACGTCTGCGGCTACAGCTTCGCGCCGACCGTTGCCGCCACCGGCGCACTGACCACGCTGACGGCGGCGCAGGAAGCCCAGCTGTTCGCCACTGGCAACGGCACGCCGAGCGGCGGTATCAACCTCGTCAACAACAATGCGGTCGGCGGTCCGATCGGCGACGCCTTCTCGGTATCGCCCTCGACCAGCGTCGCGGACTACAACATCGACGGCGCGATCTGCCTGCGCAACCTCGCCACCGGCACCGACATCACCACCGGCCAGCCGCTCACCGGCCAGGCGCTGGCGAACTCACAGCGTGTACGCGCCGGCATGCAGGAAGTCCTGCGCAGCGGCAATCTGCGCGCGAAGCCGGCCATCATTGTCCATGGCCGCAACGATGCGCTGATCCCGGTCAACCACAACTCGCGTGCCTACTTCGCCGCCAACAAGGCAGCCGAGGGCGCGGCAAGCAAGCTGTCGTACATCGAGATCACCAACGCCAACCACTTCGATGCCTTCCTCGGTTTCCCGGGCTATGACACTCGCCTGGTCCCGATCCATCGCTATCACATCCAGGCGATGAACATGATGTATGCGCATCTGAAGAACGGCGCGGCGCTGCCGCCGAGCCAGGTGGTGCGTACCGTTCCGCGCGGCGGCACAGCGGGCGCGGCGCCGGCGATCACGGCAGCCAACGTGCCGCCGATCCAGACGACGCCGGTTGCTGCGAACCAGATCAGCTTCGCCAACAACACGGTGACGATCCCGGATTGAGATTGATTGGTAGTCGGAGTTGGTCAAGACCTTCGATACTCCTCCCCCTTCAACGGGGGAGGCGGGGAGGGGGATGGGTCGCAGTTGCAGTCTATGCGAAGTTTCATACCCATCCCCACCCCAGCCCTCCCCTTGAAGGGGAGGGAGCGACGAGTGCGTCGACAAGATTCAAGCAAATCAGAGCACAGCAAGAGTAACGCCACAGATTCAGCAGCAACACTGGAGAAATAGCATGGCAAGCGAAGTCATACTCGAAACGCGGAACCTGACTAAGGGTTTCAAGGGTTTCATCGCGGTAAACGACGTCAACCTGACGGTCAAGCGCGGATCGATCCACGCGCTGATCGGCCCGAATGGCGCGGGGAAGACCACCTTCTTCAACCTGCTGACGAAATTCCTGACGCCGACCGCGGGCAAGATCCTGTACAACGGCGACGACATCACTTCGCTGGCGCCGGAACAGATCGCCCACCGCGGCGTGATCCGCTCGTTCCAGATATCCGCCGTGTTCCCGCACCTGACCGTGATGGAAAACGTGCGTATCGGCCTGCAGCGCGGCCTCGGCACGTCCTTCCATTTCTGGAAGAGCGAAAAAACGCTGAACCGTCTCAACGACCGCGCCATGCAACTGCTGGCAGAAGTGGACCTGGAAAGCTTCGCGGATACCGTCACGGTGGATCTACCGTACGGCCGCAAGCGCGCGCTCGAAATTGCCACCACGCTTGGCATGGAACCGGAACTGATGCTGCTCGACGAGCCAACCCAGGGCATGGGGCATGAGGACGTGCATCGCGTTACCGATCTGATCAAGAAGGTCTCGGCCGGCCGCACCATCCTGATGGTCGAGCACAACATGAGCGTGGTGTCGGGCATCTGCGACAAGATCTCGGTGCTGCAGCGCGGCGCGCTGCTGGCCGAAGGCACTTACCAGGAAGTTTCAAGCAATCCACAGGTGATGGAAGCCTACATGGGCACCACATCCGGCCAACTCGAAGGAGCACATTGATGGCTGCAGCAGCACTCGAAATCCGCAATCTCAAGGCCTGGTACGGCGAGTCGCACATCCTGCACGACGTCAATCTCGAGGTGAAGCAGGGCGAGGTGGTCACGCTACTCGGCCGCAACGGCGCTGGCCGCACCACCACGCTGCGCGCGATCATGGGCCTGACCGGCGCGCGCAAGGGTTCGATCAAGATCAACGGCACCGAATCCATCGGCCTGCCGACGCACAAGGTGGCGCACCTCGGCCTGGGCTACTGCCCGGAGGAGCGCGGCATCTTCTCGTCGCTGTCGGCGGAGGAAAACCTGCTGCTGCCGCCGCTGGTTTCGAAGTCGAGCAAGGGCATGTCGGTGCAGGAAATCTACGAAATCTTCCCCAACCTGGAAGAGCGCCGCAACAGCCAGGGCACCCGCCTGTCCGGCGGCGAACAGCAGATGCTGGCGGTGGCGCGCATCCTGCGCACCGGCGCCAAGCTGCTGCTGCTCGATGAAATTTCCGAAGGACTGGCGCCGGTCATCGTGCAGGCGCTGGCGCGCATGATCACCATGCTCAAGGCCAAGGGCTACACCATCGTGATGGTGGAACAGAATTTCCGATTCGCCGCACCGCTGGCGGACCGGTTTTACGTGATGGAGCATGGACACATTGTCGAGTCCTTCGCTGCATCCGAGCTGGAATCGAAAATGCCGGTGCTCAACGAGCTGCTCGGCGTCTGATCGACAACCGAATTACCAACGCGTTACCTGATACGACCTACAACAGAGGAGAAGTTATGAAACTCAAAGCCAAATTGATGACGCTCGCAGTCGCAACCGCATTTTCCGCAGGCTTCGCTACCAGCGCATCCGCGCAGGTATCCGGCGACGTGATCAAGATCGGCCTGCTGACCGACATGTCCGGCGTGTATGCCGACGTCGACGGCCCGGCAGGCGCCGAAGCGATCAAGATGGCGATCGCCGACGCCGGCGGCAACATCAACGGCAAGAAGGTCGAGCTGGTTGTGGCCGACCACCAGAACAAGGCCGACATCGCCGCTTCCAAGGCCCGCGAATGGTTCGACCAGCAGGGCGTGGACATGCTGATCGGCGGCACCAACTCCGGCGCCAACCTGGCGATGGCCAAGATCGCCGCCGAAAAGAAGAAGGTGTTCTTCTCGGTCGGCGCAGGCACGGCCCGCCTGACCAATGAAGACTGCTCGCCGTACACCGTGCACTATGCGTACGACACCATCGCGCTGGCGCGCGGCACCGGTTCCGCGCTGGTCAAGCAGGGCGGCAAGGACTGGTACTTCCTGACCGCGGACTATGCGTTCGGCGCATCGCTGGAGAAGGATACGGCCGACGTGGTCAAGGCTTCCGGCGGCAAGGTGCTGGGCGCGGTCAAGCATCCGCTGTCGGCTTCCGACTTCTCGTCTTTCCTGCTGCAGGCGCAGTCCTCGAAGGCACAGATCGTCGGTCTGGCCAACGCCGGCGGCGACACCATCAATGCGATCAAGGCGGCCAATGAATTCGGCATCACCAAGTCCGCCAAGCTGGCCGGCCTCTTGATGTTCATCACCGACGTGCATTCGCTCGGCCTCGATCTGACCCAGGGCATGTACCTGACAGACGGCTGGTACTGGGACCAGAATGCCGATACCCGCGCCTGGTCGAAGAAGTTCTTCGAAAAGGTCAAGCGCATGCCGACCATGCTGCACGCCGCCGATTACTCGGTCACCTCGCAGTACCTGAACGCGGTCAAGGCGACAGGCACCGACGACGCCGACAAGGTCATGGCGCACCTGAAGGGCACCAAGATCAACGACATGTTTGCCAAGAACGGCGTGATCCGTCCCGACGGCCGCATGGTGCACGACATGTACCTGATGCAGGTGAAGACAAAGGCGGAATCGAAGTATCCGTGGGATTACTACAAGGTGGTGCAGACCATCCCCGGCGACCAGGCTTATGCCACCAAGGCCGAGTCCAAGTGCTCGCTGTGGAAGTAAGTTCCTGAAGTTGTGTAGCCCGGCGCATGCGCGCATGGCATCCCGCCATGCAGCGCCGGGTCGTGTTTCACGCTCGATGCAGTCGTGAATGACGGTTTCCTCTCGCAGGGGAAGGCTGGCATGTCGGACAGGGGGCCGAACCTTCCTGAGCCGATTGTATGGATCTTCTGTCTCCATGCCAGCCATCCCCTGCACCAAGAGGAAATGGAACAAGTCGCCCGGCATCGGCATCATTTTTTATCGACTATGGATATCTTCGGCATCCCCCTGCAGGCAATGTTGAGCCAGCTTCTGCTCGGCCTCGTCAACGGCTCGTTCTACGCGATGCTGTCGCTCGGTCTGGCCGTCATCTTCGGCCTGCTCAACGTGATCAACTTCGCACACGGCGCGCTGTACATGATGGGCGCATTCCTGGCCTGGATGGGCCTCAACTACCTGGGCATCAATTACTGGGTGATGCTGATCGCCGCACCGATCCTGGTCGGCCTGTTCGGCATCGTGATCGAAAAGACCATGCTGCGCTGGCTGTACAAGCTGGACCATTTATATGGCCTGCTGCTGACCTTCGGCATCACGCTCATGCTCGAAGGCCTGTTCCGTTCCTTCTACGGCGTCTCCGGGCAGCCGTATTCGGTGCCCAGCGCATTGATGGGCGCCACCAACCTCGGCTTCATGATTTTGCCGAACTACCGCGCATGGGTGGTGGTGGCCTCGATCGTGGTCTGCCTCGCGACCTGGTTCGTGATCGAGAAGACCAAGCTCGGCGCCTACCTGCGCGCCGGCACCGAGAACCCCAAGCTGGTGGAAGCCTTCGGCATCAACGTGCCGCTGATGGTGACCCTGACCTACGGCTTCGGCGTGGCGCTGGCGGCATTTGCCGGCGTGCTGGCCGCTCCGGTGATCCAGGTCTCGCCGCTGATGGGCTCCAACCTGATCATCGTGGTGTTCGCGGTGGTGGTGATCGGCGGCATGGGCTCCATCATGGGTTCCATCGTCACCGGCCTCGGCCTCGGTATCGTCGAAGGCCTGACGCGGGTGTTCTACCCGGAGCTGTCGGCCACGGTGGTGTTCATCATCATGGCCATCGTGCTGATGATTCGTCCGGCCGGCCTGTTCGGCAAGGAGAAGTAAGCCGCCTGCTGCAAATGCCACCGGCTGCGCTGCGCTGTCATTCCGAACGCGGCGCAGGGCGCAGCCGGGCATGGGCAAGTTCTTGCTGAGCATGCAGTACCCCATCGTTCGGAGTGACAGGTTTCAACAAAGGTAGTGATTATGAACAAGAAAGTCGGATACGCGATTGCGCTGGCAGCGGCCCTGGTAGCCCCCTTCGTCGTCTACCCGGTATTCCTGATGAAGGTGCTGTGCTTTGCATTGTTTGCCTGCGCCTTCAACCTGCTGATCGGCTTCACCGGTCTGCTGTCCTTCGGCCATGCGGCCTTCTTCGGCATGGCCGGCTATGTGGCGGGTCATTCGATCAAGGTGATGGGCCTGCCGTTCGAGCTCGGCCTGGCGGCCGGGGTCGCCGTGGCGGCATTGATCGGCGTGGTGATGGGCGGCCTGGCGATCCGCCGCCAGGGCATCTACTTCACGATGATCACGCTGGCGCTGGCGCAGATGCTGTACTTCGTCTGCCTGCAGGCGCCGTTCACCGGCGGCGAGGACGGCTTGCAGGGCGTGCCGCGCGGCAGCCTGCTCGGCATGATCGACCTCTCCAGCGACATGACGATGTATTTCGTGGTGCTGGCGATCTTCATCGCCGGCTTCGCGCTGATCACCCGCACCGTGCATTCGCCGTTCGGCCAGGTGCTAAAGGCGATCAAGGAAAACGAGCCGCGCGCGATCTCGCTCGGCTATGACGTCGATAAGTACAAGCTGCTGGCTTTCGTGCTCTCCGGCGCCTTGGCGGGCCTGGCCGGCGCGACCAAGACCGTGGTGCTCGGCTTCGAAACGCTGACCGACGTGCACTGGTCGATGTCGGGACTGGTGGTGCTGATGACGCTGGTCGGCGGCCTTGGCACCCTGAGCGGCCCGATCGTCGGCGCGATCCTGATCATTGCGCTGGAAAACAAGCTGGGCGATTTTGGCAACTTCCTGGCCTCGGTCAGCGGCATCGAATGGTTCCGCTCGATCGGCGAATCGGTGACCATCGTGACCGGCTTGATCTTCATCGTCTGCGTGCTGGCCTTCCGCCGCGGCATCGTTGGCGAACTGATCGAGTTCACCAAGCGACGCAAGCCGGCGACGGCGACCATGCGTGCTCCGGTGATCAAGACCGCGGAGGGATAACGCCGGAAGAAGGTGATCCGGGCCCTGGAAACGCTGGATGCCTACGATACCGGTGGTTTCACGGTGAAATTTTCGCCGACCAATCGCATCGGGTCGCGTTTCGTGGAAATCACGATAATCGGGCGGGAAGGGCGGTTGTTGCAGTGTGTGAATTTCGCGCCGTGCAGGGCACTGTACCGGCAATGTCTTCGGACTGGCGTCGCGGGTGCAGGCCTCCGTGCCTGCACCTTTCCCCGTAGTCCGAAGACCGAGAGTTTTTGCAGCAGGCAGTAGAAGTAGATGGAGTGGTTGTAATCTTCCCCAGCAGTTAAGGGTTACGTTCGCGTAACCCTTTTTTTCGTCCCGCGTTTTCCCGGCAGCGGTGTCAGATACCGGTCGGATAGGTTTCCGGCGCTTCGTCGTGATGCGGATGCACCACCGATTCCAGCGGGCGCAGTGCCTGCGTGGTGTCGACGTGTATCACCGCATCGAACTGCTGAGCCAGCGACGCATAGAAGTAATGGCTCATGCGTTCACTCTCCGGCAGATAAATGACGCCGATGGCCCGCTCAAGCCGCCTTTCCCGCAGCAGTTCGGACAGGTAGCGCCGATCGCGCATCCGCAGGAAAAACTGCTTCAGCCCGGTGTCGTGCAGCAGCCTTTCATAGCTGTTGGCAAGCGAGGGCCGCACCGTCTTTTTCTCGGCCGGTCCATCCCACTCCGACGCCGCAGTGACCGTGCCGTCGTGCGTGGTAAAGCCCAGCAGGAAAGTGTCGGCGATGCCGTGCCGCTCGCGCACCAGCTGCCCGAGATTGAGCTGTCCGTGGTCGCCCATTTCCGTCGCGCGAGCGTCGCCGATGTGCGAGTTGTGCGCCCATATCACCACCTTGGCCCTGCCGCCCTTGCGCTGCGCGATATGCGCACGCAGCGCATCAAGGGTATCGGCCATGTGTTCATCGCGCAGATTCCACGACGCATTGCTGCCCAGGAACATGCTGCGATAGTAGGCTTCCGCATTTTGCGCGACGCGGGCGTTCTGCTGCGCGTAGAACAGTTCATCCGCCGCGTCCCCGCCATCGGCCGAAGCATAACGCTGCGCCTCGGTCGTCATGGCTACCAGTTGCCGGATGACTTCCTCCTCGCAATCCTTGCGCATGCCGAAGGTAGCGGCATAGCCATAGCGTTGCGGATCTTCGGCGAGGTGGTCGAAGCAGGCGTAGCGGGCACGCGCCTGGCGCGCCGCTTCCGGGTCCACCGTCGACAGGTAGCGCACCACCGCTTCCATGGAATTGCGCAGGCTGTACAGGTCCAGCCCGTAAAAGCCGATGCCGTCAGCCTGGCCGCGGGCAGAGCGCTGCTCGTTATGCTGGCGCAGCCAAGCCACCAGTTCAACAATCTCGGTGTTGCGCCACATCCACTGCGGAAATCGTTCGAAGCCCTGCAATGCCTGCTGCGGTTCGGCCGCAAGCTGCGCGGCAGGATCGACGACGGCGGCAAGAGACGAAGCCGACGCGCGCGCGTAGCGGCTCACGCGCAAGGCATCCGGCCAGTCGGCTTCGACCGCGATGGCATCGAAGCCCTTGTCGGCGATCAGGCGCTTCGTGATTTCCGCGCGGAGTCGGTAAAACTCGCGGCTGCCGTGCGTGGCTTCGCCGAGCAGCACGATGGACGCGTCGCCGATCTGGTCGACGACCCGGCCCAGCTGTTCGAGTTCATTCAGGGGGAGCGCTTCGCGTTGCAGCGCTTCAATGGTGGACTGGTCCGACATGATACGACCTCACTGGTGTCAGTGGCTTCGGTTGCATCGCTACGCGATAGTTCCGCTTTGCTCCAATGGGAAAAACAGCAGGCACGGCGTTTGCTGTCTCTCGGGCCAGGACAACCGCGAAGCGCCGCCGGCTTCATCTCCATGCTGTCCCGCCTGTTGTTCAGGTGCGATTGCAGTGCAAATGCGGTGCGGCCTTCATCACTTTTTTCAAAGGAGTCATTCATGCAAATCATTTCCGACATCATGACGCGCGAAGTACGCAGCGTGTCCCCGCAGGAAACCATCATGCGCGCCGCCCAGCTCATGGACGAACTCAACGTGGGTTCGCTTCCCGTCTGCGACGGCAACAAGCTGATCGGCATGGTGACCGATCGCGACATCACCGTCCGCGCGACCGCCGCCGGCATCGCACCCGACCAGGCCAACGTGCAGGATGTCATGTCGCAACAGGTGCGCTGGTGCTTTGATAATCAATCTGTCGATGAAGTCATGGAGCAGATGTCCGACTCGCAGATCCGGCGCGTGCCGGTGCTCGACCATGAAAATCACCAGCTGATCGGCATCGTTTCGCTAGGCGATCTTGCGACCAAGCATTCGGCGCAGGTGGACCGGACTCTGGAAAATATTTCCGTGCCTTCGCAGCCTGACCTGTCGCATTGACTGGGCAGTAGCAAAGGCGCACAGGAAAGACGGGGCACCCGGTTCGCCGGATGCTCATAGCGTTTCAAGACTGCGGGCGCGGTACATCGCAAGGTGTATCGCGCCCGCAGTCATTGTTTTGCTGTTTTTGCGTAATCGAGTGCCCTTCTAAAGCGAGGTGTCGCTGATTCAACTCTTAAAGCCAAGAACACGGCATTTGTGCAGTGCGGTGAAGCTTCAAATATTGCGTTTTCGCAAGTGACTGAAGGAAAGTCGTCGGCTACAATCTTTCCTAATGGAAAAGATGCAATATTGAACATAAATACAATAATGAAGCGCTTGAGACCGCGATGCTCAGGCAAGAATGGGAGGGGCCATGCAAACCGCCGAAGCAGGGAAATTTCCAGCCAGCGCCATCCGCACCCTACTGGCTGAGCAGTCAGGGCATGCCTCCGGCCTCTCAATAACCTGATCGACAGATACCGCCGAACATTCATGGCCTCTCATTCCGGCAAGTCCGAGACAAGCGCAGAAGACGAGCGTGCAGGCGAAAGGCAGCAGCTGCGCCTGCGCCGCTTCTCGATGGCGGCGCTGTCCGCCGTCGTCACCTTCCTGATGCTCGTCACGCTTTACCTGAACGGCATGATGGACGGCCGCACCATACTGGCCGGTGCTTCCGCCATGGGCATCGGTCTGGTCGGATTCTTCATCGCCTTCAAGCGCGGCTGGAACCTGAAAGCCAAGGACCCCAGCCTGACCGGGCCGATGATGATGCTGTCGGCCGCCGTGGTTTTCCTGATCATGTTCGATTCGGCCACCGCGCGCGCCATCATGGGGGCCTACCTTTGCGTGATCATGCTGTTCGGGGTGTTCCGCTATCCGACCCGGGTGCTGATGAACACGGCCATCATTTTCCTCGGCGTCTATGCCTGCATGCTGGCCGTGCTCTGGCTGCGCGGCGCGCAGGCGGCGGACATGGCCATGGATATCGGCCGCCTGATCGTGATGGCCTGCGTGCTGCCGCTCGTAGCTTGGGTCGGCGGCCATATCAACAACCTGCGCAACACGCTGCATGACCGCAAGGTCTTCTTCCAGACCATCTGGGATACCTGCAAGGAAGTGGTCGTGGTGATGGATGCCGACGGCATCATCCGCTACACCAACCCGGCGATGAAGGCCGTCTTCGACCGCGACCCGGCGGCCATGATCGGCATGCATGCAAGCAGTCTGCAGCCGGCGCACGTCGATGTCACCCACCGCCTGCAGCATGCGGTGCGGACGCTCGAAGGCCCCGGTGCCAAGGCCTGCTTCGAAACCGAAGGCGTGCGCGCGGACGGCACGCGGCTGCCACTGGAAATCACGCTCAGCCGGGCCTACCTCGACAGCGCGGACATGGTGGTGGTATTCCTGTCCGACATTACCAAGAGAAAAATGGCGGAAGACCAGATCAAGCACCTGGCCCAGCATGATCCGCTCACCGGCCTGCCGAACCGCATGATGATGCATGAGCGCCTGGCCCATGCGCTTGCGCTGGCAACGCGGCAGGAGAGCGCGGTGTGGGTGCTGTTCCTCGACTTCGACCGCTTCAAGCTGATCAACGACAGCCTCGGCCACAAGGTCGGCGACATCGTGCTGACCACGCTGGCGGCGCGCATGGTCGAGGTCTGCCGCGAAACCGATACCGTAGCCCGCCTCGGCGGCGATGAATTCGTGATGGTGCTGTCGGAAACGCGGGGCGGCAAGCTCTCGGAGAGCATCATCGAAAGGCTGATGGACAAGCTGGCCAAGCCCATCCATGTGAACGGCCATGAACTGCAGCTGACGGCAAGCATCGGCATTTCGGTGTTCCCGGAGGACGGCACCACGGTCGACAGCCTGGTCGAGCATGCGGATGTGGCCATGTACCGCGCCAAGCAGAACGGCCGCAACAACTTCTGCTTCTACACCGCCTCGATGAACGATGCGGCCATCGCAAGGCTCGAGCTTGAAAGCGACCTGCGCAGCGCGCTGCAGCGCGGCGAATTCCGCCTGCATTACCAGCCGCAGGTCGACGTGGCCTCGGGCGAGACGGTCGGCGCGGAAGCGCTGCTGCGCTGGCAGCATCCGACCAAAGGACTGATCCCGCCCGCGGCCTTCATTCCTCTGGCCGAAGAGACCGGCCTCATCGTGCCCATCGGCGCCTGGGTCATCCGCGCCGCCTGCGAACAACAGCGCAAATGGATGAGCGCCGGCCTGTCGCCGATGCGCATCTCGGTCAACCTGTCGCCGCGCCAGTTCGCCGAGGACGACCTGGTGGAAACCATCCAGTCGATACTGATCGAAACCCGCATCGAGCCGGGCTACCTGGAGCTCGAGCTGACCGAAGGCATGCTGATGAGCGATGTCGACCTGGCCGAGAAGCGCCTTGCCGAACTCAAGCAGCTCGGCGTGCACCTGTCCATCGACGACTTCGGCACCGGCTATTCCAGCCTCGCCTACCTGAAGCGCTTCCCGATCGACGTGCTGAAGATTGACCGCTCCTTCGTCAAGGATCTGTCGAACGAAGACAACAGCAAGGCCATCGTGATGGCCATCATCACGCTGGCCAAGGCGATGAAGCTGCACGTGGTGGCCGAAGGCGTGGAACTGCTGGAACAGGAAGAATACCTGCGCAATGCTTGCTGCGACCGCATACAGGGCTACCTGGTCAGCGCGCCGCTGCCGGCACCGGAATTCGAGGAAAACTTCCTGGAGAAGGGCGCATTGCAGGTCGAAGCTGCATGAGCTTGCCTTAGCTTGTCTTATGTTGCCTTAGCTTGCCTGCAGGCACCGGGATTCAGAACAGCGATTGCTGCGGAACCGGCTTGCTAGCCTTCGGATCGGCCGGATGCGCGACCAGCCTCTCCGCCGGATAGCGCTCGAAGAACTGTTCCGCTTCCTCCACGGGACAATGCAGCCACTTGTCATACTGGTCCGGCCGCAGGATCACGAGCATGCGCTTTTCATCATCGGGCTTGTGAAACCGCTGCATCAGCGGATGACCGTCGGCATTGATGGTCAGCATGGAAAAGGACAGCAGCTCCAGCCCGTCCGGCCCTGCCTGCTTGTGCTCCCAGATGCCGGCGATCCCCAAAGGCGTGCCATCCACATTCATGATCTCCCAGCGCTCCGACTTTCCGGTTTCATACGAGGGCTCGAACACCGCCGCCGCCGGAATGATGCAGAACTGGCCATGCTTGAATGCATGGCGGAAACTCGGCTTGCTCGCCACCGTTTCCGTGCGCGCATTGTAGGTCTGCCGCGCCAGCTTTGACTCCGCCCAGTGCGGCACCATGCCGAACATCCCCAACGCGCAGGCCCGGTCGCCGACGGCTGCATCGGTACGCGGCAGCCGGATCAGCGGCGACATGTAACCTGGATAGGACTCGGCGACATAGTCGGAATCAGGCGGCGCCACCTGGAAATGCTGGCGCAGCTGGTCGTGAGTGGAGGGGATGTAGTTAGCGCACATGGGGGGATTGTAATGCGGTTCGGCAAAGTGGGATGTCGGGCTATATCAAATGAGATGGCAAATGAGATGGAAGGAAACTTGGGGTTCAGCAGAGCCGCTTCCGGGAGCTAAATCAAAAACTTCGGGCATTTGCATTTGACAAATCATGCATCGAAGTAAGAAACTCCCTCTCCCGCTGACGGGAGAGGGCTGGGGTGAGGGCGGCAGCAAGAGCAAACGTCCTCCCAGCGTTAATCTTCATCCTCAGCCATAACCTCACTTTGAAAAGACTCACGTCGATCCAAACAAGCAAAATACCGACACCTTCACCATCCCCTCCAGCAACTCAACCAAGCATCTACTCCCTGTCGGTTTGTTGCCACTATTCGCCACCCTCGTCTTTGACCACATTCCATTCCTTGCATTAAATTGCATTTCAAGCAACTGAACGAGAGGATATCCAGTGCCATCAATCTATATGCTGCACTGTCACGTTCAGGATTCAACATGAGGACGTTCACCGGAACGCTCTCATGGCAGAAAGACAGGCCAAAATACGCAATTCGCGCACAGGAAATGGCCAATTGGTTTGCAAGGCCCGGCATCCTCCAAGCAAGCGTGCAGAAATTATCTGGCAAGGAGGCGTTCGGCAACATGGCAGCTAAAACAGGAATCGTTTTTTTCCAAAACTACTGGGGACCAAACGAGCAGGGCGACCATATCGATTTATGGAACGGATCACGCCTGGCGGATTGGACCTCATGGATCCGGAATCAGTCGGGTATCAATATTCCGGGAGTATGGTCCGATTACAACAAGGCCAAGGCAGTCTGGATTTGGGCCATGACATGATGGCGCGCGTCTTAATCATCATAGCCGGCATGCTACTCGGTGGCCTCGGTGCGTATGGCCTTTTCTGGATCGCCGGCATGACATTCGGTCCGCTCTATGCAAGCGAAGAAGACATGTCTCGAAATATCAAGCTGTTCATGATTAATGCCGCAGTATGGATGGCCACCGGTGGATGGGTAGGGCATCGGATATTCAAGCGTTATTTGAAGCCCGAATAACAGGGAAAACATTAAGAATCCACACGCAAGTTCGGAGAGTTACGAATCCCGACTCCCTGTATCTCCAGCGGCTTCACAAGCGTCCGACTAACCTCCTGCGCGCATGCATTGAACGATGACCACCCAATCCGGTTATCTCCGGTAACCGCTCAAGGCCCGCAGTGGTTGACCCCCGGTTCAATATTCACCTTCCGTTCCACAGGATCAAGTCTGTGCACCAGCATCACAGGAACCATTCCTAAACCGGCGCCACTCACCGAGTAAGAAGTTAAAGTTATTTCAATATCGGTGTGTCAACCAAAAGATGATTGGCATGAGTTCGCCACCCAGCGTGGCATTCCTAGTTCGTTTCACTATCGGGGAATCCTATGACTTCATCCGTAACCAGCAATGGTTCTATAACTAAGTACGATAGTTTTCCAGCGAGTTACAACCTTCCTGATCCGAACATACCTGCGCTTGACGAAAAACTAATGACTAACCTGATCGGCAATTTTGATCCGGGCGTCTTCAGCATGCTCGCAAAAATCGGCGCAGGTTCGGCGTGGGAGAAAGATTACAACGACCTTATTTCAAAAGGTGATGGTAACGCCGCCGTTGCTCATATCATTAAAGGTCTCAAAGAGGGAAAGATTTCAAAGGAAGATGCAATAGAATTTGCCAAACAAGTGCAACAAGGTGCGAATGCCAATGGCGGCGGAAAAATCAATGGCGGAATGCGTGATGCCTTGAAGGAGGCCCTCGGCACGGACATCGATCACATCGCCAAGGGAAAGACAAGAGCCACGATAGGCTTTGAAAAATTCTTGAAAGGCCTCTTGAGCATCATTGGTCTGTGACGCATCCTGCTTCCCTCGCTTAACTCCTAGCTGAACGGATCGTCGTGCCTATTTTCACGAGCCAGACTTGAACTGGGCCTTTTCAAGAAGGCGGGTGGTTTCTGCAGCTCTGGAATTATCCGGCTGCTTTTCCTGCGCCAGCCGCGCAAGGTCCAGCGGCGTTTTTCCATCCGCATCGCGGATATCAATTTTTGCACCGAGCTTGAGTAGCAATGCGGTCTCTCCTGGCTCGCCGGATATGGCCGCCGCATGCAATGCAGTCCATCTTTTCAGCCGCTCATCGGGTGCATTGATATCGACCCCCTTGGCCAGGAAGAGGACAAGCATTTCCTCCGCCTTTTGCGCATCGGCGATTGATACAGGCAACCGCGCGCCTGCCGACCGATTCAACTCATTCAGCTCGCCCTTCGAAAAAGAGGCATGACGAAGCACTTGCTCGCACGTCCAGGCACTCCAGCGGACATTGACCTCCATGCAGGAAATCAAGTGCGAAGGACTGGAACGAGCCGTCGAGTAAAGATAAGCCGCGTAGAAGGTCAATACGGCAATGACAGCGAAGATTGAAAACCAGTACGCCAACGACCTTGTCCTGCGATTCACGCCCATAGTATGTCTACCCTGGAGTTCGTTGCATAGAACGGTGCATTCCTGCTCTTGAGAGAAATGCCTTGCACGACAAACTCGAAACGAGACCTCAGATTCCGTGCGATGCTGCTACGCACCGACTCATAGACCTTAGCGTCTTCAAGATCCCGCTGCGTAGCATGTATCCACCAATGCTTGATGAATCGTTGCGCAAGCTTCTTCGTCAATGGCTTGATGCCGGAGCCAGGACGTGCGATGGATTCACCGAGCGCCTGTATGAATCCCATTGCGTAGGATCCATCTATCGCGGTAACCAGCGCGGACTGGGCTAATCGGCGCGTATCGTTATTGATACTCAGGCTGTTGATCTTTTCCGAGCTATGAGGCCAGAAGAACTTCAGGATCTGTCTTGATTCCTTATCGTTGTAGATAAGCTCGCTGTCCAGAAAGTCTGGAACGTCGATGAGAATGCTACCCATGCAAGTTACTTTCTTTCGTTAAGGTGATTAGGGGCCAAGGAGATTGCATTCTCAGTCGTGCATTGCAAGTATGTCAATTATTTATATGATGAGTGTCGCGCCTCGTCCCCACGCTTGGTCTCTTAACAAAGTGCGGTTTGTGATCCCTGTCGGCTAATCGTTATGTTTTGCCTATTCAGGATTGAGGTCGCCATGCCATTAAACTTTTAACGTTAGCTCGCCACAGCCGAACAACGATCTTGTCGCAATTCATATCTGGTTATTTGCTGATTCATAGTAACCATGACTACAACTGCAATCTGCTGCTGAAAAGCATCACTCGAAAGCGTACTGGAGAACTGCTCCGTAAGCTGTTTGAAATCCTTAAAGGAGCACCAGAGGGATTGCAAGCGCGTGAAGCGCTTAATGCATTGGAAAGCCAGGTTACGCTGAGTGCATACGAGAGCGGCAACTACGAATCACCTGGCGAACGCCGTTTCGAAAAAATCGTTCGATTCGCCACCGTCGATTGTGTAAAAGCCGGATGGCTGTTGAAGCACAAGGGCACATGGACATTGACGCCGACTGGCTTGGCGGCGTACGACCTGTATGCAGACCCAGAGTCATTCTACAAAGAGGCGGTCAAGCTCTACAACGCCTGGAAAGCCAGCCAGCCAGGACCAAATGCCGCACCCTCGTCTGATACACCGTCTCTCGAGCAAGAAGAAAGTGAAAAAGAGTCCAGTATCATTTTCGAGCAGGCCGAAGAGCAAGCGTGGACGAAAATCGAGCAGTACTTGCAAGCGATGAATCCGTACGAGTTTCAAGACTTGGTCGCTTATCTGCTCAAGGCAATGGGCTACCACGTCGCATGGATTTCTCCTCCTGGAAAAGACGGCGGCGTCGATATACTTGCTTACAACGATCCCTTGGGTACACGACCTCCGCGCATTAAAGTGCAAGTTAAGCGCGTCAGCCAGAAAGTCACTGTAGAAGGTCTACGATCGTTTGTTTCGCTAATAGGCAATGGCGATGTTGGGCTGTTTGTCTCGACTGGCGGCTTTACCAAGGATGCGGAGGAATTCGTGCGAGCGCAGGAAAGCCGGAAGGTCACATTGATTTCAGCCGATAAGCTGGTGGACTTGAGGATCGCACATTACGGAAAATTGGATGATATGGCGCGACGACGCTTGCCGCTGACCCCGATTTATTTTCTGACGCCGCAAACATAGCGCCATTTCGACGCATCACTAGAGCGTGTTATGAACTAAGGAAGTAGCGTTCAGTCAATGTTGGGGATGAATGCACGCAAACCCTACCCAACTGATG